>NZ_KB897790.1:0-149610 GCF_000377145.1 Streptomyces sp. CNT372 | reverse complement strand
GAAGTGGTTCATCGTTCGACTTGCATGTGTTAAGCACGCCGCCAGCGTTCGTCCTGAGCCAGGATCAAACTCTCCATGAATGTTTACCCGTGATCGGGTCGACACATCACAGGGAGCGGAACCAGCCGGGCGGAAAATACCCGACGGTTCACAGCGTCCTCGCTGTTGTGTTTCTTCAAAGGAACCTCGACCAACCAACAACTCACGTCGGCTGGACGGGGTATCAACTAATCTGGCGTTGATTTTTGGCACGCTGTTGAGTTCTCAAGGAACGGACGCTTCCTTCGGGCTCTTTTCACAGAGGCCCTCCGGGCGCTTCCCTTCGGTGTTCCAAACTCTATCAGCCTTTTCGGACCCCTCTGACCACCACCCTGCGGACAGTAGTGGTTTAGACCAGTTAGGATCTCGGCTTGACGAGCACCGCCGACCTCCGACCCGATGTCGCGTCGGAGCGAGGCAGGTGGTCGACAGTACAGCTTGTGCACAGACGAGGCAAACCGTTTGCGATGCTCCCTGGATCCGCCAACTCGTAGGTTTCAGGCGGAAACAGGACTTCAAGTGACATACCCTGCTCAACAGTGTGCCGTCCGGGTACAGGCCGTGACGGCGCAGCACCAAATCCCCGCTCTGGGAGGCTCCATGACCACAGTGACGTCCCCTCTCGCCGGACGGGCCATCGGGCTCGCGGCCGTGCCCGACCCCGTGTTCTCCGGCGCGATGGTCGGTCCGGGGACGGCGATCGATCCCGATCGGGGCCCCTCCGAAGCCGTGGCTCCCGTCGAGGGCATCGTCGTCTCCCTGCACCCGCACGCCTTCGTCGTCGTGGACGCGGAAGGGCACGGGGTGCTGACGCATCTGGGCATCGACACGGTGCAGCTCAACGGCGAGGGCTTCGAACTCCTCGTCAACAAGGGCGACACCGTGCAGCGCGGCCAGGCCGTCATCCGCTGGAACCCGTCCGAGGTCGAGGCCGCGGGCAAGTCGCCGATCTGTCCGGTCGTGGCACTGGAGGCCACGCCCGACTCGCTCTCCGAGGTCCGGGAGGACGGAGAGGTGAAGGCCGGCGAGGACCTCTTCGGCTGGCAGTGACCCGCGTCCGCCGGTGACGGCGGATCGGACAACCAACGCGGCGGCAGCGGTCGCCGCCCTAGCGGAGACGGTGAGATGGAGACAACGCTGCGAGGCGTGGGCGTGAGCCACGGGGTGGCGATCGGCGAAGTACGGCACATGGGCACGGCGGTCCTGGAACCCCCGGCCAAGCAGGCCCCGCCCGAGGACGCGGAGCGGGAGCAGGGGCGCGCGCGCCAGGCCGTCGAGGCCGTGGCAGCGGACCTGATCGCCCGGGGGAATCTGGCCGGCGGCGAGGCGCAGGCCGTCCTGGAGGCCCAGGCGATGATGGCCCAGGACCCCGAGCTGATGTCGGACGTGGAACGGCGGATCGCCGTCGGCAGTACGGCCGAGCGCGCGGTGTACGACGCGTTCGCCGCCTACCGGGCGCTGCTCGCCGGGGCCGGGGACTACCTGGCCGGGCGGGTTGCGGACCTGGACGATGTGCGGAACCGGATCGTGGCGCGGCTGCTCGGGGTGCCGATGCCGGGTGTGCCGGACAGCGACGAGCCCTATGTGCTGATCGCCCGCGACCTGGCGCCCGCCGACACCGCTCTGCTGGATCCGGCGCTGGTGCTCGGCTTCGTCACCGAGGAGGGCGGGCCGACGAGTCACAGCGCGATCCTGGCGCGGGCGCTCGGGGTGCCGGCCGTGGTGGCGCTGCCCGGTGCCGGTGAGCTGGCCGAGGGAACACTCGTCGCCGTCGACGGGAGCAGCGGCGAGATCTTCGTGGACCCGACGGAGGAGCGGCGGACGGAGATGGAGCGGGCCGCGGCCGAGCGGAAGGCGGCGCTCGCGGCGTCGACCGGGCCGGGGGCGACCTCCGACGGGCACAAGGTGCCGCTGCTGGCCAACGTCGGCGGCCCGGGTGATGTGCCGGCGGCGGTGGACGCGGGTGCGGAGGGTGTGGGTCTCTTCCGTACGGAGTTCCTGTTCCTGGACGACAGCAAGCAGGCTCCTTCCGAGGAGAAGCAGGTCGAGGCGTACCGACAGGTGCTGGAGGCGTTCCCCGAGGGCCGGGTGGTCGTGCGGGTGCTGGACGCGGGCGCGGACAAGCCGCTGGACTTCCTGACTCCGGCGGACGAGCCGAACCCGGCGCTCGGTGTGCGGGGTCTGCGGAGTCTCCTGGACCACCCGGAGGTGCTGCGGACCCAGCTCAGCGCGCTGGCCAAGGCGGCGCACGGCCTCCCGGTGTATCTGGAGGTCATGGCGCCCATGGTGGCGGACCGCACGGACGCCAGGGCGTTCGCGGACGCCTGCCGGGAGGCGGGCCTCCAGGCCAAGTTCGGTGCCATGGTCGAGATCCCCTCGGCCGCGCTGCGGGCGCGGTCGATCCTCCAGGAGGTCGAGTTCCTCTCCCTCGGGACCAATGACCTGGCGCAGTACACCTTCGCCGCCGACCGTCAGGTGGGCGCGGTGTCCCGACTCCAGGACCCGTGGCAGCCGGCGCTGCTGGACCTGGTCGCGCTGTCGGCCGAGTCGGCCAAGGCCGAGGGCAAGAGCTGTGGTGTCTGTGGTGAGGCGGCCTCCGATCCGCTGCTGGCCTGTGTGCTGACGGGCCTGGGCGTGACGTCGCTGTCGATGGGTGCCGCGTCGATTCCCTATGTGCGGGCCACGCTGGCGAAGTACTCGCTCGCGCAGTGCGAGCGGGCCGCTTCGGCCGCGCGTGCGGCCGACACCGCCGAGGAGGCGCGGCTGGCCGCACAGGCGGTGCTCTCCGGCGAGTAGCCGCGGGGCCGGCCGGGGCCGCAGCCGGTCGTTTCAGCGCAGGGGGCTTTCCGCCGGGTCGGCGGGGAGCCCCCTGCGGCGTGTCCGGGGTGTGGCCGGGGCGTGTCCGGGCCGGGGGGTGCTGCGGCCGTCAGTGGCGGCGGTCAGTGGTGGTGGTCAGTGGTGGTGGGCCGCCGGGTCGTCCGGTGGGAGGGGGAAGCCGGCGCAGTACTCGACGCCGGGCTCGGGCGGGACGGGTTCACCGGTGGCGGCGTCGGTGCAGTAGGCGCTGAAGACCTCGCCCGCGGTGAGCGGGGCGACCCGGCCGCCGGCCAGCCGCCAGCCGTGGAGGTGGTCGGGAAGGCCGGGGCGGACGGTGCGCAGGACGATGCCGCCAGCGCCTTCCAGGGCGAGGCCCGCGGCGAGGACGGTGACGAACTGGACGCCGGAGTCCGCGTCGACGGTGGGGGCGGTGCGGCCGGCGCCGCCTTCGGCGTGCAGCACGGCGAGAAGTTGTTCGTCGGGCGCGGGGACGCTGCAGACGAGGTGGTGACTGCCGGGGCCCGCGAGATCGAGGATGCGGTGCAGGACGCGGGAGGCGCGGTCGAAGGCGGAGCGCCCGGTGTCCTGGCCGCACTGCGCACAGTCGCCCAGGTCGGCGAGGAGGAGGGTGGCGTACTGCCAGGTGGCGTGGCGGACGGCGGCGTCGACGAGGTGCGGCAGCAGGTCGGCGAGGGGCGCCCCGGTATAGGGGACGGTGACGCCGCGGGCGGCGATGTCCGCGGTGTAGCGGCTGCGGGTGGCCGCGCTGTCCGCTTCGAGGCCCGTCTCGGCGCAGAACTCGGCGTAGTCGTCCGGGTCGAAGAGGGCGAGGGTGGTGTGCAGGTGCCGGCCCGCGAGGTCCCTGAGGAGGCGTTCGGACTGGCGGAGGTAGGCGGTGTGGTCGTCGAAGGTGAAGGTGCGGTAGCGGCGCATGGCGGTGAAGTCGCGCGGGTCGGCGAGGATGCCGACGGTGCTGGGGACTTCGCGGCGGAGTGCGCGCCGCTGGGCGGTGGTCTGCGCCGGGCGTGCGCGGCGGCCTGTCTCGGTCATTCTGGTTCCCCCTGAGAGCTTCTTGTCACTGGTCCCTCACGTTAAGTGACGGCACTGACAACGGGGCCCTGGGGCGGCCCGCCCCCGGAGGCGGGGCGGGCCGGGTGGTGTCAGTCGCGGCTGCCACGGGTGCGGGCCAGTTCCTCGTAGAAGCGGAGCAGGTCGAGGTTGTCGACGGAGCCGGGGTTGACCGCCTTGGTGAGGGCGGTGCCCTGGAGGAGGCGCTTGACGGGCACCTCGATGCGCTTGCCGGTCAGGGTGTGCGGGACGCCGGGGACCTCGATGATCTCGTCGGGCACGTGCCGCGGGGAGAGCTGTTCGCGGATGGTGCGCTTGACGCGGTCGCGCAGGGCGTCGTCGAGGACGGCGCCGTCGGCGAGGTGCACGAAGAGGGGCATCCAGTAGCCGCCGTCGGGTTCCTCCAGGCCGATGACCAGGGACTCGCGGATCTCGGGGAGGCGTTCGACGGCCTCGTAGATGTCGGCGGAGCCCATGCGGACGCCCTGCCGGTTGAGGGTGGAGTCGGAGCGGCCGTGGATGACGACGGAGCCGGTGCCGGTGATGGTGATCCAGTCCCCGTGGCGCCAGACTCCCGGGTACACGTCGAAGTAGGAGTCGTGGTAGCGGCTGCCGTCGGGGTCGTTCCAGAAGCGGACGGGCATGGACGGCATGGGGTTGGTGACGACCAGTTCGCCGACCTCGCCGATGAGCGGCTTGCCCTGGGGGTCGAAGGACTGGAGGTCGGTGCCGAGGCAGGCGGCCTGGAGTTCGCCGATGTGCACGGGGAGGGTCGGGACGGCGCCGGCGAAGCAGCTGCACACGTCGGTGCCGCCGCTGACGGAGGCGATCCAGAGGTCCGCGCGGACCTCGTCGTGCAGCCAGCGGAAGCCGTCGGGAGGGAGGGGGGAGCCGGTGGTGGCGACGCAGCCGACGCGTGAGAGGTCGTGGTCGCGGCCGGGGTGGACGCCGGCCTTGGCACAGGCCATGACATAGGCGGCGGAGGTGCCGAAGAGGGTGGCGCCGGTGCGTTCGGCGACGGCCCACTGGGCGTCGACGGCCGGGTGGCCGGGGCTGCCGTCGTAGAGGACCACGGTGGTGCCGGTGAGCAGGCCGGAGACGAGGAAGTTCCACATCATCCAGCCGGTGGAGGTGTACCAGAAGAAGCGGTCGCCGGGGCCGAGGTCGCAGTGGAGGCCGAGCTGCTTCAGGTGTTCCAGGAGGATGCCGCCCTGGGACTGGACGATGGCCTTGGGCAGTCCTGTGGTGCCGGAGGAGTAGAGGACCCACAGCGGGTGGTCGAAGGGGACGGGCTCGAAGACGGGTTCCGTGTCGCCGGCGGTGACGGCGGACCAGTCCAGGGCGCCGTCGGGGGCATCGGTGCCGAGCAGGGGGATGTGGACGACGGCGCGCAGGGAGGGCAGCTCGCGGCGGAGTTCGGCGACGGTCTCGCGGCGGTCGTGCTCCTTGCCGCCGTAGCGGTAGCCGTCGACGGTGAACAGGACGACGGGCTCGACCTGCTGGAAGCGGTCGAGCACGCTGCGGGCGCCGAAGTCGGGGGCGCAGGAGGTCCACACGGCGCCGACGGCGGCGGTGGCGAGGAGGGCGGCGGTGGCCTGCGGGATGTTGGGGAGGTAGCCGCTGACGCGGTCGCCGGGGCGGACGCCGAGGGCGCGGAGTCCGGCGGCGAGGGCGCCCACCTGGCGGCGCAGCTCGGCCCAGCTCACAGGCGTGATCCGCTGGGTCTCGTCCACGCAGAGGAGTGCGGCCTCCTGGGCCCGGGCCGGGTCCTCGGCGGCGCGCAGGGCGTGTTCGGCGTAGTTGAGGGTGGCGCCGGGGAACCAGTGGGCGCCGGGCATGGACCGGTCGGCGAGGACGCGGTCGTACGGGGTGGTGAAGCGGACCTCGAACCACTCGGCGACGGCCTGCCAGAAGGTCTCCAGCTCGTCGACGGACCAGCGGTGCAGCGCCGGGTAGCCGCCGTCGGCCGGGGCTCCGTGGCGGTCGGCGGCCCACGCCTGGAAGCGGGTGACGCGGGCGGCGGCGATGCGCTCGGAGTCGGGCTGCCAGAGCGGGGCAGGGTTCGCTGCTGAGGTCATGGGGCGGCTCCCGGGCTGGGTCTGCGTGCGGTGGTGCGCGGTGTCTGCGCCGGCCCGCGTTCGGGCGGGGTGTGCGCGGAGGCGGGCTGACAGGGACGATGCCATGTGATCGTCGTTCGCACCAGGGCTCGTCAACCATGGTCGGACGTGTCCCTATGTGGTCCCACCACGGGTGCCCCTCGGTGCTCCGACCACGGTGAACGGCAGTTGAACACCCTCTCGGTCACCGGGGGTCGGGTGGCAGGGTGAGCGGTATGGACGGTCGTGGTCTGCTGCGTGCGGTGAAGTGGTTCGGTTCGGGCCGGGGACCCGGTGGGGGGCGCCCGGTGTGGCCCTTTGCGCCGGGCGCCGGGACGTCGGGTGCCGGGACGTCGGGTGCCGCGGAGGCGGAGGCCGGTGCGGGATCGGCGGCGGGCGGCGGCGAGCGGGCCCGGGTGCCGGGTGAGGTGACCGGGGCCGAGTCCTCGGCGGGCGGGGGTGTGGTCCGTTTCGCCCGGTCCGAGCTGCGGGTGGTGGTGACAGCGGGCGGGGCGGTCTTCTGCGGCTGGGACGGAGCGGCGCCCGGGCCGTCGTCGGCGTTGGCCGGGCCGCCGCCGCAGCCGGACCCCCGCACCTCCCTGGAGCCGGACATGGACGGCGGCTGGCGGGTGGTGGCGGAGCGGATGACGGTCGCGGTCTCGCGCACGGGCGCGGTGGAGTACCGCACGCCGGGCGGTGTGGTGCTGCGCCGTGATCTGCCGCCGCGCTGGTGGGAACGGGCCGGCGCGGGCGGCGGCCCGGCGCGCTGGCTGGTGCGCAGCGAGATCGCCCCGGACGCGCGGGTGTTCGGGCTGGGCGGGCGGTCCGACGGGCCCCGGGTGCGGGAGACGCCTGTGGTGCTGGGGAACGCGGAGCCGGGTGGTGCGGCCGGGGGCGCGGTGATGCCGGTGCATCTGGTGGTGGCCGACGCCGGAACGCATCTGGCGTTCCACGACACGGGGTGGCACGGCCGGGTGACCGTGCGGGAGGGCGAGGAGGGGGCGGGCTCGGGCCATGACCGGCCGGGGTCGGTGGAGTGGCGGATGGACGGCGGTCCGCTGCGGAGCTGGCTGCTGGTGGGGGGTCCGGCCAGGGTGCTGGACGGGTTCGCGCGGCTGACCGGCCGGGCGTCGCTGCCGCCGGTGTGGGCGCTGGGCCGGCATCACGCGCCGGGCGGGCCGGTCGGTGAGCGGGAGCTGCGGGGGCTGCTGGCCGGGTGGGCGGAGCGCGGGGTGGTCCCGTCGGCCGTGCACGTCGGGGCGGACGAGGGCGTCGGGGCGGCGGGCGCGGACCGGTCGCCGTCGCGGGTCTCCGCGTCCGGCGGGACGGCTTCCGCGTCCGGCGAGGTGGCTGCGGTGTCCGGCGATGTGACGGAGGGGCCGCCCGATCTGCCGGCGCTCGCCAAGTCGCTGGGCGAGGACGGGGTACGGCTGGTGCGCACGGCGGCTTCCGGTGCCCCGACGGGGGACGAGTGGGGTGCCTGGTGCGAGGCTCTGCCGGCGCAGGGGTTCTCCGGGGTCTTCCGGGACCGGTCGGCGGGGCGGGCCGACGGGGTGCGGCACTTCCCCGCCCCGGGCCGGGTCGTGGACGCGGCGCAGGGGCGGGACGGCCTGTCGTCGGCGCGGGCCGCGTACGCGGGGCTGCGGGCCTCGCGTCCCGGTGAGCGGCCGTTCGTCGTGACGTACGACGGCCGGGTCGGCGCGCAGCGGTACGGGGCGGTGTGGTGCGGGGACGGGGCGGCGGGCTGGCCGGGGCTGCGGGCGGGGCTGGCGCAGGTGCTGGGTCTTGGCTTGTGCGGAGTGCCGTTCGCCGGTCTGGACACGGTGGCGGACGGGACCGTGGAGGATGCCGAACTCGCGCTGCGACGGCTGCAGTTGGCAGCGTTTCTGCCGTTGCTGCGTACCGGCCGGGGGGACGCGTCGGAGTCGGTGGACGGGGAGGCGGTGCTGCGGGAGCGGGAGCGGCTGCGTCCGTATCTGCTGTCGCTCGCGTGTCTGGCCCGGTGGACGGGGGCGCCGGTGGTGCGGCCGCTGTGGTGGGGCAGCCCGCGTGACCGGAGGCTGCGGGAGTGCGAGGACGCCTTTCTGCTGGGCGACGCGCTGCTCGTGGCGCCGGTGCTGGAGCCCGGATGCGCGCGTCGGGAGGTGCGGTTGCCGCGCGGGCGCTGGTACGACACGGCGACGGGGGCCGTCCACGAGGGACCGGGCCGGGCGCTGGTGGACGCGCCCCGGGGGCGGGTCCCGGTGCTGGCGCGGGCCGGGTCCGTGCTCGCGGTGCGCGGCGCGGACGGCGGCGCCGAGCTGGAGGTCTGGGCGCCGGCGGAGGGACGCACCGGTGGGGGCCTGGTGGTGCGCGAGGCGGGTGACGGCTGGGTACGGCCCCGGGCCGAGCGGCTGGTGACCCGGTGGGAGGGCGGAGCCGTGGTGGTGGAGCGGGTCGCGGGCGAGGAGCGGGTGCCGGCCCGCGGGCCGGTGCGGGTGCGCGGGCTGGAGTGACGGGGTGGCACCCGGGGGTCGGTCAGCGGGTGGCGTAGGCGCCGGTGAACCAGTTGCGGACGGCCACGGTGTGCAGAGGGAAGGCCAGTTCCTCCGGGCCGCGCAGGATGTGCCAGCCGTCGGTCTCATCGGTGGGCCGGACCGGCGGCAGGACGTCGGCGGGACGGGGCGGCAGCAGGCCGAAGAGGAGGAGATGGCCGTGGGGTGAGCTCAGCGCGTCGGCGAGCCGGACGTCCTCCGGGGCCGCCTCGATGCCGGTCTCCTCCCGCAGTTCGCGGACCACGGCCTGCTTCCAGTCCTCCCCGTGGTCGATGAAGCCGCCTGGCAGGGCGGTCCCGCCGAGGGCGGGTTCGATGGCGCGGGTGACGACGACGAGGCCGGGGGCGTCTTGGGGGCCGTCTCCGGTGACGGGCAGCAGCGCGACGGCGACGGGGAGCGGATTGCGGTAGGTGGTCGCGCCGCAGGCGGGGCAGACGCGCGGCCAGCCGGCGTCCGCGCCGAACGGCGCTCCGCAGTGGCCGCAGTGAAAGTGGCTGGACACGCTGGGACTGTAGCCGACGGGTTCCTTCGCCGGGGCGGGCGGCTGGGGGACGGTGGGCGGATGCGCTCGTTCCGTTCCGTCCTCCGCCGGGTCGCCGCCGCCGTGTGCGCGACCGCCGCCCTGTCCCCCGCCACCGGTCCGGCCCGGGCCGCGCCGCCCGGGGAGCCGCCACGGGCGCGGGCGGACGCCGTCACCGCACCGGCCGGGGCACTGGAGCCGGTCGCTCCGGCGCAGTTCGTCGCGCTGCGCACCGTCGCACCGGGTGTCCGGGAGGAGTTGCGGTACGCCACGCGGGAGAACTTCCTCGGCGACCGGGTCGACGGCTACCGGCAGCCGCTGTGCCTGCTGACCCGCCCGGCCGCCGAGGCGCTGGCGCGGGCGCAGAGCGGACTGCTGCGCCTCGGATACACCCTGAAGGTGTACGACTGCTACCGCCCGCAGCGGGCGGTGGACCGCTTCGTGCGCTGGGCGGGGGACCCGCAGGACCGGCGGATGCAGGCGGAGTTCTATCCGCGCGTCGACAAGTCCCGCCTGCTCGCGGACGGTTACCTCGCGGAGCGGTCCGGGCACAGCCGGGGCGGGACCGTGGACCTGACCCTCGTCCGCCTGCCGGGCGTCCCGGTGGGGGTGCGCCCGGAGCCGGGGCGCCCGGCGGGGGCCTGCCACGGGCCGGCCGCCGAGCGCCGCCGGGACGATGCGGTGGACATGGGCACCGCGTACGACTGTTTCGACCCGCGCTCCCATACGGACCACCCGGGGGTGAGCGGGGCCCAGCGGGCGCACCGGGATCTGCTGCGGCGGGCCCTGGGGGCGGAGGGGTTCGTGAACCTGCCGGAGGAGTGGTGGCACTTCACGCACCGGCCCGAGGTCTTTCCGGACACGTACTTCGACTTCCCGGTGGCGTGGCGGTCCCTCGCCCGGGGCGAAGTGAACGGGTCCGGTCGGGCGGGCTGACGGCGGGGCGGTCCGGGGCTACCGTGCGGTCATGACGCAGCAGCCCAGTGAGCAGCGGACCGGCACGCAGCAGCCCAGTGAGCAGCAGGCCAGTGAGCAGCAGGCCTTCGAGCGGCACTTCGCGACGTACGAGGAGTTCTGGCCGTACTACGTGGCGATGCACTCCCGCGCGGCGACCCGGTGGGTGCATCTGACGGGGACCCTGACCGGGCTGGCGATCAGCGCGTACGGGCTCGCCCGGGGCCGGTGGCGGTATGCGGCCGCCCTGCCGCTGATCGGCTACGGGACCGCCTGGCCCGCGCACTTCCTCATCGAGAAGAACAACCCGGCGACCTTCGGGCATCCGGCCTGGTCGCTGCGCGGAGACGCGCAGATGATCCGGACGATGCTGGCGGGACGGGACCACGAGCTGGCGGAGACCGCGCGGAAGTGGCTGGCCCAGAACGGCTGAACGGGGCGGCTCCGGGCGTGAACCGGCCCTCGTGTCAGCAGCCTTGACGTGTCGTCAGCCTTGACGTGCCGTCACGTCAGGAGAACACTGCCGGTTCACCGGGACCGCTCCCATGACGGGCCCGCCCCGCGGACGCACGGCCCGTACCCCGGTCGGTGGGGGTACGGGCCGTGCTCGCGCGGGCCGGGCCCCGGGCCTCAGGTCACGGCGGGCTCCGGGATGTGGTCGACCCGGGCGAGAGCGTGCTCGACCACGGTGACCAGGATGTTCTTGACGGACTCGCGTTCGCGGGCGTCGCCCATGAGCAGGGGCACGTCCTCGTCCAGGTCGAGTGCGCCGCGCACGGCCTCCACGGTGAACCGTTCCGCTCCCTCGAAGCAGTTGACCGCGACGGCGAAGGGGATGCCCCGGCGCTCGAAGTAGTCGACCGCGGCGAAGCAGTCGCCGAGGCGGCGGGTGTCGGCGAGGACCACCGCGCCGAGGGCGCCCTGGGCGATTTCGTCCCAGAGGAACCAGAACCGGTCCTGCCCGGGGGTGCCGAACAGGTAGAGGACGAGGTCCTCGCGGAGGGTGATCCGGCCGAAGTCCATGGCGACGGTGGTCGTGGACTTCGACTCGACGCCCGAGACGTCGTCGACGGGCCGCCCGGCCTCGCTGAGCGCCTCCTCGGTGCGCAGCGGTCTGATCTCGCTGACGGCGCCGACCAGGGTGGTCTTGCCGACACCGAAGCCGCCCGCCACCAGGATCTTCAACGTCACCGGCTCGACCGGTGCCGTTCGGCGGCTAGAGCGCCCGAAGGCCATTGATCACCTCGCGCAGAATGCTGACGTCCGGCAGTTCCGCCGGCGGTACGGGACGGGTCACATGGACGAGGGCGTCGTCCACGAGGTCGCCGACCAGGACCCGGACCACGCCCACGGGCAGGTCGAGTCCGGCGGCGAGTTCGGCGATCGACTGGGGAGCGTCGCCGCAGCGTTCGACGATCTCGACGTGCTCGGGGGAGAGCGACTGGTCCGCCCCCGGGTCGTCGGCCGCGGCCTCGGGGATCACCAGGGCGATCAGATCGAGGCGGTGGCGGCTGTCGTGGCCGGTGCGGCCACGGGTCATCGCGTAGGGGCGGACGACGGGACCGGCGTCCGCGTCGATCCAGTGCGGGGGCCTGGGACTGTTCCGGACGGACTCACCCATGGCTGCCGCTCACCCCCCGGCGGCCGGACCGGTCCGGGGAGCGGTGGCCAGGTGGGCGCCGACCCGCTTCACCATGAGGGTCATCTCGTAGGCGACCTGGCCGACGTCGGAGTCGGCGTCGGCCAGCACGGCGAGGCAGCTGCCGTCACCGGCGGCGGTCACGAAGAGGAAGGCCTCGTCGAGTTCGACGACGGTCTGGCGGACCCGGCCGGCCTCGAAGTGGCGGCCCACGCCCTTGGCGAGGCTGTGGAAGCCGGAGGCGACCGCGGCCAGGTGTTCGCCGTCCTCGCGGGACAGGTCCCGGGAGGAGCCGCGGGCCAGGCCGTCGCCGGAGAGGACGAGGGCCTGGCGGACGCTGGCGACGCGGTCGACGAGTTCGTCGAGGAGCCAGTCGAGTTCGCCGGGGGCGCCGGCGGGGCGGGTGGTGGTTCCGGCGCCGTTCCGGGCGCTGGTGGCGGGTCCTGTGGCGTGCGGTGCGGTCATCGACCGTCCCCCTCGGGTGTCGTTCCTGGTGCGGTCCGGCCGGAACCGGCGCCGTCGTCGTCGGTGGCGGGGCCCGCCGGCCCGTGGGGCGCGGGGGCGGTGGCGTCGTCCGGGCCGCCGAGGGCGGCGTTGTGCCGGCGGCCCCGCTGCCAGCCGCGCTGCATGGCGGCCATCCGGGCCCGGACCGTCTCCGCGTCGCGCCCCTCCTCGACGCGTGGCCCGGCGGCCGGGGGCGGGGCGGGCGGCTCTTCGCCGGAGGGGCGGCGGAGCTGGGGGGCGAGGCTGGCCTGGCGGACCCGGCGCGGGAGGCCCTCGCCACCGGGTGCCGGGGCGGCGGGGCGGGCCGGCTCCTCGGCCTCCCGGGGCGGCCGCCTCTCCGCGCGCGTCCCGGCGGGTCCGGGGTTCCGGACGGCGCGGTCCGGCGCGGGGCGGGCACGGCGCGCCGGGGTCAGCGGGACCGGGTCGGGGACGCGGTCCCGGGCAGGGCCCGCGGCGACGGGTCCCGAGGCGGTGGAGCGGGTCCGGGAGCCGGCCGGGGTGCGGCGGGCGAGGGGGACGGGGCCGGTGCGGGGGCGGTCGTCGCCAGGAGGGCCGCTGTCGTGGAGGGCGTCGGGCGCGGGGTGGTGGCGGCCCGCGGCGCCCCGGTCGTCCACGCGCCGTCCGTGATCGCTGACCAGGGTGGGCGGGCGGCGGCGCGGCAGGGGTACGGCTCCGAGCGGCGGGCCGGTGGGCGGCGGTGCGCGGTGGCTTCCGGGCTCGTCCGCCTCGGGGCGCGGGGCGCGGGCGCGGAAGAGGCCGCCGCGCTCGCTCTCGGTGTCGTCCAGGTCGGCGAGTCCGGTCAGGGCGAGGTCGTCGAGGGCTCCCTCGGCCATGGCGCGGTCGGCGCCTGGGGCGTCGCGTGCGCCGCGGTCCCGTCGGGCGCGGTCCCGGCCCGCGGTGTCGTCGGGGCCCAGGGTGCCCATGGGGGCTTCCAGTTCGACCGGTCCGTCGAGCACCGTGGGGCCGACCGCACCGGGCGGGGCCTGGGAGAGGGCGAGCCGGCCGGGGCCGCGCCGCCCGGAGGGATCGGTTCTGCGGTCCAGGCGGAAGCCGGTGCCCTCGGTCTCGGGCGCCTCGGTGAGCAGGGCGGCCGGGATGAAGACGACGGCCGTGGTGCCCCCGTAGGGCGACTGCTGGAGCGAGACGCGCACGTTCTGGCGCTGGGCGAGGCGGCTGACCACGAACAGGCCGAGGCGGTCGGTGTCGGAGAGCTCGAACTCGGGGGTCTCGGCGAGGCGGAGGTTGGCGTCGAGGAGGGCGTCGGGTGTCATGCCCAGCCCCCGGTCGTGGATCTCCAGTGTGAATCCGTTGGCCACCCGTTCGCCGAGGACCTGGACGCCGGTGTGGGGCGGGGAGAACACCGTGGCGTTCTCCAGGAGTTCGGCGATCAGATGGGTCAGGTCGGCGACGGCCGGGCCGCCGACGCCGATCCGCGGCAGCCTGCGCACCTCGATGCGCTCGTAGTCCTCGACCTCGGCGACGGCGGCCCGGACGACGTCCATCAGCTGGATCGGCTTGCGCCACTGACGGGACGGCGCGGCGCCGGAGAGGATCACCAGGCCCTCGGCGTGGCGGCGCATCCGGGTGGTCAGGTGGTCGAGGCGGAACAGGTCGGCGAGTTCGTCGGTGTCCTCGGTGCGGCGCTCCATGGCGTCGAGGAGGGTGAGCTGACGGTGCAGCAGGACCTGGTTGCGGCGGGCCAGGTTGACGAAGACCTCGGACACCCCGCGCCGCATGTCGGCCTGGCGGACGGCGGCCTCGACGGCGGCGCGCTGGAGGGTGTTCAGGGCCTGGCCCGCCTGGCCCAGCTCGTCCCGGCCGTACTCCAGGCGCGGGGCCTCGGTCTCGACGTCGATGACCTCCCCCGCCGCGAGGCGCCGCATCACGCTCGGCAGGCGGACCCCGGCGACCTCGTGGGCCTCCTTCCGCAGCCGGGTCAGGGCGCGCACGAGTTCCCGGCCGATGCGGACGGAGACGACCACGGAGACCAGCAGGGCCAGGAAGCCGAGGACCCCGGCGACGCCCGCACGGACGAACACGCTGTACGCGGCGGGCTCGATGCGGTCGTGGTACCGGTCGCCGGCCGCGGCGGCCTCACGGGCGAGGTCGTCCAGGACGGGGGCGGCGGCCTCCTGCCAGCGGCCGGTCTCGGCGGAGGCGAGTTTGTCGTCCGGGTCCGCGGCGATCAGGCGCTCCTCGGCGTCGCGCAGGGGCGCGGTCTCGGGGCTGTCCCAGTAGGACTCGACGATCTCGCGTTCGCGGGCGGGCAGGGACTCCGCGCTGATCCGGTAGTGGAGTTTGCGCTGCGCGACCAGGTCGGTGAGGGCCCGCACCTCGGGTCCGGTGACCTTGCGGGTGGTGAGGGCGGAGGCCACGAGGGCGTCCTCGCGGGAGAGCATCTCGCGGGCGCGCAGCAGGCCGACGAGGGCGCGGCCCTCACGCTCGGCGCCGGTGCCGTCGACGGCGCGGACGGTGAGCAGGAGGCTGTGGGCCGGATCGACGAGGCCGTTGTAGAAATCCATGGCCTTCCGCCGTGAGACGGCGTTGGCGTCGACCGAGCGGCGGAGGGCGGGCATGCGGTCCAGGGCGTCGAGGACGGCGGTGAGCCGGCGCGCGGTCCCGGGTGTCATGGCGTCACGCACGGAGGACCGGGCGGTGTCGGCGCGCAGGGCCAAGACGGCTTCGTCGGTGGCCGCGCGCCGGCTGCTGAGGGCGGGCTGCGCGTCCGAGGCGCGGCGGTCGGCGAGGTAGACGAGCGTCTGGCGGCGCTCCTGCTGGAGACGGTCGACCATGGTCTCGACGGGGGTGCCGACGTCCTCGGAGACGGCGGTGGCGTCGAGGAGCTGGGCGGCCTCACGACCGGTCAGAAAGGTCGCGAACCCCCACAGGGCGGTCAGCGCGAGCAGCGGTACGAGCAGAAGCGCCACGATCTTCCGGCGGATGGACGTCCCGCGAAAGCGCATGGCCTCCCCCTGCTCAACCTGGTCCGGCTCGGCGGGTGTTCCGTCAGCAAACGGCGAGAGCGTACTACTGCCGGGCGTACAACTCGAAGGCACGTCCGGGACGATTTTCGGCCTCGGCACGCAGTGGTGATCACGGGATGTCCTGCTATTTCGGTGGTGCGGGAGCGGGATGGAGTGCCGGAGGGGGCGGTCACCCGTCGAATTCCGGACCGCCGCAGATGGCCTGAACTGTGCGTCACGGAACAACTCGGGGGAATCTTCTCGTCACTTCACTCGTCAGTACGGATGGGATGTCACACCGGTTCACTGCCGTGACGCATCCGGTACCGCACGGCAGGGCAGACGCCCGGGGCCGGGGCGCGCGCCGGCGCCCCGGGAGCGGCCGGCCGGCGGCGGACACCCCACGGAGTAGAGCGGCCGATTCCGGGCAGACACCCTGAAGTCGGACAGAGGCGGGGAGTGACACGGACCATGGACTTGGACGAGCGATGGCACGAGGCGTCCGCGGACGACCGGCAGGCACCCGAGGTGCCGCAGATGCCGCGTCAGCAGTCGGGCGCCCTGCCCGCCGGTCCGGTGGCAGGCCGCGCGGAGACCGGGCGGGAACGTTCCGCCACGGGCGCGGCGGCCGCGGGTGAGCAGCGGTGGCGAGAGGGTGGTCCGGCGGGCGCCGGGCCCGGGCGGCCGGGGGGGCACGGGCCCCGGGTGCCGGCTGCGGAGCGTCCGCTGTGGGTGGAGGAGGACCACGGCACGCGGCGTATGGCGGATCCGGTCCGCCGGGCGGCCGTGCGCGCGGTCATCATCGTCTCGGTGACGCTGATCCAGGCGATGGCGGCGTTCCTGTTCACCGTGACGGATTCCTGGCTGGCCTTTCCGACCGTGCTCACCGGTGTCGCGGGGACGGTGGTCGCCACCTGGGCGGTCCTGGACGTGTGGGTGACGCGCCAGGTGTGGAACCAGCGCAACGGCGTGGTCTCGGTGCCGAGCAGCACGGCCCGGCAGCTCCGGCGCGAGCGGCGCCGGGCCCGCCGGGCGGCACGGGTCGCGGCGCGCGAGGCCGGGCGGATAGGCAAGAACGGTACGGGGCGGCTGTCCCGGGCCTGAGGGGCCCGGGACGCCGTCCGGCAGCGGGCGCACACGAGGGGCCTGGGGCGCGGCCGTTGATCCGGTCGCGCCCCAGGCCCTCGTCATGTGCGCCGGCCGGGGCGGCGCGGTGGCACGTGGCGGCGCGCGGTCAGCCCCCGGCGGCCGGGCCCGGCTGGGCGGGTACCGGGGCGGCCCGCTTGAACATCCGGGTCGCCGTGATCTCCCCGTGGATTGTCTCCCCCTCCGGGTCCGCCTGCGGCAGGCCGGGCCGCAGATGCTCCTCGACGCTGATGTACTTCAGCCCCGCCCGCAGGTCCGCGTCGTTCCGCAGCCGGATGACGAGCGGGAACTCCGCCAGTGCCGTCGTGTCGAACAGGCCCGTCGTGTACAGGAGCTGGACGCCGAGGGCGTCCGACACGGCCCGCTGGAGCTCCAGCAGATAGGTCGCGTTGGCCCGGCCGATGGGGTTGTCCAGGAAGAGGGTGCCCGCGTGCCGGTGCTTGTCCCGGCCCCGGTCGTTGCTGCGCAGCGCGGCCATGGTGCAGTACAGGGCGATCGCGGCGGTGAGGAGCTGGCCGCCGGAGAAGACGTCGCCCATCTGCCCGACCGGCACCCGCTCCGCCCGCAGCACCGCGTCCGGCTTGAGGATCTCGACGGCGACGCCCTTCGGTTCCAGGGCGGCCTGCACCCCGCGCAGCAGCAGGGACATCCCGTCCCGCCGCCCCTCGCCGTAGGTGCCGCCCGCGTTCTTGCGGACGGCGGCACGGGTGGCCTCGTCGACGACCTCGCCGAGCCGTTCGGTCAGGGTCGCCTGGTCGGGCTCCTCGAAGCGGATGCGCAGGAACTCCTGGCCGGACCATTCGCCGAGGCCCTCGGGCAGCCGGGAGAGTCGCTGGGCCGAGCGCAGGGTGGCGAGGGCGGACTCCACGAGTCCGCGCAGCCGGTCGACGATGGTGTCGCGATTGCGCTCCAGTTGGGACAGCTCGTCCGTGAGCACCCGCAGCCTCGGGGCGAACGCCTCCGCCCACTTCGCCGCGTGGTCCGGCAGCGCCGCCGCGGGCAGTTCGCGGATCTGCTGGCGGGCGGGGGTGCGGACCTGCTCGTAGCGGGTGGAGTTGGCGTGGCGGACGAGGACGTCGCATGCCTCGCGCACCGCTGCCTCGGCGGCGGAGAGGTCCGCGGCGCAGCCGCGGAGCGAGCGGCGGGCCTCGGCGGCCGAGCCCCGGGCCTCCTCCAGCGTCCCCGGGTACGGCTCCGGCTCCTGGCCGGGCTCCTCGTCGTGCTGGTGGTCGCGGAGGAGGTCGCGCAGCAGGGCGGCGGTCTCGTCGAAGCCGCCGGCGGCGTCCTCGGCGGCGCGGTGGGCGCGCAGCAGACCGGCGTGCGTGGTGCGGGCGCTCTCCAGGGCATCGGTGCGGGCGGCCAGTTCGGCGCTCGCGGTGCGCAGCAGGGCCTGGGCGTGCTCGGCGTCGGAGGGCACCAGCTCCTCGGGCAGCGCGGTGTGGGCCTCGCCGTCCGCCGGAGCAAGGCGTTCCGCTTCGCCGCGCAGCCGGCCCAGCTTTTCGCTGGCCTCGGAGGCACGGGTCTCCAGCATCTGCACCAGGGACTCGGCGCGGGCGGCGGCGGCCTGCCGTGAGGGGCCGTCGGCCCCGTCGGTTCCCTCCAGGAGCTGGGCGGCGCGGGTGCGGACCTTGTTGGTGAGCCGGTCGAGTTCGGCGAGGGCGGCGGACTCGTCGCTCTCCGCGCGTGCCTGCTCGGCCCGCAGATCGGCGCCGACGCCGACCTTCTCGTAGAGGCGGGAGGCCGCCCGGTACGCCTCGCGCAGGGCGGGCAGGGAGGCGCCGGGCGCACCGGTGCCCTCGGGCAGCGGTTCGGGGGCGCCGGCGATCTCCGCTCGTTCGGCGCGCAGGGCGCGGGCGGTGCGGCGGGCGTCGTCGCCCGCGCGCTGGGCGGCACGGCGGTCCTCGTCGGCGGCCTTGGCGCGTTCCAGACAGGCGGCGGCGCGGGCCTCCGACTCGGCCGCGTCCTCGGCCAGTTCGCGCAGCTGCTGCTGCCAGGAGGCGCGCTCGCGGAGCCGGAAGGCGAGGCCCGCGAGGGCGTCGGCGGCCCGGCGGGCCCGCTGCGCGGCCTCCTGCCGCTCGTCGCGCACGCGGGCCGCGTCCGCCGCCGCCTCGTCGGCCTCGGCACGCGCGGTGCGGGCCTCGGCGAGACGCTCCGCGGCGTCGGCGGCGCCCTGGCGGGCGGTGTGGGCGGCGGTCGCGAGTTCGGCGAGCATGCCCGGCGGGCAGTCGTCGCGCCAGGCGGCCAGACGCGCGCCGAGGGAGCGGTCGCCCGCGAGGCGCGCGGCGAGCGCCCGGATCTCCTCGTCGCGCGCGCCGGCCCGGGCGCGCAGGGCGTGCCGCTCCTCGTCGGCGGCGTGTTCGTCGTGCATGGCCGGGTTCGGCGGGACGAGGAACACCTCGGCGGGCGCTCCCCCGCCCGTGGCGGGCACCGGGGCGAGGAGCGCGGCGGCGGTGCCGACGGCGACGGCAGAACGGGGCAGCAGGGCCGCCCCGGCCAGGACCTCCCGGGCGCGGGCGTGCGAGTCGGGGTCGGTGACGACGACTCCGTCGACGAGTTCGGGCCGGGCGGCGAGGACGGCCGCGTGGTCGGCGGGGTCGACGGACTGGGCGAGGTAGCGCCAGCCGGGCAGGGCCGGGATGCCGTGCTCGCCGAGGTACTCGACGGTGGCCAGGACGTCGGGGGCGGGCGGGAGGAGGCCGCCGTCGCCGAGGGCGCCGAGGATGCGGGCGTCGTCGGCGGCGGCCGTGCGCAGGTCGAAGAGCTGGCGTTCGGCCGAGGTCACGGAGGTGTCGAGCAGGTCGCGCAGGTCGTCGGCGAAGCGGTCGAGGTCGGCGGCGGTGAGGCGGCCGGGGTCGGCGGCGCCTTCGGGAGCGGGGGTGGCTTGCGGGGCGTCTGTGGACCCTCCGTCCGGGGCGGCGGGCCGGTCGGCGGCCTGTCCGTCCGGGGCGGCGGGGTCCCGGTGTGCGGCGGGGGCGGTGCGGTCGCCGGGGGTGCGGGGGCCCGGCACGGGGCCGGCCCCGGGTGCGGGGCCCGCCGACGGCGCGTGGGCGAGCCCGAGCAGTTCGGCGAGGCGTTCGTCCTCGGCGAGGGACTCTGCGGCGCGGCGCTCGGCCTCGTAGGCGTGCTCCGCGGCGACGGCCGCGTCCTCGGCGCGGGCGGCCGCCAGTTCGGCGCGGGACTCGGCGGCGGCCGTCTCCCTGGCGCGCTCCGCGGTGGCGCGGGCGGCCTCGCGGGCCGCCTCGAAGGCCGCGACGGCGGGCTTCTCCGCGTCACTCGCGGCGAGGGCCGCGCGGGCGGGGTCGGCGTCGGGGGCGGTGTCGTCGAGCCAGCCGGACCGGACGGCCTCGGCCGTCTCCCGCTCGACCTCGGCCAGACGCTGGCGCAGGTGACCGATCTCGCTGCGGGCGCGCTGGGCCTCGGTGGCCGCGGCGGTGGCGTCGCGGTGGGCGGCCTCGGCGGACTCCTGGAGGGCCCGGGAGCGCTCCTCCTCCTCGTTGGCGAGGCGTTCGCCGTCCTCGGCGGCGGCGTGCAGGGCGCGCACCAGGTCGCCCGCGGCCTGGGCGCGGGCCGCGAGGGCCGGGGCCGCGTCCCGTTCGGCCTCGCGGATGGCGGCGGCGACGCGGGTGGCGCGGTCGCTCGCGGCGCGGTGGCGGAGCACGGCCTCGGCAGCCTGCCAGGCGGAGTGCAGGGTACGGGCGTCGATCAGTTCGCGGCGCTGGGCCGCTGCCCCCTTCTCGGCCGCGGTGAGGGCGAGGGAGGCGTGGCGGTAGGCGAGTTCGGCGGCGACCAGGGAGCTGTGGGAGCGGGCCTGCTCGGACTCGGTGACCGCGTGGGCCGCGGTCGCCACCTGCTGGGCGAGTTCGGCGGTGAGCCCCCGTTCCCCGGCGGCGCGGGCGGAGAGCCGGCGGGCCAGGGTGCGGGTGCGGCGCTCGGCGCCCGCGTGCACGTCCCGGATCCGGGCGCGGTGCGCCGTGGCGTCGACGATCCGGCCGAGCAGGTCGACCGAGCCCGCGGTGAAGTCGCGTTCGGCGGTCAGCTCGGCGCGGCGGCCGAGCTTGTTGCCGAAGCCGCTGACGAGGTCGGCGAGGCCGTCGGTGTCCCGGGTGTCGGTGACCGCGCGGAGCAGCAGGTCGGTGAAGTCGGAGTCCTTCTTGACCGCGAACAGGCCGGCCGCCTCGCCCTCGTCGGCGTTCATCTCCCGCTGGTAGCGGAAGAGTTCGGGGTCGAGGCCGAGGTCGCCGAGGTGCTCGTTCCAGCGGTCGTGGATCTCCTCCCAGTGGAGGTCGAGATGGGGGTAGGCCCTGGCCGCCTCGGTGACGGCGTCCCGGAAGCCCTTCATGGTGCGCCGCCGCCCCCGGGCGCCGGACGCGCCCTCGACGGGCGGGCGCATGGCGGTGGACTCGGCGACGGGCAGGCTGTCCAGGCTCAGGCCCGGGCCGGGCCGGAACGAGTACCACGCCTCGGCGAACTTGCGCGGGTCGCCCGAGACCTGCCGACCGCGCCACTCGCTGACCTTGCCGACGACGACCAGCTCGCCGGTCTGGGTGTGCTGCCACTCCAGGGCGACGTGGCCGCAGTCGTCGGCGAGCAGGAACTTGCGCAGGACACCGGAGCTGGCGCCGCCCAGGGTGTTGCGGTGGCCCGGCAGCATCACCGAGAAGATCAGCTTGAGCAGCACGGACTTGCCGCCGCCGTTCTCCAGGAAGAGGACGCCGGCGGGCGCGGGGCGGCGCGGCGGGCCGACGGGCTCCTCCTCGAAGAACTCCGCCTGGGTGGGGGCGGGGTGGGGCACGGGCGCGCCGACTCCGCGCAGGTCGAGCACGGTGTCGGCGTAGCGCGCACCGGCGGGACCGATGGAGTAGAGGCGGACCCGGGACAACTCGTACATGGCGGCGGACTCTCAGTCTTCGTCTGGGTGACGGCTCCGTCCGTCGGGACGGCGTCGTCGGCGGTGCCGGTCAGGCGTGGAAGGGGAGGCCGGCGTCGGCGGCCAGCTCCAGGTCGTCGCCGTCGGGGGGAGCCACCAGGGTGGCACTGCCGTCGCTCACCGGGACCACGCCCAGCTCCAGGAGTTCGGCCATGGCCGCGCTGCCGGCCATGTCGCGGACCTGGAGCTGGTAGCGGGCGGTGGTCCGGTAGGTGCCGCCGGCGTCGTCCCCGGTGCGCTGGAGGAAGCCGGAGTCGGTGAGGAAGCCGACGGCCTTGCCGACGATGCCCGTGGTGGAGCCGGCGAGCCGGCGGGCGTCCTTGGTGGCGCCGGTGGCACTGCGGCGGGCCCAGACCCGCCAGGCGGATTCGAGGCCGGGGGCGTCGGTGGCGGGGTCGGTGTTCCGCCCTTCCTCCTCGGCCCGCTCCTCCAGGCGGCGGCAGGCCTGGCGGACGAAGGCGTCGACGCCGTTGACCGTGATCCGGCCGATGTAGCCGTCGTCGGCCAGGTCCTCCGGGCGGGGGAAG
Organism: Streptomyces sp. CNT372; assembly: GCF_000377145.1. Classification (NCBI taxonomy): domain Bacteria; kingdom Bacillati; phylum Actinomycetota; class Actinomycetes; order Kitasatosporales; family Streptomycetaceae; genus Streptomyces; species Streptomyces sp. CNT372. The sequence continues at coordinate 127,876 of NZ_KB897790.1, read as the reverse complement.
GCCATGGCGGCGACGGCGAGGTGCGCGAGGCCGTGCAGGAAGCGGTCGGCGGAGTCGGAGGAGGCGCGGCGCGCGTAGTCGCCCATGCGGACGGCGAAGACGGAGTCCTCGGCGGCGGTGACGGCCATGCCGGCCCGGGGCGAGACCTCCAGTACGACGAGGCCGAGGCCGGTGGCGACGGCGTCGGCGAGGCGGGCGAAGGCGCCGTCCTCGCGGTAGCGGCGGAGCAGGTCGCCGTATTCGGCGTCCCGGGCGGGCTGGAGCTTGGGCTGGAGGCCGAAGGAGACCAGGCGGGCGGCGTCGGCCGCGTCGGCGGGGGTGACGGAGCCGGCGGCGCCGGCGGGGGTCGAGATCGGTCCGGCCGGGGGCCCCTGAGGGGTGACCGGGTCGCTCCACGCACCGGGGTGCTCGGCGGAGTGGTCGCTCACGGGTGGTGCTCCTCGGGGGTGGTGGTCGTACCGGAGGGGGTCGCGGGGCGGGGATCCGGGCTCGCGCAGCGGGGATCCGGGCTCGCGGGGCCGGGATCCGGGGTCGCAAGGCGGGCGGACCGGATCGCGGGGCGGGTTTTCGGGGTCGCGCGGGCCGGTGCCGGCGGGCGGACGGCCGCGCTGGTCATGCGCCGCCCTCCGACCGGTCGGCGGCCATGCCCGCCGCGTCCAGCAGGGCCGTGCCGACGACCAGATCGGCGCCGCCGAACTCGGGGTCGTCGAGCTGGGTGCCGTCGTCCACGGCGAACAGCAGGCGCCGCTCGCCCTGGCGGTAGGCCGTGCCGACCGGCGGGCTGGCCGCGTGGACGGCCAGCAGGGCGACGAGGTAGGGCAGGTCGGGGTCGCGCAGCCGGGCCTCGGCCAGCAGACCGGAGAGGCGGCGGGGCGCGTCGTGCTCCAGGTCGAGCAGTTCCATGGCGCTCGCGAGCTGCTCCTCGCTGAAGCGGCTGTCGTCCGGGGTGGCGATCAGGTCGGGCTCGGGCATCTCCGCGCCCAGGTGCTCCCGCTCCACGGGCGGCGTGAGCAGCAGCTCCACCAGGTCGCCGACGCGCACGGCGGAGGGGGTCCGCAGACCGGTGCCGCGGGCGAAGAAGGCGTCCGTGACGCGGGTGGCGGAGGCGACGGGCAGCGGCAGCACGGGAGCCAGCAGCTGCCCGTACACATCGAGGCCGGTCCGCGCGGTGGGACGGGCGAAGGCCTGGCGGTCCTGCTCCGCGCGGAACAGCGGGCCGGCCTCCAGCAGCCGGGCCTGGAGCTGGGTGTGGCGGCGGATGCAGTCCTTGACGATGTCGACGAGCTCGGCGGCGCGGCGCTTGTGGTCGGCGAGCTTGGCGTCCGAGCCGGCCTCCGCCTCGTCGCGCGCCCTGCGGATGTTGGTCAGGATCGCGTTCTCGTGACGGTACCGGTCGGCGACGTGGTCCAGCGCCTCGGCGATCATGTCGGGCACGGTGTTGAGCCAGTCGACCGCGCGGACGTTGCGCCGGGTGGCCTCCAGGGTGCGGCGCAGGGTCTCCGAGTACTGCACGGTGCGGTAGCGCGCCTGCTCGGCGGCGAGCTGCGCGTCCGCGAGGCGGCCGCGGCTGATCAGGATCTCCAGCTTCACCTCGGCGGCGATCTGGGCGCTGGTGACGTCGGTGTCGAGCGCGCCGACGAGGACGTTGACCGCCTCGTCGGTGGTGCGCAGATAGACGCTGCCGCCGTGGCCGGGTACCTCCTCGACGAGCTTGAAGTCGTAGTCGCGGCGGGTGTAGACGCCGTCGGGCCCGAAGGTGCCGTACACGGCGCGGAATCCGCGGTCCACGCTGCCGACGTTGATCAGGTTCTCCAGGACCCAGCGGGCCACGCGCTCGTGCTCCGCCTGCGGGCGGGACGGGGCCTGGGCGGCGACGCGCGGAACGAGCCTGGCCACTATCTGCTCGTGGTCGGCGCCGGTGTCGAAGTCCATGTGCAGGGTGACGAGGTCGATCGCGGCGAGGGCGACCTCGGCCATCGCGTACACCGAGTACTCACCGGCGAGGTTGGCCTTGCGCACATCCAGATCGTGCAGCGGCGCGGTGCACGCGAGCGCCCGGAGCCGCCGCGCCAGCCCTTCGTCGGCGGCCGGCCCCGGAGCAGGGCGCGGCCCCGCGCTGAGCTGGGGCGGAACGAATTCCGTCGGTGCAGGCGAAGTCACGCTGCACAGATTAGGTCCTCGCAGTGACAACGGTCGAAACGACGCAGATGCCCCGGGGGACGAGGGCCGTCGGGTGCCCCGCCCGGGGGGACGGGGCGGGCACGGCGCGGGCCACTGCCCACTGCGTGCACGGCGTGCGGTGGCCGGGCGCTGGGCGCGGGACTCCGCGGCACGAGTCCCGAGCCCGCCGCACCAGTCCCGAGCCCGCAGGACCGGGGCGTGCACGGGGAGTGCCGCGATCGCCCGCCGGAGGCCGGGGCTCCGCAGCGCCCGGCCGCATGTCCGCGGCGCCGTGTCCCGCCGGGGCGTGAGGCGCGCGCGTGCAGCGCGCGCCGACGGGGGCGCGCCCCCGGCTCCGGCTCAACTGCGCGCGATGCAGGGCATGTGGACGACGGGCGCCGGGGTCGCGCGCCGCGCGCGGGGGCTTCCGGGGAGCGTGCCCACCCGGACCCGCGGGGGCGGGGCCTGCCGGGCGGCCCGGAACGGCCCCCGGGTCGGAGGGCTCCCGGGCCCGGGCTGTCCGCGACGCCGGACCGGACAGCCCGGGCCCGCAGGAGCCTGGTCCCCTGCGGGCCGCGCCCCCGGCCCGCAGGAGCGGGGGCGCCGACGGGCCACGCCCCCGGAGCGGGGCCGGGGCGTGGCCGCCACCAAAGCCGGGCGTGGGCGCCCGCCGGAGCGAGCCGGGCCGGGGCGTCGGCGCGAGCCGGAGCGAGCCGGCCCGCGCTCCCAGCGGAGCGGAGCGCACGCGCGGCGCGCGCCGTCCCGGGCGACCGTGCGCCCCCGCGCCTACCCCCGCTCCTCCGCGACGCGCTCCCCGTACGCGGCGACGAGGCGGGCGCGGGAGTCGTCGAGGTAGGCGGAGAGGAGGCGTTCCGCCTCCGTCCGCTCACCGGCGCGCAGCGCCTCGACGATTTCGCGGTTGCGGACCAGGTAGGGGTCGTGGAGGGCGCGCGGGTCGTCCACCACGTGGAACGCGAGGCGGAGTTCCGCCAGGACCCCCCTCATCAGTTCGTCGGTGCGCGCGCTGCCCGCCAGGGCGACGAGTTCGCGGTGGAAGTGGATGTTGGCGGTCGAGACGCCCTGCCAGTCCCGCTCGCGGGCCGACCGCTCGCCGCCCGCGACCGCCGCGTCGAGCGCGTCGAGCGGGTAGGGCGGGTCGCCGAGCCCCTGGACGACCGCGCACTCCACGAGCTGGCGGATGCGGTAGATGTCCTCGACGTCCTCGACCGCGAGCATCCGCACGAAGACCCCTCGGTTCAGCTGGTGCACCAGCAGCCGCTCGTGCGTGAGGAGCCGGAACGCCTCGCGCAGGGTGTTGCGGGAGACGCCGAGCGCCCTCCCGATCGCCTCTTCGGAGAGGCGTTCACCGGGCGGGAAGTAGCCCTCGGCGATCCGGGTGCGCAGGATGTCCGCGACCCGCTCGGCCGTGCTGGTGCGCCCCAACAGGTGCCGGTCGTCGGCCAGATCCCCGCGGTCGGGCTCCGTCGTCCCCACAACACCCCTCTTCTCCCGCCCCGGTCGGCTCGAACCGGCGCACAGGCGTACATCGTAGAAGCCGGAACGCTCCCGTGCGCCCCTTGTCGGATCGTTCAACAATCCCCTACGTTGACGTCACCGTCCGGAGCGGACCGGACACGCGCCCCACCGCCGGGTCCGCCGACGGCACTCCCCCGTGCGTCCCTCCCCACCCAGCGAGGTGCAGATGAGTACGACCAAGGCACAGCCGGTCCTCGACGAACGCCCCGAGGACACCGGTGCGTTCGCGTGGCTGCGCTCGCTCGGCCCGCGCGGCCGCCGGGCCTTCAGCGGCGCGTTCGGCGGGTACGCCCTCGATTCGTACGACTACTTCACCCTGCCGCTGAGCATGGTGGCGATCTCCGCCTACTTCAGCCTGGACAACGGGCAGACGGGCCTGCTCACCACCGTGACCCTGGTCGTCTCCGCCTTGGGCGGCGTCCTCGCCGGGATCCTCGCCGACCGGATAGGCCGGGTCAGAGCGCTGCTGATCACGGTGGTCACGTACGCGGTGTTCACCGTGCTCTGCGGTTTCGCGCCCAACTACGAGACCCTGCTGGTCTTCCGCGCCCTCCAGGGGCTCGGCTTCGGAGGCGAGTGGGCGGTCGGGGCGATCCTCGTCGCGGAGTACGCCACCGCGCGGCACCGGGGGCGCACCCTCGGCGCGGTGCAGAGCGCCTGGGCCGCCGGCTGGGCCCTCGCCGTCCTCGTCTACACCCTGGTCTTCCACTTCCTGGACCCGGACACGGCGTGGCGCGTGATGTTCTGGACGGGCGCTCTCCCGGCGCTGCTCATCGTCTACGTGCGGCGGAACGTCAGCGACGCGCCGGGCGCCGCCGAGCAGCGTCGCACCAGCGCGCACCGCGGTTCGTTCTCGGCGATCTTCCGCAGGGACCTGCTGCGGGTCACCGTCTTCGCGACCCTGCTCTCCACCGGCGTACAGGGCGGGTACTACACCCTGGCCACATGGGTGCCGACCTACCTGAAGACCGAGCGCGAGCTGACCGTCGTGGGCACGGGCGGATATCTGGCCTTCCTGATATCCGGCGCCTTCATCGGCTACCTCACCGGCGGGTATCTGACAGACCTGATCGGCCGGAAGAACAACATCCTGCTCTTCGCCGCCCTGTCGGCGGCCGGCATCCTGGCCTACACCAACATCCCGGCCGGCTCGAACTCGCTGCTGCTGGTGCTCGGATTCCCGCTGGGCTTCTGTATGTCGGCCATCTTCAGCGGCTTCGGGTCCTATCTGAGCGAGCTGTACCCGACGGCCGTGCGCGGCACCGGGCAGGGCTTCACCTACAACAGCGGCCGTGCCGTGGGCGCCTTCCTGCCGACTCTGGTGGGCTTCCTCTCCGACAGCTGGGGAGTGGGCGGGGCCCTCGTCCTCGGCGCGGCCGGCTACGGCCTGGCGGCCCTCGCGCTGGCCGGGCTGCCGGAGACCCGCGGAAAGGAACTGCTGTGAGAGCCATCGACCTGAACGCCGACCTCGGCGAGGGGTTCGGCCGCTGGCGGCTCACCGACGACGAGCAACTGCTGTCGGTGGTCACCAGCGCCAATGTCGCCTGCGGCTTCCACGCCGGGGACGCGGTCACCATGCGCCGGGTCTGCGAACTCGCCGCGGCGCACGGGGTCCGGATAGGCGCCCAGGTGTCCTACCGAGACCTGGCCGGCTTCGGCCGCCGCGCCATGGACGTCCCGCCGGACGAACTGGCCGCCGAGATCGCCTATCAGATAGGCGCGTTGGCGGTGTTCGCCCGGGCCGCCGGGTCCCGGGTCTCCTATGTGAAGCCGCACGGGGCCCTGTACAACCGGGTCGTGCACGACGAGGAGCAGGCCGAGGCCGTGGTGGCGGGGGTGCTGCTCGCCGGGGAGCAGCTGCCCGTGCTCGGCCTGCCCGGGTCGCGGCTCCACGCGGCGGCCGGGAAGGAGCGGCTCGCGGTCGTCCCGGAGGCGTTCGCGGACCGCGGGTACACGGCGGAGGGCACCCTGGTGCCGCGCGGCCGGGAGGGCGCGGTGATCAGCGACCCGGCGGCGGTCGTCGAACGCTCGGTGGGCATGGCCCGGTTCGGGGTGGTCACCTCGGTCTGCGGGCGGTCCGTGGAGGTACGCGCCCGGTCCCTGTGCCTGCACGGGGACACCCCCGGGGCGGTGGCCCTCGCCCGGCAGGTCCGCGGCGAGCTGGAGACGGCCGGTGTCACGGTGGAGGCGTTCGTATGACCACGCACGGAGCGCCGGTGACCACGCAGGAGGCGGCGGCGCCCGCATCGGGCCCGGGCCGGCCCGTGCGCGCCCTGCCCGTCGGCGACCGGGCGCTGCTCGTCGAGCTGGCGGGCGCCGCCGAGACGGCCGCCTTCCACGCCGAGGTGCTGCGCCGGCGCGGGGCCGGGCTGCTGCCGCCGGTGCGCGAGGTCGTGCCGGCCGCCCGCACCGTCCTCCTGGACGGGTTGGACGATCCCGCCGGGCTCGCCCGCGAGCTGGTCCGCTGGGAGATGCCCGACCCGGACCGGGGCACGGCGGGCGTGGTCGGGATACCCGTCCGCTACGACGGCCCGGACCTGCCCGAGGTCGCACAGCTGTGGGGCGTCGGGGTGGACGAGGCGGTGCGCAGGCACACGTCCCTGACGTTCCGTGTGGCGTTCTGCGGATTCGCTCCCGGCTTCGCCTATCTGACCGGGCTGCCGGCCGGGCTGGCGGTACCGAGGAGGCCGACCCCGCGCACGGTGGTCCCGGCGGGATCGCTGGCGCTGGCGGGCGAGTTCACGGGCGTGTACCCGCGGTCCTCGCCCGGCGGCTGGCAGCTGATCGGCGCCACGGACACGGTGCTGTGGGACCCGGCGCGGGAGCCCGCGGCCCTGCTGGCACCGGGCACCCGGGTGCGTTTCACGGCGGTGGGCCGGTGACGGACCGGGCTCTCGCCGTGGTGCGGGCGGGTGCGCTGACGACCGTGCAGGACGCGGGCCGTCCGGGCCACGCCCACCTCGGGGTGCCCCGCTCGGGAGCCCTCGACGGCCCCTCCGCCCGGCTGGCGAACCGACTCGTCGGGAACCCGGAGGACGCGGCGGTCCTGGAGACCACGCTCAGCGGCTGCGCGGTCCGGCTGCGGGCCCCCGCGGCGGTCGCCGTCGGCGGTGCGCCGTGCGCGGTGACGGTGGACGGGCGTCCGGCGCCGTGGGGAGCGCCCCTGCGGGTCCCGGCCGGCGCCGTCCTCGGGGTGGGCCCGGCGGTACGCGGGGTGCGCTCGTACCTGGCGTTCGCCGGTGGCGTCGCCGTGGACCCCGTGCTGGGCAGCCGGTCGACGGACCTGCTGTCCGGGCTGGGCCCGGCGCCGCTCACGGACGGCGCGGTGCTGCCGCTCGGCACCCCGGCCGGTCCCCCGGCCCGGCTCGACGCGCCGGTCCCGTGGCCCGCCCCGCCCGCCGAACTGGTCCTGCGGCTGAGGCCGGGCCCGCGCGACGACTGGTTCGCCCCGGGCGCGCTGCGGATCCTGGCCGGGCCCGGGTACCGGGTGTCCTCGGCGAGCAACCGCATCGGCCTGCGTACCGATGGGCCGCCGCTGGAGCGGTCCGTTCCGGGTGAACTGCCCAGCGAGGGCATGGTGCTGGGCGCGGTCCAGGTGCCGCCCGACGGCCGCCCGGTGGTCTTCCTCGCCGACCACCCGACCACCGGCGGTTACCCGGTGGTGGGAGTGGTCGACGAGCGCGACCTCCCGGCGGCGGCCCAGGCCGTCCCGGGGACGCCGGTCCGCTTCGTCCCGGTACGCCGCTGACCTTTGTGCGGTGCGCCGCTGACCTTTGTGCGGTGCGCCGCTGACCCTCGTCCCGGTACGCCGCTGACCCTCGTCCCGGGGACGCCGCTGCCCCACGTGCCGGCGCACCGCTGACCCCCGTCCCGGTGTGCCCGGTCGGCCGTCGAGCCCGGCCACGACGAGGTCCACCGGCCCTAGCCGCCCGCAAGCGCCGTGGGTTCAGGGTGCCTCAGGAGGTGTCCGGCGGCGGGGGGCCGTAGCCGCCACCTCCGGGTGTGCTGACGACGAGGACGTCCCCCGGCCCGACCTCCACCGTGTCCACGCCCTCCAGACGCTCGGTGCGGCCGTCCGCCCGCACCACCCGGTTCTCGCCGAGGACGCCCGCCTCCCCGCCCGCCATCCCGTACGGGGCGACCCTCCGGTGCCCGGTGAGCAGGGTGACGGTCATGGGCTCCAGGAAGCGGATCTCCCGGACGACGCCGTCGCCGCCGTGCCGGTGCCCCCGCCCCCCGCTTCCCGCGCGCAGCCGGAAGGAGTCCACCCGCACCGGATGGCGCCACTCCAGGACCTCCGGGTCCGTGAGCCGGGAGTTGGTCATATGCGTCTGCACGGCATCCGCGCCGTCGAAGTCCTCGCCCGCCCCCGCCCCGGAGGCGATCGTCTCGTAGTACTGCACGCGCTCGTTGCCGAAGGTGAGGTTGTTCATCGTTCCCGAGCCCTCGGCCTGGACGCCCAGGGCCGCGTAGAGCGCGCCGGTGACCGCCTGGGAGGTCTCCACATTGCCCGCGACGGTGGCCGCCGGGTACGCGGGGGCCAGCATGGAGCCCTCGGGGATACGGACGTCCAGCGGCTCCAGGCAGCCGCTGTTGAGCGGGATGTCCTCCCCGACGAGGGTCCGGAAGACATACAGCACCGCGGCCCTGACCACCGAGGAGGGGGCGTTGTCGTTCCCCGGCCGCTGGGGCGAGGTGCCCGTGAAGTCGATGACGGCGGACCGCGCCGCCCGGTCCACCCGCACCGCGACCCGGATCACCGCGCCGCCGTCGGTCTCGTAGCGGTACTCCCCGTCGCTGAGCCCGGCGACGATCCGCCGGACGGACTCCTCGGCGTTGTCGCGTACGTGCCGCATATACGCCTGGGCGACGTCGAGGCCGAACTCCTCGGTGATGCGGCGGAGTTCGGCGATGCCCTTCTCGTTCGCCGCGATCTGGGCGCGCAGGTCGGCGAGGTTGGTGTCCGGTGCGCGGGAGGGGTGGCGGGCGGCGGCGAGCAGTCCGCGGGTCTCCTCCTCCCGCAGCCGCCCGTCCCTGACGAGCAGCCAGTTGTCGAAGAGCACCCCCTCCTCCTCCACGGTCCGGCTGAACGCGGGCATGGATCCGGGGGTGATACCGCCGATCTCCGCGTGGTGCCCGCGCGAGGCGACGAGGAAGCGCAGCGCCTCCCCTTCGAAGACGGGTGTCACCACGGTGACGTCCGGCAGATGGGTGCCGCCGTGGTAGGGGTCGTTGATCGCGTAGACGTCCCCGGGCCGCATCCGCCCTTCGTTCCGGCGCAGCACCTCCTTGATGGACTCGCCCATGGAGCCGAGGTGGACGGGGATATGGGGTGCGTTGGCGATCAGGTTGCCGTCCGCCTCGAACAGGGCGCAGGAGAAGTCGAGGCGCTCCTTGATGTTGACGGAGTGCGCGGTGTTCTCCAGGCGCACGCCCATCTGCTCGGCGATCGACATGAAGAGGTTGTTGAAGACCTCCAGGAGGACGGGGTCGACCTCGGTGCCGGCGGCGGTGCGGCCGGGCCGTGCCTCGGCCCGGTGCAGGACCAGGTGCCCGTCCTCCCCGGCGACCGCGCGCCAGCCCGCGTCGACGACGGTCGTCGCGTCCGCCTCGGCGACGACGGCGGGCCCGGTGAGTCCGTCTCCGGCACGCAGCGCGTCGCGCCGGACGAGGGGCACGGTGCGCGACTCCCCCGCGACATGCATCCGTACCTGCTCGGCCGCCCCGCCCGGGACGGGACCGCCCGCGCCGCCCGGCACCGCCCCCACCACCCGGGAGCCCCCGCCCGCACTCTCCCGCCCCTCGTCCGCCGCCCCGACCGCCTCCACCACCACGGCCTCCACGACCACGGGCTTCTCCGTCGTGAACGCGTACCGGGCGCGGTGCAGTTCCTCGAAGGCCGCACGCATCCCCGCGGCCCCGCCCAGCGGGACCGGCAGGCTCGCGTCGGTGCCCGCGTACCGCAGCAGGACCCGCGCGCGGGTGGTGATCGCCTCGTCCGGGACGCCGTCGGCGAGGAGTTCGCCGCGGGTGTCCTCGGCGAGCCGGTCGCACAGTCCGCGCACCCGCCCGGCGCACTCCTCGTCCAGTCCGTCCTCGACGGACTGCTCCCGCATGGCGGTGGCGTCGGCGAGCCCGATCCCGTACGCGGAGAGGACCCCGGCGAGCGGCGGCACGAGCACGGTGTCCACGCCCAGCGCGTCGGCGACCGCGCAGGCGTGCTGCCCGCCCGCGCCGCCGAAGGAGGTGAGGGCGTAACGGGTGATGTCGTGGCCACGCTGCACGGAGATCTTCTTGACGGCGTTCGCCATGTTGAGCACCGCGATCTCCAGGAACCCCGCGGCGACGTCCTCGGGGGTGCGCGGGGTGCCGGTCGCGCGGCCGACCTCGGCGGCGAGGTCGGTGAAGCGGGCGCGCACGGTCTCCGCGTCCAGCGGCTGGTCCCCGTCCGGGCCGAACACGGCCGGGAAGTGGGCGGGCTGGACGCGTCCCAGCATCACGTTGGCGTCGGTCACGGTGAGCGGGCCGCCGCGCCGGTAGCAGGCGGGCCCGGGGACGGCGCCCGCCGAGTCGGGGCCCACGCGGTAGCGGCGGCCGTCGAAGTGGAGCACGGATCCGCCGCCGGCGGCGACGGTGTGGATGCTCATCATCGGCGCCCGCATCCGCACCCCCGCGACCTGAGTGCCGAGTTCCCGCTCGAACTCGCCCGCGTAGTGCGACACATCGGTGGAGGTGCCGCCCATGTCGAAGCCGATGACCCGCTCGTACCCGGCACGGGCCGAGGTCCGCGCCATGCCGACCACACCACCGGCCGGCCCGGACAGCACGGCGTCCTTGCCGCGGAAGTGGTCCGCCTCGCGGAGCCCGCCGTTGGACTGCATGAACATCAGCCGGATGCCGCGCAGTTCGGCGGCCACCTCGTCGACGTAGCGCCGCAGTACCGGGGTGAGATAGGCGTCGACCACGGTGGTGTCGCCCCGGGGGACGAGCTTGATCAGCGGGCTGACCTCGTACGAGCAGCTCACCTGGGTGAACCCGAGCCGGCCGGCGATCCCGGCGACCCGGCGCTCGTGCCCGGGGTGGCGGTAACCGTGCACCAGGACGACGGCGGCCGAGGTGAGGCCGTCCGCGCGGGCGGCGGCCAGGCGCTCGGCGACGGCGTCCTCGTCGAGCGGGCGGACGGTCCGGCCGTGCGCGTCGACACGTTCGGGCACCTCGACGACCCGCTGGTAGACGGCCTCCGGCAGCACGATGTGCCGGTCGAAGATCCGGGGCCGGTTCTGGTAGGCGATCCGCAGCGCGTCCCGGAAGCCTTCGGTGATCACCAGGACGGTCGGCTCGCCGCGCCGCTCCAGCAGCGCGTTGGTGGCGACGGTGGTCCCCATCCGGACCGAGGCCACCCGGTCCGCCGGCACGGGCGCCCCCTCCGGGACCTCCAGCAGCAGCCGGATTCCCTCGACGGCGGCGTCCCGGCGGCGGCCGGGATCGTGCGAGAGCAGCTTGCGGCTCACCAGCCGCCCGTCGGGCCGCCGGCCCACGATGTCGGTGAAGGTCCCGCCGCGATCGACCCAGAACTCCCAGCGCCCGGCCATGGCCTCATTGTCCCGCCGGCGAACCCACCGCACCCTTCGACCCGGCCGCCGCACCCCTCGACCCGGCCGCCGCACCCTTCGGCCTGACCGCCCGGCGGGCCGCTCAGGCCGCCACGGGAGCCGCCCGCGCGCCGATGACCTCGGCGTAGTGGTCCAGGAGCCGGTCGCCGACCACGTCCCAGGTGCGGCCCTTGACCGCCGCGCGCCCGGCCCGCCCGTACGCGGCGCGCAGCCCGGGGTCGGCGGCGAGGAGGGCGACCGCGTCCCGCACCGCGGGGGCGTCGTGCGGCGGGACGAGCAGCCCGGTCCGGCCGTGCTCGACCAGGTCGAGCGGCCCGCCGGCGGCCGGTGCGACAACCGGCACCCCGCTCGCCATGGCCTCCTGGACGGTCTGGCAGAAGGTCTCGTACGGGCCGGTGTGCACGAACACGTCCAGCGAGGCGTGGATCCGGGCCAGCGCCTCGCCCGTGAGCCGGCCCAGGAAGAGGGCGCCGGGAAGGGCGGCGCGCAGAGCCGGACCGGTCGGGCCGTCCCCGACGACGACCAGGCGGACGCCGGGCAGCTCGCAGACCCCGGCGAGGAGTTCGACGTGTTTCTCCTGCGCGAGGCGTCCTATGTAGCCGACGATCGTCTCGCCGCGCCAGGCGATCCCGCTCCGCAGCCGCTCGTCACGCCGCTGCGGCCGGAAACGGGCGGTGTCGACGCCCCGGGGCCAGAGGTGGACCCGGTCGACGCCGTGCGCGGTCAGGTCCCGCGCGGCGGCCGTGGAGGGCGCGAGGGTGCGGTCGGCGGCCCCGTGCACGGCCCGTATCCGCCGCCAGGCGGCGCTCTCGCCGGTGCCGACGTAGGTACGGGCGTACCCCGCCAGGTCCGTCTGGTACACGGCGACGGCGGGCAGCCCGAGCCGGGCGGCGGCGGCCATCCCGCGCGCGCCCAGGACGAAGGGGCTCGCGAGATGGACGAGGTCGGCCCGGTGCGCGGCGACGGCCGCGGTGACCCGGCGGTTGGGCAGGGCGACGCGGACCTGCGGGTAACCGGGCAGCGGCACGGACGGCACGCGGACGACCGGGCAGGGCGCTTCCGCGTCGGCCCGCCGCGCCCCGTCGGTGTCCGGGGCGACGACGAGGGGTTCGTGACCGCGGTCGGCGAGGTGCCGGACGGTCTGCAGGGTGCAGTGCGCGACCCCGTTGACGTCGGGAGGGAAGGACTCGGTGACGATGACGACACGCATGCCTCTGTTGTCGTCCCGCCCGGGGTGGTCGCGCCGACGGAAAGCTGTCCGCCCGGGGAACGTCCCGTGAGCGTTGCGTGCCCCGCCCGCCGGCGGGCCCCACGGCCACCGGACCCGGACGCGCGACCGCCCCGCGACCGCCCCGAACCGGAGCGGAACGAGGCGGGGCGGGTCGGGGCGGGGCGACGGAAGGCCCCGCCGGTCACACCATCGGCATGTCCGGACCGAGGCGGCTGCGCACCGCGCTCTGCACCTCGTCCTCCTCCGCCGGGTCGGCGGCGAGGCGGCGCAGGCGGTCGGCGACGCGCACATCACCGGTCTCGGCGTGCCGGGCGGCGACCTCGCGGGTCGTCTCCTCGCAGTCCCAGAGGCACTCGACGGCGAAGCCGGTGGCGAAGGAGGGGTCGGTGGCGGCGAGCGCCCCGGCCGCACGGCCGCGGAGACGGGAGGAGGTCGTCTCGCGGTAGACGTGGCGCAGGACGGGCGCGGCGCACGCGATGCCGAGGCGCCCGGCACCGTCGACCAGGGTCCACAGCAGAGGGGAGTCGGGGCCGTCGACACGGACGGTCTCCCGCAGGGCGCCGAGCACGAGGGGCGCGTCGGCGGCGGTGCCCCGGCAGGCGAGGACACCGGCGGCGGAGGCCCCGAGGGCGTCGGGCCGGTGCACCCAGCCCCGGGCCCGGTCCACGGCGGCTTCGCCGCACATCCGCTCGAAGGCGGCGACCGCCGCGTCGGCCACGGCGCGGGAGCCGCCCGTCACCGCCTCCTCGATGAGGTCGAGGACGACCGGCTCCTGCGCGCCGGCGAGATAGTGCAGGGCGGCCGAGCGGGCGCCGTCGCTGCCGAGACGGGCCGCGAGCACGATGTCGGTCAGGTCCTCGGGCCCCGCCACGGCGGCGAGGCAGCGGGCCGCGGGCACATGCCGGGGGGCGCCGCGCTCCAGCCCCTCGTCCGCCCAGTCGAGCACCGCGCGCACGCTCCAGCCGGGCCGGGGGCCGGTGGGGCTGAGCTGGCGCTGCCAGCGGTCGAAGGAGCCGGCTTCGCGGGCCGCGCGGATCCGGGCGCCCACGGAGTCGCGGGGGTCCTCGGACCAGAGCCGCCAGGGCCGTGGTTCGAAGGCGTCCCGCACGGCGGTGGCCAGTTCGGCGTCGCCCTCGGGGGTGGCCGGGAAGCGGGCGAGGACGGGGGCGGCGAGGGAGCGCAGTCCGGCGTCGTCGTCGCGGAGCGCGAGTTCGTCGAGTGCCCACTCCCAGTTGGCGCCGGTCGCCGCGTACCGCCGGAGCAGGGCCAGGGCGTCGCCGCGGCCGTAGGCGGCGAGGTGGCCGAGGACGGCGAGGGCGAGACCGGTGCGGGTCTCGGCGGTGTCGAGGTGGTCCTCGGCGTCGCACAGATGGCGCTCGATCTCCTCCAGGGAACCGTGGAGGTCGAGATAGAGGCGTGCGTAGTAGAGGGACCGGTTCTCGACCTGCCAGTCGTGGCGGGGGTCGTGGACCACGCAGTGGTTGAGCGCCGCGAGCGCTTCGGACCGGGGGGCGGCGAGCGCGTGCAGGGTGCCGTCGCCGCGGCCCCGCTGCAGCAGGCCGAGCAGGGTGCCGCTCGGCGCTATGACTGGATCGAACATGGGGAGTGCCTCACATCAAGCTGTCGACGCGACCGGGAAGTGGTGTGCCTACGCCGCGCAGCAGCATGTGGGGCCGCCCGTCGTCCGACGCGTCCTGTGCTCGATGCAAGCCATGGTCCTCTGCCTCTCTTCGGTGCCCTCGGGGGAAGTCCCGGATGATGAGGTCCGGGACAGGGCTGACGTCATGATGACCCACCCATTTCGCCACCGCGACCACATTTACGACGCTCCCCCGGGCCCCGGGGGAGCAAAGGGGAAGTGGTGCTTCCGCTGCCGGGCCCGCGGGGGTCCGTGCGGGACCCGTACGGAGGCCGGCGGGGCCGGGCCGGGTGGGCCCGTGCGGATGCCGGTGGGCGGGCGGGGGTGCGCGGCGGCCGCCTCAGCGGCCGTCGAACAGCTCCAGGAGGTCTGTCTTCCCGAACATCCGCGCGGTATCCACGGCGGAGGGTGTTCCGGCCGCCGGATCGGCACCGCCGGCCAGCAGGGCGCGGATGACAGCGTCCTCGCCCTTGAAGACGGCCCCGGCGAGCGGGGTCTGGCCGCGGTCGTTGGCCCGGTCGGCTTCGGCGCCGCGGGCGAGCAGCGCCTCGACCGCGGCCGCGTGTCCGTGGTAGGCGGCGAGCATGACGAGGGTGTCGCCCTTGTCGTTGGTGAGGTTGGCCGGGACCCCGGCGTCGAGGTAGGCGGCCAGGGTCTCGGTCTCGCCGCGACGCGCCAGGTCGAAGACCTTGGTCGCCAGCTCGATCACCTCGGAGTCCGGGACTTCGCTCATCGGACGGACCGCCTTTCACCACGTGGACCTGGGCGCACGACGACCGGAGTCGTGCGAGTGAACCGACAGGGTACTGCCCGGTCCGTGGCTTGCAGGACCGTGCGGAACTGTGCCGGGTCGCGGGGCCGCACGCGCGCCGGTACGCCGCCACCTGTGGGCCGTTCCGGTGAAAAGAGCGACATTTCACCCGTTCGCACTCATTGTCGTATAGACACTTTTCGTGAGCATGGAAGAACTGATGGTGAATGTCCCCTCACCCAGGAGAACCCCATGATCCTGTCCATTTCGGGCGTCGTGCTGCTCGGCATCATCGTCTTCCTCTTCTTCCGGAAGGACGGCCTCAAGGCCTCGCACGCGTTCGTCTCCGCACTCTTCGGCTTCTTCCTCGCGGGTACCGCGATCGCGCCGAGCATCACGGCAGGCACCACGAGCCTCGCCGGGTTGCTGGGCGGGATCAAGTTCTGACCCCCGTAGGCCCGACGAGAACCCCAGGAGACAGATGTGGCCCGGCGACCACTCCCCCGCATTCTGACCAGCGGCAGCGCACCGATCGCCCGCAGCCGCGAGCTGGCGCGCACGGCCGCCGACAGCGCCACGGACGTCCTCCATCCGCTGATCACGGTCGGCCGTGGTCTGCGGAAGCTGGCCGCCACGGCCCGCAGCAAGTGGGCCGCCACCCCGAAGGAACGGCGTGGTCCCACCCTGTTCTTCGTGGCGGCCGGCGTGCTGGCGGTCGCGCTCATCCCGTACGGGCCGCTGATCGCCCTGATCACGGTGATGGGCGCGGCCGCCTGGGCGGGCCGCGTCCGGGTGCCGGTCAAGACCGGCCCCGACGAGGCCGAGACCGCCCGGCTGCGGGCCCTGTACGAGGCCCTCGTGCCGTACTTCTCGGCGGACGGGGACCCGGCGCCGCTCTTCGCCCACGGCGGTGAGTGGAGCAGGGCCTTCAGCCAGTACGCCTTCGACGACGAGGGCCGCGTCAGCCGGCTGCGCGTGACCTACCCGGCGTACTTCACGGACTCCGAGCCCTCGTCCCGGACCCGGATCGAGAAGCTGCTGCACGCCAAGTCGGGCCGCGGCCGGGAGTACCGCTTCCAGTGGGACGAGGAGGGCAACCAGCTCGACATGAGCGTGCTGCCCGCCCTGTCCACCGCCGTCGTCGCCCAGCACTTCGTCACCTCGCCCGGCGAGACGGTCCTCGGTTTCACCGACGCGGACGCGGTGCAGCGCACCGTTCCCGTCGTCGTCGGCGGGGAGACCGTGCAGGCGCCGCCCGTGGTGTGGCGGACCGGCCCCCGGTCGGGGGAGCCGCATCTGCTCGCGCTCGGGGAGCCCGGCGGCGGCACCACCACCCTGCTGCGGTCCCTCGCCCTCCAGGCCCTCCAGCACGGCGACGTACTGATCATCGAGGGCAGCGGGACGGGCGAGTACACCTGCTTCACCGGCCGTCCCGGTGTCGTCGCCGTCGAGTGCGGGCTCGCGGGTGCGCTGTCGAGGCTGGAGTGGGCGGCGCACGAGACCGAGCGCCGGCTGATCGCCGCGAACCGCGCGCGGCAGGCGGGGCAGCCGGCACCCGAGGACACCCGGCGGCCGCTGTGGATCCTCGTCGACCGGCCCGGCGTCCTCGGCCACCTGGCGGCGGCCGAAGGGCACATGGACCCGCAGGAACTGCTTCAGGTGCCGCTGCGGCACGGCCGCGCGGTGCAGGTCACCGTGGTCGTCGCCGAGCACTTCGACAGCGCCGGGGCGCTGAGCGAGACGGTGCGCACCCACACCCGCGCACGGGTCGTCCTCGGCCCGGTCGGCGAGGAACAGGCCGAGGCGGTCCTCGGGGACCGGCCGCCCACCACTCCCACCCCGGACGTCCCCCCGGGCCGGGGCTACGTGCGCCTCGGCACCGGACCGGTGCTGCGGCTCCAGGTCCCGGCGACGCCCGACCCGTACGAGGACACGACGGCCGAGGAGCTGCGGCAGGCCGTGCTGGCCCTGCTCCCGGCGGACCCCGGCGAGAGAGACGACGGCCGGCGGGAGGACGACGGGGAGCCCGCCCCGGCCGCCCTCCACAAGCCGGTGGCGGCGGTGCCGGCGGAGGGCTGACCGCCACGACGACACGGCGACGGCCGGGGCCCGCGGATTCCGCGGGCCCCGGCCGTCGCCGTGTGCGCACCCCGGCGGACCCGCGCCCTCGCCGTGCGCACCCCCACGGCCGGGACCCGCGCCGGCCCACTCCCCGGACCCGCGCCGGCCCACTCCCCGGACCCGCGCCGGGCCACTCCCCGGACCCGCGCCGGGCCACTCCCCGGGCCCGCGTCAGGCCACGAAGGTGCGGGGCGACTCCGCGCCCGTCGACGCCCCGGTGCGTACCAGGCGCGCCGCCGACGCCAGCCGGGCCGCCGCCTCGTCCGCGACCGGGCCCCCGACGGTGAACGGCAGCCGGACGTACCCCTCGAAGGCGCCGTCCACGCCGAAGCGCGGCCCGGAGGGGACGCGGACGCCGACCCGCTCCCCCACCTCCGCGAGCCGCGAGCCGGACAGCCCGCCGGTGCGCACCCAAAGGGTCAGCCCGCCCCTGGGGACGGTGAACTCCCAGTCCGGCAGCTCCCGGCGCACGGCGGCTACCAGGGCGTCCCGGTTCTCCCGGGCCTGCTCGCGCCGGACGGCCACGGCGCTGTCCCAGCCGCCGGTGCGCATCAGCCAGTTGACGCCCAGCTGCTCCAGGACGGGCGTGCCCAGGTCCGCGTAGGCCCGGGCGGCGACCAGGGAGCGGATCACGTCGGGGGCGGCGCGGACCCAGCCGATCCGCATGCCCGCCCAGAACGCCTTGCTCGCCGAGCCCACGGTGAGAACGGTCGAGCCGGCGGGGTCGAAGGAGCAGACCGGGCGGGGCATCTCCACGTCGTCGTCGAGATGCAGCTCGGACATGGTCTCGTCGACGACCAGGACGGTGCCGGCCGAGCGGGCCGCCTCGACCAGGGCGCGGCGCTGGTCCTCGTCGGCGAGCGCGCCGGTCGGGTTGTGGAAGTCCGCGACGACGTAGACGAGGCGGGGGGCCGCCTCGCGCAGCACCTGGCGCCAGCGGGCCAGGTCCCAGCCGCCCGGTCCGTCGGCCATGGCGACGGGGACGAGCCGGGCACCCGCCTCGCGCATCAGCTGGAGGATGTTGGCGTAGGACGGGGACTCGACGGCGATCCGCTCGCCGCGCCCGGCGAAGAGGTGGCAGATGGCGTCGATGGCGCCCATCGCGCCGGTGGTGACCATGATCTGCTCGGGCATGGTCGGGATGCCGCGCTCGGTGTAGCGGTCGGCGAGCATCTGACGCAGGGCGGGCAGTCCGGCCGGGTAGTCGCCGTGGGTGTGGGCGTACGGGGGCAGCTCCTCCAGGGCGCCCTGGAAGCCACGGGTCAGCCAGGGCTCGGGGGCCGGGAGAGCCGCGCAGCCCAGGTCGATCATGGAGCCGAGGGATTCGGGCGGCAGGGGTTCCAGGCCGCGCGCGGGCAGCGGGTTGCCCGCGGGGACAGCCGTCCAGCTCCCCGCGCCGCGCCGGGACTCCAGGAAGCCCTCCGAGCGCAGGGCCTCGTAGGCGGCGGCGACCGTGGTGCGGCTGACCGAGAGGGAGAGGGCGAGTTCGCGTTCGGCGGGCAGCCGGGCGGCGACCGGTACGCGGCCCTCCAGGACGAGCAGCCGGATGCCGTCGGCGAGGGCGCGGTAGGCGGGCGGGCGGCGGGTGCCGGGGCCCGCGGGGCGCGGCTGCTGCGAGGAGAGCAGACGGGCGAGCTGGGCCGCCCCCACTGCCGAAGTCCACTGGGACATAGAAGTCAGTCCACCTTCCTCGAATTGGCCATGGTTGACAGAAGTTCCGTAGCCACAGAGTGGCATGGATCGATCCACCGACACCACCAGGGGGTAGTCCCATGTCCACGCCGTCCGCCGGGAGTCCGTCCGCCCCGTCTGCCGGGGACCCGGCCGCGCCGGCCGCCGGCCCGCGCTCCGCCTTCCTCGCCCGGCGGCTGTTCCAGCTCTACGCGGGGCTGGCGCTGTACGGGATCAGCTCGGCGCTGCTGGTGCGGGCGGGGCTGGGGCTGGAGCCGTGGGGTGTGCTGCACCAGGGGCTCTCGGAGCGGACCGGGATCTCCATCGGCGCGGTCTCGATCGTCGTGGGCGCGGCGGTGCTGCTGCTGTGGATCCCGATCCGCCAGCGGCCCGGGCTGGGCACGGTGTCCAATGTGTTCGTGGTGGGCCTCGCGATGGACGCGACCCTCGCCCTGGTCCCGGGGGCCGGGTCCCTTGCGGTCCGGATCCCGCTGCTCGTCGCCGGCGTGGTCCTGAACGGCATGGCCACCGGGCTCTACATCTCGGCCCGCTTCGGGCCGGGGCCGCGCGACGGGCTGATGACCGGGCTGCACCGGCTCACCGGCCGGTCGATCCGGCTGGTGCGGACGGTGCTGGAGATCGCGGTGGTGGCGACGGGCTTCCTGCTCGGCGGCACGGTGGGCGCGGGCACGGTGCTCTACGCCGTGGCGATCGGGCCACTGGCGCAGTTCTTCCTGCGGGTCTTCGCGGTGCCCGGTCCGGCGAAGAGGGGGACCGTGGTCGCCACCGGCTCACCGGAGCAGGTCATACTGCGGCCGTGACCCCCATACGCCACCCCTATCTCGACCACCCCCGCCCTCTCGCCTTCGCGCACCGCGGCGGCACGGCGGACGGCATCGAGAACACCGCCGCCGCGTTCCGCCGTGCCGCCGACGCCGGCTACCGCTGGTTCGAGACCGATGTGCACACCACCCGTGACGGGCGGCTGGTCGCCTTCCACGACGACACGCTGGACCGGGTGACGGACACGCGGGGCCGGATCGCGGAGCTGCCGTGGAGCGAGGTGAGCCGCGCGCGGGTGGCGGGCCGTGAGCCGCTGCCGCTCTTCGAGGAGCTGCTGGAGGAGTTCCCTCAGGCCCGGTGGAACGTCGACCTCAAGGCGGAGTCCGCGCTGGAGCCCCTGATCGGCCTGATCCGGCGGACCGGGGCCTGGGACCGGGTCTGCGTGGGCTCGTTCTCGGAGCGCCGGGTGGCCCGCGCGGCACGGGTCGCGGGGCCCCGGCTGGCCACCTCGTACGGGGTGGCGGGGGTGGCGGCGCTGCGGCTCGCCTCGTACGGGCTGCCGGTGCCGCTGCGGGCGGGGGCGGTGTGCGCGCAGGTGCCCGAACGGCAGGGCGGGGTGCGGGTGGTGGACCGCCGTTTCGTGCGCGCGGCTCACGCGCGCGGCCTCCAGGTCCATGTGTGGACGGTCAACGACGCCGAGTCGATGAGGCGCCTCCTGGACCTTGGCGTGGACGGGATCATGACCGATCATCTTCAGACGTTGCGCACGGTGCTGACCGAACGCGGACTGTGGGTGTGAGGACATCGGGTCCGGACTCCCCGGCGCGTCCGCGCACGGGAGACACGAGGGGGCGCGGATGACCGCGGGGACGACGCAGGACAGCGCGGGGCCGGACGCCGCACGGGAGCGGCTGCGGGAGCAACGCGGATGGTACTTCTACGACTTCGCGTGTTCGGTGTACTCGACGACTGTCGTCACCGTATTCCTCGGGCCGTATCTGACGGCGATCGCCCGGGCCGCGGCGGACGAGGACGGCTTCGTCCATCCGCTCGGCATCCCGGTGCGCGCGGGCTCGCTCTTCCCGTACGCGATCTCCGTCTCGATCGTGGTCGCCGTCCTGGTGATGCCCCTGGCGGGCGCGGCGGCGGACCGGACCGGGCGGAAGAAGCCGCTGCTCGCGGCGGCCGCCTATCTGGGCGCGGGCGCGACGGCCGGGATGTTCTTCCTGGACGGCCACCGCTATCTGCTGGGGGCCGCGCTGCTGATCGTCGCCAACGCCTCGCTCGCGGTGTCGATGGTCCTCTACAACGCCTACCTCCCGCAGATCGCCGGTCCGGCCGAGCGGGACGCGGTGTCCTCGAAGGGCTGGGCGTTCGGCTACACCTCGGGTGCGCTGGTCCTGGTGGCCGATCTGGTCCTGTACTCGGGCCATGAGTCCTTCGGTCTGTCGGAGGGCGAGGCGGTCCGGATCTGCCTGGCCTCGGCGGGCCTGTGGTGGGGCGCCTGGACGCTGGTGCCGCTGCGGCGGCTGCGTGACCGGCGGGTGCCGCCGGGTTCGGAGGGGGCTACGCTCTCGGGGTGGCGGCAACTGATCGCCACGCTGAAGGACATGCGCCGCCATCCGCTGACGCTGTCGTTCCTGCTGGCGTACCTGGTCTACAACGACGGCGTGCAGACGGTCATCTCGCAGGCCTCGGTGTACGGCTCTCAGGAGCTGGGCCTGGACCAGACGACCCTGATCACGGCGGTGCTGCTGGTGCAGGTGCTCGCGGTGGCGGGCGCACTGGGGATGGGGCGGCTGGCGCGGGTGTACGGCGCGAAGCGGACGATCCTCGGCTCGCTGGTGGTGTGGACGCTGATCCTGGCGGCCGGCTACTTCCTCCCGGCGGGGGCGCCGGTCTGGTTCTTCTGCCTGGCGGCGGGGATCGGTCTGGTGCTGGGCGGGAGCCAGGCGCTGTCCCGTTCGCTGTTCTCGCACCTGGTGCCGCGCGGCAAGGAGGCGGAGTACTTCTCCGCGTACGAGATGAGCGACCGGGGGCTGAGCTGGCTGGGGCCACTGGTGTTCGGGCTCGCGTATCAGGTGACGGGCAGCTACCGGGATGCCATCATCTCCCTGGTGATCTTCTTCATGCTGGGGTTCGCGCTGCTCGCGCGGGTTCCGGTGCGCCGCGCGGTGCTCGCCGCGGGCAACCCGCTGCCGGACCGCGTTTGAACGCGGAAGTGAAAGGCCGGTAGTGTACGCCTTTGGCCTGCCAGGCGGACCGTTACTGCGCGTTCAAGGACGAAAGACGCTGGGTGACATCTGTTGTCAGATGTGACAAACCGGGCACTGGTGGGTAGAACAAGGGCGGCACGACGGGCGACGCATGACCCGCAACGGGAATCTTTACCGCCGACCGGACGTTGACCGGATGACGACGACAGCGACACCTGTCCTGTGGGCGACAAGCCCGGGAGGCACGATTCATGAGTGAGCGAGCTCTTCGCGGCACGCGCCTCGTGGTGACCAGCTACGAGACCGACCGCGGCATCGATCTGGCCCCGCGCCAGGCGGTGGAGTACGCATGCGAGAAGGGGCATCGTTTCGAGATGCCCTTCTCGGTCGAAGCGGAGATTCCGCCGGAGTGGGAGTGCAAGGTCTGCGGAAGCCAGGCACTCCTCGTAGACGGGGACGGCCCCGAGGAGAAGAAGGGCAAGCCGGCGCGTACGCACTGGGACATGCTCATGGAGCGCCGCACCCGCGAGGAGCTGGAGGAGGTGCTGGCCGAGAGGCTGGCGGTCCTGCGCTCCGGAGCGATGAACATCGCGGTGCACCCGCGCGACAGCCGCAAGTCCGCGTAGTGCGCTGACACGCGGTACCACGGCACGACGAGGCCGGGGCCGGCCACACCTCCGGGTGTGGCCGGCCCCGGCCTCTGCCGCATGCCGCGCCGGGGGTTGTCAGGGGGTGAGGGGCGGGGACGGGGGCGGCGGGGACTGGGGGCGGTCGTCGTCGCGGACGACCTCGCCCTGGACGACCTTGCCGTCGGGCCGGTGCATCCGCGCCTGCTGGAAGGCGCTGCCCAGGCTGCCCGGTCCGGCCGCGTTCATCCGGCGCTCCAGGGAGCGTTCCACGGAGCGGGCGATACGGATGCGTACGGGCGGCAGGAGGAGCAGCAGGCCCACCGCGTCGGAGATCAGGCCGGGCAGCAGCAGGAGGAGGCCGCCCAGCATCAGCAGGCCGTTCCCCTCGCTCGCGCGGGCGGCCTCGGGGGCAGCGCCGGGCGGCTGTTGCTGCTGGCGCTGGATGGTCTCGGTGAGGTTGGTGAAGGCGCGGCGGCCGGCGCGCTTGATCACGACCGCGCCCAGCACAACCCCGCCCGCGAGCAGGGCGAGGACGGTGAGGCCGCCGGCCGCGCCGGCCACCACGGTCAGCAGCCAGATCTCCAGCACCAGCCAGGCGGCGATGCCGAGGGGCAGGAAGGTGCGGACGCGCGAACGTCCGCGGGCGGTCGGAGTGGGTGCACCGGTCGTCATGACCCCAGTGTGCCTGGGCCGCCGCACGAGTGGCGTAAGGAGGGGATCAGTGGCCGCTGGGCTTCCGCCCGAGCAGCCGGTTCGCGCGGCTCCCGACGCCCCAGGCCGTCACCCGCCACAGCGCCTCGACGACGATGTCCCGGCTCATCTTGGAGTCGCCCAGTTCGCGCTCCACGAAGGTGATCGGCACCTCGACGACCTGGAAGCCCGCCTCGACGGCCCGCCGGGCCAGGTCGACCTGGAAGCAGTAGCCCTGGGAGGCGACGTCGTCCAGTCCGAGGCCCTGGAGGGTCCCGGCGCGGAAGGCGCGGAAGCCGCCCGTCATGTCGCGGATCGGGACGCCGAGGAGCATCCGCGAATAGGTGCTGCCGCCGCGGGAGAGGATCTCGCGGTGCCGGGGCCAGTTCACGACCCGGCCGCCCGGCACCCAGCGGGAGCCGAGGACGAGGTCGGCGCCCTTGAGGGCGGTCAGCAGACGGGGCAGTTCCTCGGGCTGGTGGGAGCCGTCGGCGTCCATCTCGACCAGGACGCCGTAGCCGTGCTCGATGCCCCAGCGGAAGCCGGCCAGATAGGCGGCGCCCAGGCCCTCCTTGCCCTTGCGGTGCAGGACGTGGACCTGCTCGTCGACCGCGGCCAGTTCGTCGGCGAGCTTGCCGGTGCCGTCGGGGCTGTTGTCGTCGGCGACGAGGACGTCCGCGTCCGGGACGGCGGCGCGCACCCGCCCGACGATGGCCTTGACGTTCTCCGCCTCGTTGTAGGTCGGGACGATCACCAAGGACGTGCCGAGCGGGCCGTACCGCCTCCCCTGGTCCTCACCGCGGGGAACCGCGCCACCGTCGTTCACTGCTGCCCCTAACGTGTCCGTACGCGCAGGGCCCCACCATAGCGAGCGCGCCCGGCGGTCCGGAGGGTGCGGCGGGGAAACGGGCGGAACACATCGGCCCGCGGCGGCGGTCCGGGGGCCGGCCCGGGGCACGGCAGCGGATCGGACCCGGCGTCCTTCGGGCCGACCTGGGACCCGCTGGCTGCGAGTCGACCGAGAGCCGTTGTCTACTGAACGCCGGGCCCTACCCGGGTCGCACCGCCGGCCGGTGAAACCTTCCCGCTGTCTCCGGTGCGCTGGCGCTGAACCTGGTTCCCAGTGGTGGTGCGCCGGTGCGGCACACCACCCCATGACCCAGCGGCGTTCGACGACGTGCGCGGACGGGTGCCGGTCGGACCGTGTGTGGTGGACGCGGCCGAACCTACCCGGCCACGGCGGCAGGCTGTCAACAGCCGTGTCACCAGCGGGAATACGCCGAACGGCCAGGTCAGCGACGAAGATCCGCAGGTCGTGGCAGAGCGGCGGGGAGATCGCTCCGCGGGACGAAATGTCCGCACGTCACCCGTTCGGTCCCGAGAAGACGGTGCGTCCGCCGACCACGGTCCGCAGGCAGACCGGCAGGTCCGCGCCGGGGGTGAGGTCCGGCAGTCCGGGCGTGCCGGAGCGAGGGTCGGTGGACCAGCGCGCCACGCGGTCGTCGGGGGCCTGGACCAGCAGCCGTCCGGTGCGCCAGAGGGCGTAGTCGGCCGGGGCGCCCGGCACGAGCACACCGGCGTCGTCCCGGCCGGTGGCCCGCCAGCCGCCGCGGGTGTGGGCGGTGAACGCGGCGCGGACGGAGACGCGGTGCCCCGGGGTGCGGTGGAAGGCGGCGGCCCGGACCGTGCCCCAGGGGTCGAGGGGGGTCACGGGGCTGTCGGAGCCGAAGGCGAGGGGCACGCCGGCGCGCAGCAGGGCGGCGAACGGGTTGAGGGCGCGGGCGCGTTCGGCGCCGAGGCGCCGGGCGTACATACCGTCCTCGCCGCCCCAGGCGGCGTCGAAGGCGGGCTGGACGGAAGCGGTGAGCCCGAGTTCGGCGAAGGCGGCCACGGTCTCGGGGGTGAGCAGTTCGGCGTGTTCCACCCGGTGGCGGGCGGCGCGGATCCGGGCGAGGCCCAGCTTCTCCGCGGCGGCCCGGAAGCCGTCCACGACGGCGGTCAGGGCCGCGTCGCCGATGGCGTGGAAGCCCGCCTGGAGCCCGGCCTCGGTGCAGGCGACGGCATGGGCGGCGATCTCGGCCGCGTCGAGCTTGGCGTCGCCGGTGTGCGGGGCGTCGGCGTAGGGCTCGTGGAGGCAGGCGGTGTGGGAGCCGAGGGAGCCGTCGGCGAACAGGTCGCCGGCCGCGCCGGCGGCGCCCAGCGCGCGGGCGCGGTCGATGTCGCGGTCGGCCCAGTAGCCGACGACCCGCGGCACGGCCTCGGTGCCCGCCAGGGCGAGGAGGCCGGTGAAGTCCTCCTCGGAGGAGATGTGCGGGCCTCCGCACTCGTGGAGGGTGCCGATGCCCCGGGAGGCGGCGTGGTGCAGGGCGGCCCGCTGGGCGGCGTTCCGCTGGGCCGGGGAGACGGCGGCATGGGCCGCCTCGCGCACCGCGTGGTGGGCGTCGCCGGTCAGGGGGGCGTCGGCGCGGAAGCCGTCGAGGCCGCGGACGCCGGGCACCAGGTCGAGCAGGGCGGTGGTGACGACGGCCGAGTGGACGTCCACGCGTGTGAGGTAGAGGGGCCGCCCGCCGGTGAGCTCGTCGAGTTCCTCCCGGCGCGGGGGCCGTGCCTCGGGCCAGCGGGAGGCGTCCCAGCCGTGGCCCAGCAGGACCCGGTCGGCGGGGTGGGCCTCGGCGTGGCGGCGGACCAGGGCAGCGGCCTCGGTGAGGGAGCCGGCGGCTGTCAGGTCGAGACCGGTGAGCGCGAGGCCCGTGGCGGTGGTGTGTACATGCGCGTCGGTGAACGCGGGGGTGACCAGGGCCCCTTCGAGGTCGACCACCTCGTCCACACCGGAGGCGAAGGAGTCGGCCGCGCCCTCGGAGCCGACCCAGGCGACATGGCCCTGCTCGACCACCATCGCGGTGGCGAAGGGGTCGGCGGGGCTGTGGACTTCACCCCCGCGCAGCAGCACGGTGCGGTGGTCGTCGTTCCGGGGGGCGGTGCTCTCGGTCATGGGCCAAGACTAGATACGCGGCGGACGCGCCTCGTACGGGGTGGACAGGACGACCGTGGTGCGCGTCGAGACACCGGCCAGGGAGCGGATGCGGGTGAGCAGGTGCTCCAGTTCCAGCGGGGTGGCGACGCGGACTTTGAGGATGTAGTTCTCGTCGCCCGCGACGCTGTGGCACGCCTCGATCTCGGGGACGCCCGAGAGCCGGTCCGCGATGTCGTCGGGGGCGCTGGGGTCGAACGGCTTCACCGAGATGAAGGCGGTCAGCGGCAGACCGACGGCCTCGGGGTCCACCACGGCGCCGTAGCCGCGGATGACACCGCGCTGCTCCAGGCGGCGGACGCGCTGGTGCACCGCCGAGGTGGACAGGCCGGTGGCCTTGCCCAGGTCGGTGTAGCTCATCCGCCCGTCCTTGACGAGCAGTTCCACGATCTGTCGATCCAACTCCTCCATGGCGATCAACCTATTGCCCCGGGGGCCGTCCGGCACAGTCCGGTGCACATCGTGGACACTCCACGGGATGCCATGTGACGAAGACCACACCCGCGAGGCCGCGTCGGCCGTGACCGCACGGTTATCCGGCATGTGCGATGGGCATTGCTTGCTGTGGTCGAGGCCACAAGCGCCTTATCGGCCCATCCGAGGGGGAGATTCTCCATGCAGAACACCAAGAACAGCGGCCGTACCGAACTGGAGCCCGTCGATCCGGACGCCGACGAGTTCGACGCGTACGACGCCTTCGGGATGTACCGGGTCGTCTGCCCGGACTGCGCCCAACCGATCGCCCTTCTCGCCGAGGAGGACGTGCTTCCGGAGCACGCACGGTGCCCGACCCCGTGGAATCCCTTCGGCCTGACGGTGTGCGCCGGTACCGGCCGCGCGGCCTCCGAGGCCCTCCCGGCGGACGGCGCCGCCGAGGCCGTGGAGCAGGAGACGGTCGTGGTGCTGACCCTCCCGCAGGGGCTCGACTGGCGCACCCAGCCGTTCTCGCACGTCGGCGGTCCCGGCTCGCGGCCCATCAAGCGCCCGGTGGTCAGGGCCGCCCTGCGCCGCGCCGCCTGAGCGGCGGCTCCGGCGCGCACACCACGGTGTCCGCGCGGGAACGCGCAACCACATCCGCGGCTGCACCCACATCCGCGGCCGCGGCCACACCACCGGCGTCCGCGCCGGTACACGCGCCCCGACCGCGGCTGCGCCCGGGCCCGCGCTGGTGATCGCGTCCGTGCCCGCCCCGTCGGCGGCCGCGCCCACGGGTGCCGCCCGCGGGAGGCGACCGCACCGGGAGGGGGCGTGCCGGAAGGCTCCTCGCGAGCGCGGCGGCCCCGCCCGCAGAATCGGTTCCGCACCCGTCGGACCCGCCGATCTACCGCGATCTCCTGGTGCGGTGGGCGAGCCGTGGACGCACACTCCCCGGGCGCCGCGATGCCGAATGGGACCGGGTCGCGGCGCCGCCGGTACCCCAGGGCCGGTTCAGCGGCTCTCAGGGCCGGCCAGATGGCGGGCGATGACCATCCGCTGGATCTGGTTGGTGCCCTCGACGATCTGGAGCACCTTCGCCTCGCGCATGTACCGCTCGGCCGGGAAGTCCTGCGTGTAGCCGTAGCCACCCAGGACCTGCACGGCGTCCGTGGTGACGCTCATCGCCGCGTCGGTGCAGAACAGCTTGGCCATCGCGGCCTCGCGGGAGAACGGCCGGCCCGCGTCCCGCAGCCGGGCCGCGGAGAGGTACAGCGCGCGCCCCGCCTCGATACGGGTGGCCATGTCGGCCAGCATGAAGCGCAGCCCCTGGAAGTCGGCGATCGGGCGGCCGAACTGCTTGCGGCCGGTCGCGTACGCCACCGCCTCGTCCAGCGCGGCCTGGGCGACGCCCACGGCGCAGGCCGCGATCCCCAGGCGGCCGGAGTCCAGCGCGGAGAGGGCGATGGCGAAGCCCTGCCCCTCCTCGCCGATGCGGCGGGCGTCCGGGACACGCACCCCGTCGAAGTTGAGCTGAGCCGTCGGGGAGCCCTTCATGCCCATCTTGCGCTCCGGGAGGGCGGCGCTCAGGCCCTCCGCGTCGCCGGGGACGAGGAAGGCGGTGATCCCGCGCGGGCCGTCGCCGCCGGTGCGGGCGAGCAGGGTGCAGAAGTCGGCCACACCGCCGTGGGTGATCCACGCCTTGGTGCCGGTCACCACCCAGTCGTCACCGTCGCGCACGGCCTTGGTGCGCAGGGAGGCGGCGTCCGAGCCGGAGGCCGGCTCGGAGAGGCAGTAGGCGCCGAGCAGGCCGCCGCCCAGCATCGCGGGCAGGTGCTCCGCCTGCTGCTCCTTGGTGCCGTACCCGGCGAGGGCGTGGCAGGCGAGGGAGTGGACGCTGACGCCGAGACCGACCGTCAGCCGGGCGGCCGCCAGCTCCTCCAGTACCTGGAGGTAGACCTCGTAGGGCTGGTCACCGCCGCCGTACTCCGAGGAGTACGGCAGACCGAGCAGGCCCGCCTCCGAGAGCAGGGAGAACACCTCGCGGGGGAAGCGCCCGGCTTCCTCCTCCTCGGCCGCCCCGGGAGCGATCTCCCGCTGGACGATGTCGCGGACCAGGGCGATCAGATCCCCGGCCTCCTCGGTGGGCAGTTGACGGTCCACCGGCTGCGGGGCACGGTCGGGCATAGCGGCGCACTCCTCCCTGTCGGGCGCTGCGGCGGGCACGCGCGCAGGGTGTGGGGCGCGCCGCCGGTTGTCCTGCCAGGCCGATGCTGCCCTTCCGGGTCACGAAAAAGGCTGGTTGGCGGCTGTGGCGCGTCGAGTATGCCCGATCGGCGGGCTCCCGTCACGGGGGTGCCGGCAACCTGTGATCAAGCTGTCGGGCGGTGCGCCCGGTGCGGTCCGCCCTGCTCGGGGGCCGTACGCGCGGCGGCGGGCCCCGGGGGTCAGAGCAGGCCGAGCTGGGTGATGAACATGGCGAGGACGACGACCAGGGTCCAGCCGAGGAGGTGCTCCAGGATCGCGGGCCCGTCGTCGGGCCCTCCGGTGCGGGTGCGCGCTCCGGGGCGGTCGGCGGTGGCGGCTGCGGCGGTCGGGCTCATGGGCGTTCTCGTTCGTTCGGCGTCGGCGGTCGGTCTCCCCCCGGTGCCCCACAGTGCCAGCCGGGCGGGGCCGCGGGGTAGAGACGTTCATCACGCCCGCGGCCGGGCCGGCCGGTCCCGTACGGGTCAGTGCACGCCGACGGCCGCCAATGCGCCGCGCTGGGCGGCCGTGGGGACGGCGGGCCAGTACAGGTAGCAGACACCGCCCGTACCGCTCCGGACCCTGCCGTCCGCGTCGTGGCGCTTGGTGCGGAGCCAGATGTTCTCCCACTCGGCACGCCGGTAGACGCGGCGGACGGCCTCGTTGCGGGGTGAGGAGGGGTCGTTGGCGATCACGTCGCCGGTGGCGGTGAAACCGACGACGGTCATCAGATGGCCCGCGGTGCCGTATCCCGCGCCGGTCAGCTCCTCCTGCAGGAAGGACTGGGAGGTGATGACCGGGATACCGGCCCCGATCAGGGTCTCCAGCTCGGTGAGGGAGCCGAGGCGGGTGACGACGGCGCTCAGGCCGGGGTAGGCCGCGGCGTAGGCGGCGTTGAAGGGCCAGTTGCCGCAGCCCTCGTAGGCGTGGTCGTAGGTGCGGCGGGCGGCGTGGCAGACCTGGGGGTCGGCGAAGTTGGGGTTCACCCAGGCGAGTTCCTCCGGGGTGGGGCGGCGGCCCCAGTACTCGACGGTCATCTGCGAGGAGGTGGGGCTGCACCAGGCCTCGCCGCCGCCCGCGTACTCGGGGTACTGCCCGATGTGGGTGTTCTGCGAGTAGCGCGGTACGGCGAGTTCGGCGGCGAGCCCCGGGGCGGAGGCCGGTACCCCGAAGCGGTCGGGGACGTCGGAGGCCATCGCGCCCGCTCGCCACACGGTCGGGGTGAGCGAGGTCCCGGGCCGGCGGTAGAGCGTGAGGCGCAGCCGGTACGCGGTGATCCGGTGCCCGGCCGCCGGGTCGTCCACGGCCACGGTGTCGGTCCACACGGTGGACCGGCCGTCGCCCTGGCCGTCGACGGAGGCGCGCAGGATGTCCGTGTCACCGGAGGCCCAGCGGCCGAGGACGTACCAGGGCAGGGCGGTGCCGTCCATGTAGCGGCCGGTCACCTCCACCTGGAGCCAGGTGCCGGGCGGGGTGTGCGCGTTCCAGGAGGGGATCAGCTCCGTGGCGGGGACTGCGGGCCGGTGCTCGGGGGAGGTCCAGACGGCGTACTCCCAGGGCCGGGTCCGGCCGGTGTGCGGGTCGGTGTGGTCGGTGGTGCCGGCGGGACGGTCCAGGGCCAGGCCGGGGCGGGTTCCGGCGACGGCACGGGTGCCCGTGTGGTCGCCGCCGAGCCAGTCCGTGCCGGTGTGCCAGAAGCGGTTGTCCACCGGGCGGGCGGCACGCGGGGTGCGCCGGCCGGGCGGGGCGGCGGCCGAGGCGGTGGCGCGGGTCATCGCGCCCAGGCCCACCGCGCCGGCGGCCATGGCGGCGACGGCGGCGCCGATGACGGTTCTGCGCGAAGTCGGAGCGGTCATGGGACCCCCAGGTCGGGTGCGCGGCAGTGGGGCCACTATCGCGTCCGGGGCCGGACCGGGCCAGCACCCCGGGCCGCGTCGGAGGGCGCGTCGTCGGGCCGGTCCAGCGGCGGGGGCGCGGCCGCGGGCCGGGGCCCGTGGGCCCGATCTACCCTGACGGCATGCGCCACCTGCACGACCTGCCCGCCTCGCACGATCTCCCCGGCCTCGCCGCGCGCCTGCGCGCGCTGCCGCCCTCCTGCGGGCCGGTGCGGCTGGTGG
This sequence comes from Streptomyces sp. CNT372, assembly GCF_000377145.1. Classification (NCBI taxonomy): domain Bacteria; kingdom Bacillati; phylum Actinomycetota; class Actinomycetes; order Kitasatosporales; family Streptomycetaceae; genus Streptomyces; species Streptomyces sp. CNT372. Next base: position 97,030 of record NZ_KB897790.1, on the reverse strand, counting down.
CGGTGGACGGGCACGCGGGCTCGGGGAAGAGCACCTTCGCGGCGCGGCTCGCCGAGGCGGCGGGCGAGCCGGCCTCCCGGTCCGGACCCGGACCGGGGTCCGTGCCCGTGCTCCATCTCGACGACCTCGCCTCGCACGAGGAACTGTTCGCCTGGACCGGCCGGATGGAGCAGGAGGTCATCTCGCCCCTCTCCGCGGGCCGTTCGGCGCGCTATCACCCGTACGACTGGAATCTGCGGCGCTTTCTCGGGCCCCGGACCCTGCCCGCCGCCCCGCTGGTCCTGGTGGAGGGGGTGGGGGCCGGGCGGCGGGCGCTGCGGCCCCGGCTGGCCGCGCTGCTCTGGATGGAACGCGGCGCCGAGGAGTCCTGGGCGCGGGGCCGCCGCCGGGACGGGCCTGCTCAGACGGCCTTCTGGGACGGGTGGACACCGGCGGAGACCCGCCATTTCGCGGCCGACCCCTCCCGCCCCCACGCCGACCTGCTGGTGTGCGAGAGCCGGGTGGGATACACGTGGCGCGGGGCGCTCACCGGGATGATCGGATAGCGGCGGCAGATCACCGAAAGTGATCGGCCATGTGCGCCATACCGGTCAGTCGGGATTACGGCTCAAAGGTGCCCCAACTCTGCTTGACCGACGGGGCTTACAGGTCTTACGTTCTCAATGTGCGGCTTTCCGAAGTCGCCGCAGACGCGAAGCCCCCGGTTGTTCCCCCGTGATCGGGGGCTTCGTTCTGCCCTCTCCCCCTTCCGCCGCGCACGGATCCGAGCCGGAACATCACCCTCGGTAGTCACCTCGGTCCGTCGAGGCGCTCTTAATCACACCCGCTCTGCGCAGGTACGATGCCCCCGGTGGGCTCAATTCCCGTCCGCGGCACGTCCGTTCGCCGTACCGTGCGAAGGGGCGCCCCCGCCGCGACGACTCGGCTGCACGGTGGGTGGGGGAGGGTGGGGAATCCGATGAACCCGACGGAGGACGGCACGCGGGGTGCGCGCACCCCCGCCGAGCTCGCCTGGATCCGGGGGGTGGACGCCTGCACGATGGGCGCGTACCCGCAGGCCGAGGAGGAGTTCCGGGAGGCGGTGCACCGGGACCCGGGAATGGCCGACGCCTGGCTGGGGCTGCACGCGCTGCGCGCCGACACCACCACCGCCCTGCTGCACATGTACCGGCATCGCGACCGGTTCGGCGAGCAGCGCGCCCGCCACCGCCGCACCCTCAACTCCTGGTACTGGCTGGGCTGGTGGGTGCAGCCCGTGCTGGAGAGCCCCCGGGACCTGCTCCTCGCGCACGCCTCCCACTGGCTGGACGGCCGCCATGTGGCGGAGCTGGACCGGGCGCTCGCGGGCCTGCCGCCGGTGGACGCCGACCCCCAGGTGCGCTTCCTGCACGCCTGCCGGGCCTATCTGGTCAAGGACTGGGAGCAGCTCGTCCGGCACACCGAGCCGCTGGTCGACGATCCGCTGCTGGGGATCGAGGCCGGGCTGTTCGGGGGCATGGCCCGGGTGCGGCTTGAGATGTTCGGGCAGGCGGAGCCGATGCTGTCGGCGGCGCTGATGCGCTGCCGCAGCGAGCAGCCGCAGCGCAAGGAGCTGCGCTACTGGCTGGCCCGCGCCCACGAGGGCACCGGCCGCAGCGCGGCCGCCCTCCCCCTGTACCGGGCCGTGCACCGCGTCGACCCGGCCTTCATGGACACCTCGGCCCGGCTCGCGGCGATCGCGGAGTACGACGGGATCGACGGCTACGACGGGTACGAGGGCCACGACCCGGCCGCCGGGGTCGCCGCGGTGTCGCTCGCCGGCTACGGCGCGGACACCGCTGACCTCCAGGCGGACGCGGAGCCGCCGCCCGGCGCCGACCGTCCGGGCGGGGCCGACCGGCGCGGTGCGGAGCCGGGCGGGCCCCCGCCCTCCCCCGCGTCCGCCGTCCCGCCCGGCGAGGGCTTACGGCGCCGGGCGCCCGTCCCCCGGCAGTCCGCTCCCCCGGCCTTCCCGGCGGGTCCCACCGATCCGGTGCTGCTGGCCGAGGCGCTGGCCGAGCTGGAGCGGATGGTCGGCCTGGAGCCGGTGAAACGCCAGGTGAAGGCGTTGTCGGCGCAGCTGGAGATGGCCCGGCTGCGGGCCGCGCAGGGGCTGCCGGTGCAGCCGCCGAAGCGCCACTTCGTCTTCTCGGGGCCCTCGGGCACGGGCAAGACGACCGTGGCCCGGATTCTCGGCCGGGTGTGCTGCGCCCTGGGCCTGCTGGGCGGCGACCATCTGGTGGAGGCCCAGCGCTCGGACCTGGTGGGCGAGTTCCTGGGCCAGACCGCGGTGAAGGCGAACGAGCTGATCGACTCGGCCCTCGGCGGGGTCCTCTTCGTCGACGAGGCGTACAGCCTGGCCAACTCGGGCTACAGCAAGGGCGACGCGTACGGCGACGAGGCCCTCCAGGTGCTGCTGAAGCGGGCGGAGGACAACCGCGACCATCTGGTGGTGATCCTGGCGGGCTACCCGGAGGGGATGGACCGGCTGCTGGCGGCCAACCCCGGGCTCTCCTCCCGTTTCACGACGCGCGTCGACTTCCCCTCGTACCGGCCGCTGGAGCTGGCGGCGATCGGCGGGGTCCTGGCGGCGGAGAACGGCGACGTGTGGGACGAGGAGGCCCGGGACGAGCTGCTGTCGATCAGCGGGCACGTGGTCGGCCAGGGCTGGATCGACGAGCTGGGCAACGGGCGCTTCCTGCGGACCCTGTACGAGAAGAGCTGCGCCTACCGTGATCTGCGGCTCTCCCAGTTCCCCGGCACGCCGGGCCGGGACGATCTGTCGACCCTGCGGCTGCCGGATCTGATACAGGCGTACGGAGAGGTGCTGTCGGGCCGGGGCCCGGGCGGCCGGGACCCGCAGGACCCCTCCTACTGAGGAGACGGGAACCCTCCTACCGGGGAGAGGCGCCCCGGGTCTCGGCGAGGGCCCGCAGGGCCCGGGCGTGCTCGATCGCCTGGGCGCGGGCGATCCCCGGCTGGATGCCGAGGGCGGGCATGCTGGTGCCGTCGCTGAGGTCGAGGAAGACCCAGGGGTCGCCGGGGCGCAGGTTGACCCGGAGGATCTCCGCCCAGGCCAGCCGTCGGGTGCGCGTGAGGTTGACGACCGTCACCCCGTCCTCGTCCGCGTCGACCCTGGGCCGGCTGAGCAGCGCGAGGACACCGAAGAAGAGCAGGGCGACGAAGACGAAGCTGGTCCGCTCGGCCGGGCTGAGCCGTTCGAGCAGCAGTGTGATGGTGATCAGGACGACGCACATCAGCGTGCCGGTGGTCAGCAGGACGACCCGGGTGCGGGTCGGCCGGAAGGTGACCGGGAGGGCGGGGACGGCGGAGGCGGGCCGGGCCCCGGCCCCGGAGCCGGGCTGCGGGCCGGACTCGGGGCGGGGGTCGGGTTCGGACGGGACGGAGTCGTTCATCGGGGGTGTCGTCCTCAGAGGCGGCAGGCGTGGATGGCCGTGGTGAGGATGGCCCGTGCGCCGAGGGCGTACAGGTCGTCCATGATCCGCTGGGCCTCCTTGGCGGCGACCATGGAGCGGACCGCGACCCAGCCCTCGTGGTGCAGCGGGGAGATGGTCGGCGACTCCAGGCCCGGAGTGAGGGCCACGGCCTGCTCCAGGTTCTCCACCCGGCAGTCGTAGTCCATCATCACGTAGCTGCGGGCGACCAGGACGCCCTGGAGGCGGCGGAGGAACTGCTGGACCTGCGCGTGCTCGGGGTCGGCGCCGCTGCGCCGGACGACCACGGCCTCGGAGGTCATGATCGGCTCCCCGATGACCTCCAGACCGGCGTTGCGCAGGCTGGTCCCGGTCTCGACGACATCGGCGATCACCTGGGCGACACCCAGCTCGATGGCGGTCTCCACCGCGCCGTCGAGGTGGACGACGGAGGCGTCGATGCCGCTGTCCGCGAGGTGCTTGGCGACGATGCCCTCGTAGGAGGTGGCGATCGTCATTCCGCCGAAGTCCTCGACGCCGGACGCGGTGCCGGGCCTGGTGGCGTAGCGGAAGGTGGAGCGGGCGAAGCCGAGCCGGAGGATCTCCTCGGCGTTCGCACCGGAGTCGAGCAGCAGGTCGCGGCCGGTGATGCCGATGTCGAGGCGGCCGGAGCTGACGTAGATCGCGATGTCGCGCGGACGCAGGTAGAAGAACTCGACCTCGTTCTCGGGGTCGACCAGGACGAGTTCCTTGGACTCCTTGCGTTGCTGGTAGCCGGCCTCATGCAGCATCGCCGACGCAGGCCCGGACAGTGAACCCTTGTTGGGGACGGCGATGCGCAGCATGAGACGGGCTTCCTTCGTTCGTTCTCTGGGAGTGGACGGCGCGGGGGCGGCGGGGCTCAGGCTCGGGGTGCCCGGGGCCCTCAGAGATGGGCGTAGACGTCGTCGAGGGAGATCCCGCGCGCCACCATCATCACCTGGACGTGGTACAGGAGCTGGGAGATCTCCTCGGCGGCGGCTTCCTTGCCCTCGTACTCGGCGGCCATCCACACCTCGGCGGCCTCTTCGACGACCTTCTTGCCGATCGCGTGGACCCCCTTGTCCACCAGTTCGGCGGTGCGGGAGGTGGCGGGATCGCCGTTGGCGGCCTTCTGCTGGAGCTCGGCGAAGAGCTCCTCGAACGTCTTCTTGGACATGGTGGCTCCACCCTACGCGGAAACGACCGCGCCTCAGCGCCAGGGTTCGGATACTGAACGCAGGATGGTCGCGGTGGCCACCGCGGCGGTGACCGCTTCGTGCCCCTTGTCCTCGTTCGATCCCTCCAGTCCGGCGCGGTCGAGGGCCTGCTCCTCGGTGTCGCAGGTGAGGACGCCGAAGCCGATGGGCACCCCGGTGTCGACGGACACCTGGGTGAGGCCCTGGGTGACGCCCTGGCACACGTACTCGAAGTGGGGGGTGCCGCCCCGGATGACGACGCCGAGGGCGACGACCGCGTCGTAGCCGCGGCCGGCGAGGACCTTGGCGACGACGGGGAGTTCGAAGCTGCCGGGGACCCGGAGCAGGGTCGGCTCGTCGATGCCCAGCTCGTGCAGGGCGCGCAGGGCGCCGTCCACGAGGCCGTCCATGATCTTCTCGTGCCACTGTGCCGCGATCACGGCCACCCGCAGGTCGCCGCAGTTGCGGACGGACAGTTCGGGGGCACCCTTGCCGCTCATGTCTCTCCCTGTTCGCTGTACTGGTCGTGCGTGGTCCGCTGTACTGGTCGTGCGTGGTCCGCTGCTCCGGTCGCGTGCCGGTGCTACTGGTTGCCGCAGGTGGACGACGCCGGGACGGTGTCGAGCCAGGGCAGGTCGTGGCCCATCCGGTCGCGCTTGGTGCGCAGGTACCGGAGGTTGTGCTCGCCGGCCTGCACGGGCATCGGTTCGCGGCCGAGGACGCGGATGCCGTGCCGGGTGAGGGCGGCGACCTTGTCGGGGTTGTTGGTCATCAGCCGGACGCTGCGCACCCCGAGGTCGTCGAGAATGCGGGCCCCGGCCGCATAGTCCCGGGCGTCGGCGGGCAGGCCGAGTTCCAGGTTGGCGTCGAGGGTGTCGCGGCCACGCTCCTGGAGCTCGTAGGCGCGCAGCTTGGACATCAGGCCGATGCCTCGGCCCTCGTGCCCGCGGAGGTAGACGACGATGCCCCGGCCCGCCTCGGTGACGTGCCGCATGGAGGCGTCGAGCTGGGGGCCGCAGTCGCAGCGCAGCGAGTGGAAGATGTCGCCGGTCAGGCACTCGGAGTGGACGCGGACCAGCAGGTCCTCGCCGTCGCCGGTCTCGCCGTGGACGAGGGCGACGTGCTCCACGCCGTCGACGGTGGAGCGGTAGCCGTAGGCGGTGAAGTGGCCGAAGGCGGTCGGCAGGCTGACCTCGGCCTCGCGCTTGACGGTCGGCTCGGCGCTGCGGCGGTAGGCGATCAGGTCCTCGATGGAGATGATCGTCAGACCGTGCTTGCGGGCGAAGGGCACCAGCTCGGGCAGGCGCAGCATCACACCGTCCTCCCCCGCGATCTCCACGATCGCGCCGGCGGGGCGCAGTCCGGCGAGCCGGGCGAGGTCGACGGCGGCCTCGGTGTGGCCGTTGCGCACCAGCACGCCGCCGGGGCGGGCGCGCAGCGGGAAGATGTGGCCGGGACGCACGAAGTCGCCGGGGCCGGCGGCGCCGTCGGCGAGCAGGCGCAGGGTGGCGGCCCGGTCGGCGGCGGAGATGCCGGTGGTGACGCCGTGCTCGGGGCCCGCGTCCACGGAGACGGTGAACGCGGTCCGCATGGATTCGGTGTTGTGCTCGACCATCTGCGGGAGTTCCAGGCGGTCGAGCTCCTCGCCCTCCATGGGCGCGCAGATCAGGCCCCGGCACTCGCTCATCATGAAGGCGATGATCTCGGGGGTCGCCTTCTCGGCGGCGATGACGAGGTCGCCCTCGTTCTCCCGGTCCTCGTCGTCGACGACCACGACCGGCCGGCCCGCGGCGATGTCGCGGATCGCCTGGGCGACGGGGTCGAGGCGGAGGTCCTCGGCGTCGCCGGAGGCGTACCAGGTGGGCAGGGCACTCATGCTGCCGCTCCTTCCAGGGCGGGCTCGGCGCTCCTGCGGGAGCGGAGCCACCAGTCGCGCATGCCCCACAGGACGAGCGCGCCGTAGATCACGTAGACGAAACCGGAGAATGCGTAGCCGTTGGCGAAGTTCAGCGGGACGCCGACGAGGTCGACCAGCAGCCAGGCGAACCAGAACTCGACCATGCCGCGCGCCTGGGCGTACATGGCGACCAGGGTGCCGACGAAGATGTACGCGTCGGGCCAGGCGTCCCAGGAGAGCGACGGGAACGCGGTGAACAGGCCGCCCACGGCGAGGGTGCCGACCAGGGCGGCCCCGGCCATCGCACCGCGCTCGCGCCAGGTGGCGAAGCGCACCGCGATGGTGCCGTCCTGGGCGCGGGCCCGGCCGTGCGTCCACTGCCACCAGCCCCAGGCGGCGACCAGCATGACGACGACCTGCTTGCCCGCGCTGCCGGTCATGTGCCCCGCGAAGGCGGCGAACAGGATGATCCCGGAGAGGAACTGGGCGGGCCAGGTCCACACCGAGCGGCGCCAGCCGAGGGCGAGCGCGGTCAGCCCGATGACGTTGCCGATCATGTCGGACCAGATGATGCGCTGCCCGAGGACGGTGAACGCCTCCGCGTTCAGCCAGGAGAGGGCGCTCATCGGCCGCTCTCCTTCGGGGCCCGGCCCATCTCCTCCGGTGCGCCGAGCAGCCGCTCGACGTACTTGGCGATCACGTCGACCTCCAGGTTGACCGGGTCGCCGGGCTGCTTGAGCCCGAGCGTGGTCAGGGCGAGGGTGGTGGGGATGAGGCTGATGGTGAAGTGGTCGTCGCCGGCGTCGACCACGGTGAGGCTGACGCCGTCCACCGTGATGGAGCCCTTCTCGACGACATAGCGGGCCAGCCCGGCCGGGAGGGAGACGGTGACGAGCTCCCAGTGCTCGGAGGGCTCCCGCCCGGTGATGGTGCCGGTGCCGTCCACATGGCCCTGGACGATGTGGCCGCCGAAGCGCCCGTCGGCGACCATCGGCCGCTCCAGGTTGACCCGGGAGCCGACGGCGAGGGCGCCGAGGCTGGAGCGCTTGAGGGTCTCGGCCATCACATCGGCGGTGAACTCGCCGTCCTCGGTGTCCACGACGGTGAGACAGACGCCGTTGACGGCGATGGAGTCACCGTGCTTGGCGCCCTCGGTGACGACGGGGCCGCGCAGACGGAAGCGGGAGGCGTCGCCGAGGTCCTCGACGGCGGTGACCTCACCCAGCTCTTCGACGATTCCGGTGAACAACTCAGGCTCCCTCGGGGACGGTCGCGGTGATGCGCAGGTCGGGGCCGATGCGTTCGGCCCCGGTGACACGGAGGCGCAACGCCTCGGCGATGGTGGTGATTCCGGCGTCGGCGAGGGCGGCGGGGCCCGCGCCGAGGAGTACGGGGGCGAGGTAGCCGACGACGCGGTCCACGGCGCCGGCGGCGACGAAGGCCCCGGCGAGCGTGGCGCCGCCTTCGAGGAGGACGGAGCGGACGCCGTCCCGGTGCAGGGCGGCCAGCAGGGCCGTGAGGTCGATGCCGCCCGCGGCCGCTCGGGGCAGGCGCCAGACCTCGGCCGCGCCGGTCGCCGCCACCGCCTCGGGGGCGAGGTCGTCGGCGACGACGACCACGGTGCGGGCGGCGTCGTCCAGCACCCGGGCGCCGGGGCGGACGGCGGCGGCCTCGGTGTCGAGGACGACCCGCAGCGGCTGGACGGCGCCCTCGACGCCGCGGGCGGCGAGGTGGGGGTCGTCGGCGCGCATCGTGCCGGCGCCGACGAGGACAGCGTCGGACTCGGCGCGCAGGCGGTGCACATCGGCGCGGGAGGCCGGGGAGCTGATCCAGCGGCTGGTGCCGTCGGCGGCGGCGGTGCGGCCGTCGAGGGTGGCGGCGTACTTCCAGGTGACGTGGGGGCGGGCGCGGCGGACGGAGGTGAGCCAGGCGGTGTTCCCCGCCTCGGCCTCCTCGGCCAGCAGCCCCTGCTCGACCCGGACGCCGGCCGCGCGCAGGGTCCCGGCGCCGCCGGTGGCCTGCGGGTCGGGGTCGGCGACCGCGTAGACGACGCGGGCGATCCCGGCGGCCAGGAGGGCCTGGGCACAGGGGCCGGTGCGGCCGGTGTGGTTGCAGGGCTCCAGGGTGACGTAGGCGGTGCCGCCGCGGGCGGCCTCGCCGGCCGCGCGCAGGGCGACGACCTCGGCATGGGGCCCGCCCGCGCGCTCGTGGTGGCCCTCGCCGACGACCTGTCCGGAGGCGTCCGTGACGACGCACCCGACGACCGGGTTGGGGCTGGTGGAGCCGAGTCCGCGGGCGGCGAGCGCGACGGCTCGGCGCATGGCGGCGGTGTCGGCTGCGGTGGCCACCGGGTCCTCCTGCCTCTTCGGGCACGGACTCCGGGGCTGTCGACGACGACAGAGAACGGATGACGACACCGCACGGGGGACACACCGGCGCCGAGAAGCGCGGGACGCCGTGACGGCGGTCCGCGCAGACGGCCGGCGCACCCGTGAGGGCTCACCCGCCGCGCACTGCCTCCCATCCGGACTTTAACCGTCGGTCCAGGAATTTCACCTGGTCAACCGGCCACTGGATGCGGCCGGGTCGCGGACTGTAACCGCCGGTTCGGACTTTCACCGACCCCGGAGTGCGCTGCTGCTGATACAGGGCCAGTGTGCCACGGCCGCGGGCGGCCCCGACAGGCGAAGAGTGTGGGTTGACTCACAAACGGCACTTGGCAACGAAATGGTCCAGACCTATTGACGCACTGGTCTAGTCCTCTTAATCTCTGCGACACCTCCGCGGAAACGGCCCGCCGGGGTGCGCACCACGTCGGGCCAACCCATCGCATCCCCATGCCAGTTGTGCAAGGCCGAACACCCCTTGATGCCCTGGCGGGCGATCAGGGGCTCCCCCACCAGGAGGAACCGACCGTGCAGTCCCCCACCCCCTTCAGAGCGGGCGTGCTCGCAGCCGGCGTCGCCGCCGTCGCGCTGCTTGCCGGCACGCTCTCGACCGGCGTCTCGCACGCCGCCGACAACGAGAGCTGTCGCCCCGACGGCCTGTACGCCACTCCCGGCGTCGACGTCCCGTACTGCTCCGTCTACGACACCGAGGGCCGAGAGAAGATGGGCGCGGACCACCAGCGCCGCGTCATCGGCTACTTCACCGGCTGGCGTACGGGCAAGAACGGGCAGTCCGCGTACCTCGCCTCCGACGTGCCGTGGGACAAGGTCACGCACATCAACTACGCCTTCGCCCACGTGGACGCGGCCAACAAGCTGTCCGTGGGCCCCGACGGCGCGAACAACGCGGCCACCGGGATGACCTGGCCCGGCGTCGCGGGGTCCGAGATGGACCCGGCGTTCCCCTACAAGGGCCACTTCAACCAGCTCAACAAGTTCAAGAAGCAGCACCCGGACGTCAAGACGCTCATCTCCGTGGGCGGCTGGGCCGAGACCGGCGGCTACTTCGACGAGAACGGCGACCGGGTCGCCTCCGGCGGCTTCTACACGATGGCCACCAACGCGGACGGCTCCGTGAACCAGGCGGGCATCAACACCTTCGCCGACTCGGCCGTGGCCTTCATCAAGAAGTACGGCTTCAACGGCGTCGACATCGACTACGAGTACCCGACCTCGATGAAGGACGCCGGCCACCCCGCCGACTTCCCGATCTCCAACGCCCGCCGCGCCGGCCTCAACAAGGGCTACGCGGTCCTGATGAAGACCCTGCGCGAGAAGCTCGACCGGGCCGGCGCCGCCGACGGCAAGCACTACCTGCTGACCGTCGCCGCCCCCTCCTCCGGCTATCTGCTGCGCGGCATGGAGACCTTCCAGGTCCAGAAGTACCTGGACTACGTCAACATCATGTCCTACGACCTGCACGGCGCCTGGAACGAGTACGTCGGACCGAACGCCTCGCTCTTCGACGACGGCAAGGACGCCGAACTGGCCGCCGCGAACGTCTACGGCAGCTCCCAGTACGGCGGCATCGGCTACCTCAACACCGACTGGGCGTACCACTACTTCCGCGGCTCCATGCCGGCCGGCCGCATCAACATCGGCCTGCCGTACTACACCCGCGGCCACAAGAACGTGCAGGGCGGCACCGACGGTCTGTGGGGCAGGGCCGCCGCGACCTCCTGCCCGGCGGGCTCCGGTCTGACCAAGTGCGGTGACGGCGCGGTCGGCATCGACAACCTCTGGCACGACAAGGACGACAACGGCAAGGAGTCCCCCGCGGGCTCCAACCCGATGTGGCACGCCAAGAACCTGGAGAAGGGGATCGTCGGCGACTACGTCACGCAGTACGGCTTCCCCGCGAACACCCAGCTCACCGGCACCTACGCGCGCAAGTACGACTCGACGCTGGTCGCGCCCTGGCTGTGGAACGCCCAGAAGAAGGTCTTCATCTCCACCGAGGACGAGCAGTCGGTCGGTGTGAAGGCCGACTACGTGGTGGACCGCGGCATCGGCGGCACCATGGTCTGGGAGCTGGCCGGCGACTACGGCTGGAACGCGGCCAAGGGCCAGTACGAGCAGGGCGACACGCTCACCACCCTGATGTACGACAAGTTCAAGGCGGCCGCCCCCTACGGGGCGAAGAAGTCCGACATCGCGCTGCCCACCGAGGCGGCCGACATCGCCGTGGACTTCACCGAGTTCAAGCTCGGCGACTCCAACTACCCGCTGACGCCCAAGCTGAAGATCACCAACAACACGGCCACCGCGCTGCCGGGCGGCACCGAGTTCCAGTTCGACTACGCGACGGCCGCCCCGGGCAACGCCTCCGACCAGTCGGGCTTCGGCACCAAGGTGATCAGGAGCGACCACACCGGCAACAACATCGGTGGCCTGAAGGGCAACTTCCACCGGGTCTCCCTGAAGCTCCCGGCCTGGCAGTCGCTGGCCCCGGGCGCCACCGTGGACCTGGCGTTCAACTACTACCTGCCGGTGTCCACACCCTCCAACTGGACGGTGACGATCGGCGGCAAGAAGTACGCCCTCACCACCGACCTGGCGCGCGGCACCACCGTCGTGGAGCCCGGTTCCGGCGGCACGCCGTCCCCGTCGCCGTCCCCGAGCCAGTCCGGCGGCACCGGTGGCACGGGCGGGACCGGCGGTACCGGTGGCACGGGCGGGACCGGTTCCTGCACGGCGCCGGCCTGGTCGGCGAGCGCGGAGTACGGCGGCGGCACGACCGTCTCGCACGAGGGCCGCAACTGGAAGTCCAAGTGGTGGACGAAGGGCGAGAAGCCCGGTACCACCGGTGAGTGGGGTGTCTGGCAGGACCTCGGCGCCTGCTGACCCCACCCGATCAGCCCGGCGGCGGTCGAACGGCCCTTGCCCGCCGCCGGGCCCCTTCCACGGGACCGTCCCCCCGCCGTGCGGGGGGACGGCCGTCTGTCAGGAGGCGGGCGCCGGCTCCTGGAGTGCGGCCACGACCATGACCGGGAGGTCGGTGTCCTGCTGGACGACACCGGCGGTCAGGACCCGGCCGTCCAGCATCCACTTCCGTACCGCGACGAACTCGTCCCGGTCCTCGTCCGCCGGCGCGGCCTCGGTGAGGTGGGCGGCGAGCGGGGACTCCTCGATCTCCGGGAGGAAGGCGGCGAGCGCCCGCTCGCCCTCCTCGTAGACGGCGTCGAGGTCGTCGAAGTAGCCCGACTCGTCCACGTCGCGGATCCAGACGGCGAAGGAGGCGCGGACCGCCCCGCTGGAGAAGGTCTGGATCCACCCCCGGATCCCGTCCCGCTGCCAGGAGGTCTCCACGCCGTCCTTGGCCTTCCCCCGCGGCGTCCAGCCCTGGGCGGCGAAGGCCGTCGCGGCGCCCTCGGCGGTCAGCGGGACGAGGCCCCGGAACTCTTCCAGCATCGCGGTCACTGCAGCCATGAACTCATTCCACTCATGCCGTTGCCGGGCACGTGATACGCCCTGAGCGTCCCGTTGGCGTACGCCTCCGGGAACGCCTTGGACAGCACCTCGTTCACATGCGCGGCGCCCGATTCGTTGGACACCATATAGCGCACCCCCTTCCCCCCGAGGCTCTCGTTCAGGGCGAGCAGCTTGTCGGCCTGGGTGGTGATCCGGCTCTCGTCGTAGAACTCGAAATCGGGGTTGTACGGGGACTTCTCCCACTCGCCCGGCTTCTCGCCCCCGGTCCACTTGGCCTCGGTGATCCAGCCGTCCCGCGGGCCGCCGTCCACATGGACCTCGCGGCCGTCCGGCAGGATCCACTGCTGCTCGTACTTCTGGTCGGTGACCAGCCGCTGGTACTTGAACGACGGGCGTTCGAGCATCTTCTCCGTCAGCCAGCCCAGGCCCTTGAACCGGGAGTACGGGGAGAGGCCGAGCGGGTCGCAGACCGTGAACGGGTTGTGCACATAGGCGACCGGGTTCGGCGCGGGGCCGAGGCCCAGGGGGTCCGGTGAGGCGTAGCGGCCGGTCTCGGGGTCGTAGTGGCGGAACAGGTTGTAGTGCAGGCCGGTCTCGGGGTCGTCGTACTGGCCGGGGAAGCGCAGCGGGGTGTGGGCGCTGCTGTCCCGCCTCCACGCGGTCCTCCCCCACAGGGTGCTCCGGGCCCGCCAGGCGATGTCCCCGGACTCGTCGACCAGTTCGGTGGGGGTGCCCACGAGGTCGGTGGCGATGGCGAAGAAGCGCCGGTCGATCTCCTCCTGCCGGGTGTCCGGGGTGAGGAGGCGTTCGGTCTGCGCGAGGGGGACCAGGCCACGGTGGTCCCAGGTGAGGGCCACCACATGCGGCAGCCCGGGGGTGTGGACCGTCTGCTCGCACAGGGTGCCGCCGTCCCAGCTGAAACGGATCTCCTCGGCGACGGTCTCGCCGTCCCCGGCGAGTCGCTGCTTGGCGGTGCGGCGGCCGAGGGGGTCGTAGCGGTAGCGCCACCGGGTCCCGTCGGGGGTCACCACGGAGGTGAGGCGGTTGTCGGCGCTCCAGGTGTAGCGCCAGGTGTCGGGCTTGCGGGAGAGACGGGTCTTCTGGCGCAGGACCACCCGGCCGAGGCCGTCGTGCTCGAAGCGGACCCTCCCGGCACGGGTGATGGTGGTGCCCCGGTAGGCGCGCTCTCCGGTGGCTTCGCCGCCCGCGTGGCCGGACGGCCAGGAGGCCGAGGACTGGTTGCCCGCCTCGTCGTAGGCGTAGCGCTCGGACCACCCCTCGGCCCGGACGCCGGTGACCCGGCCCGCCGCGTCCAGGTCGAAGGCACGCGATCCCGACAGGGTGTCGGCGACGGAGGTGAGGTGGCCGTCCGCGCGGTAGGAGTAGCGGCGGCGGTTGAGCGGCCGGCCGGCCGCCGTCATTTCCTGGGCGGCGAGCCGCCCGGCCTCGTCCCAGGCGGAGGTCAGGGCGAGGGTGCCGCCGAAGACGCGCTGGAGCTCCCGGCCCGCCGCGTCGTGGGCGAAGGCGACCTCGTGGCCGCCGACCCGCATCCGGACCGGGCGGCCGGCGGCGTCGTAGGCGTAGGTGGTGACCACACCGGTCGGGGTGGTGCGCCGGGTGCGGCGGCCCAGGGCGTCGTAGGCGTAGTTCATGGCGCGGCCGTCGGCGAGTTCGGTCTTGATGCGCCCTCGCCGGTCGTACACCCAGGCCAGCTCGCTGTCCGGCCCACTCGCCCGCAGCAGGCGCCCGGCCCGGTCGTACTCGTACGTGGTCACCCGGCCGTCGACGTCCTTGCGGATCTCCTGGCCGAGTTGGTCGTAGGTGTGGGCGACGGTGCGGCCGAGGGCGTCGGTGCGGGCGGTGAGCTGCCCGGCGGCGTCGTGGCGGTAGCCGAGGGTGCGGCCGTCGAAGTCGGTCTCGGAGGTGAGCCGGCCGGCCGCGTCGTAGGCGTAGCTCCAGCTCAGGCCGTGCGGGCCGGTGACCCGGGTGAGGCGCAGGCCGGCGTCGTGCTCGAAGGTGTGACGGGAGCCGTCCGGGTGGGTGTGGGCGGTGAGCAGGTCGAAGTGGGTGTACTCGTAGCGGTGCACGCCGCCGGCCGGGTCGGTGCGGGTGAGGCAGTTGCCCTCGCCGTCGTAGGTCCACGACTCGGCGGAGCCGTCCGGGGCGGTGCGGCGGACGAGGTTGCCGTCGGCGTCGTAGCCGAGGCGCGTGACCCCGCCGACCGGGTCGGTGACACGCACCGGCCGGCCCAGGGCGTCGCGTTCCAGCCGGGTGGTGGCGCCGGCCGGGTCGGTCACCGCCACCGGCAGCCCGGCCGCGTCGCAGCACACGGTGGAGACGGCGCCGAGGGCGTCGGTGACGGTGGTGAGCCGGCCGCGGTCGTCGTAGGCGTACCGGGTGGTGGAGCCTGCCGGGTCGGTGACGGCGATGCGGTTGCCGCGCTCGTCGAACTCCTGGTGCCAGCGGGCGCCGTCCGGGCCGCGGAACTCGGTGGAGAGGCCGAACCTCCCCCGTACCGTGGCCAGTTCGCTGCCGTCGGGCCGGGTGACGGTGAGCAGCCGGCCCTCCTCGTCGTGGGTGAAGGCGGTGGTGCGGCCCAGCGGGTCGGTGCGGGAGAGCACATGGCCGCGCTCGTCGTAGGTGACCCGGGTGGTGTGGCCGAGCGGGTCGGTGGTGGCGAGGACGCGGCTGCGGCCGTCGACGAGGAAGCGGGTGGTGTGGCCCTCGGCGGTGGTCAGGGTGGTGGTGCGGTGGCCGGTTTCCGGGTCGGGCTCGGTGTAGGCGACGGTGAGCTGGACGTGGCCGGCCTCGCCGCCCTCGGCGACGACACGGTCGCGGTCGTCGTAGACGTAGGTGTACCGGCTGTTGTTGGAGTCGGTCCAGGAGGTGACGCGGCGGCGGTCGTCGTACGCGAAGGTGGTGGTGGCGCCGGAGGGCCGGGTGACGGTGGTGAGGTTGCCGTCCTCGTAGCCGTAGGACATCAGGGGCAGGCCCGCGCCCGGCGCACCGGGGTTCGCGCCCGGACCGTCCGTGCCCGTGGTGGCCTCCGCGCCCGCTTCCCCCGCACCGGCCAGGGCGAGGGCGGTGATCCGGCCCTCGCTGACCGCGACCGTGACCTGGGCGCCGGCCGAGGAGGTGAGCGCCAGCGGCACCGCGTCCTCGCCGCGGACCACGGCCCGCCAGTTGCCGTGCCGGTCCTCGGTGCGCTCCAGCCACGCGATGCCGTCGTCCCCCGGTGCGCTGCCGGTCGGGGCCGGGAAGTGGCTGGTCAGGCCGGAGTCCGGGTCGGTGACGGTGTAGTCGCCGTGACCGTCGCGGGCCAGCAGGGTCCGGGCGGTGCCCGACTCGGGGCGGGTCGGGGCGCCCGGAACGGGGTGCGGATAGGGGATCAGCAGGCCGTCGGCGGTGACATGGACGACGCCCACGGCGTCGATCTCCAGGCGCTCGTCGACGGTGGAGGTCCAGGCGGGGCCGAGGAAGCGGCCGGCCGCGCACCCGGACTCGGTGCGGCGGGTGAACACCGGGGCGAGGGTGCCGGGCAGCACCACGTCGGCCTGCGGCAGGAACATCCGGCCGGAGGCCAGGTCCACCGGGTCGGTGTTGGCGACGGGCCGGGCCGCGTCGGGCCGGTTGTGGGTGCCGTCCGGGGCGTCGTCGATCAGCCGGCGGGTGCGGGCGGCGTCCGCGGCGTCACCGGCCAGGCGAAGTCCCTTGACGGCGGCGCCGCTTCCGCCGGTCGCCACCGTCAGGGCGGCGTCGGGCAGCAGCCGGCCGAAGCCCTCGTAGGGGTCCTTCATGAAGTCGTTGATCATCTGCCTGCCGGTGCCGACGGGGTCGTTGGCGGCGACGACCAGCCCGGCGGCCAGGCTGTTGAGACTGGTCGCGTACTCGGCGGGGTGGGTGATGTTGTACGGGTCCAGGGGGTTGACCTGGCGGACGAAGTTGAGGATGCCCGCGGTGCCTTTGATGAGGCCGCCGCCGACGTGGTCGCCCATGTACTGGAGTTCCTGGAGTCCGTCGCGCAGCTGCTCGGCGTAGGACGGTTTCTCGGGGGCCGTGTCCCGGGCGGCGCGGACCGCGGTGCGCGCCGTCTCCGCCGCCGTGTTCCGCTGGGTGCGGGCCTGGCCGAGGAGGCTCTGCGCGTCCTCCATCAGCTTCCTGCCCGGGTCGGTGAAGGTCGGCGCGGGGCAGGGCGGGAGGGTGGCCGGGTTGCGCTCGTCGGCGGGCAGCGCGTTGTAGCGGTCGACGGCCGTGTTGTAGGCGTCGATCTTCTTGCGGTGGGCGTCGGCGGCGTTCTCGGACGCCTTGACGCCCTCCTTCCACATCTCGATCGCCGTCTGCGCCTGGTTCTGCGCCCACACCACCGTCCCGGCGAACGCCTCCAGCGCGGCGGCGGCCTTCTCGCAGGCGTCCGCGCCGGTGAACCACCGGGGCGGCTGGGTGCTCACCGCCTTGCGCAGCGCCTCGGCCGCCTCGCCCTTCAGCCGGGACGAGTCCAGCCCCTTGAGCCCGCTGCCCGCGTCGTCGAAGGAGGTCTGGAAGGCGCGCAGCTTCCCGGCGGTGGCGCGGATCTTCTCCGGGCTGCCGTGGACGAGCTTCGTCTTGTCCTCGGTCTGCCCGAGGTCCATCTCGTCGACCTCGGCGCCCAGCCGGTTGGCCACGGAACGGGACTGCTCGCGCACCCAGTCCGCGCCGGACTCCCAGCCGACGTCCTCCAGCCGGTCGGCGGTCCAGTTCCCGGCGTCCTCGACCCGGTCGCCGACCCACTCGACTCCGTCCTCGACCGCCTCCTCGACCGCATCGGGTGTGATGTCCCTGACGAAGTCGCCGATGCCCATGGCCAGTTACCCCCGGACTCACTGTTCCTGGTCGCTGTGGGCACCGTAGAACACTTCGCCCGGACGGAAGAGACCGTTCCCCGGCCGGATCCGGTCCCGGCGGGCCCACCGGTGTCATGGACGCGCGGGATGCCGGGTGAGGTTCCAGCCAGGGCGGGCGGGGCGGGCGCGCGGGCCGCCGGGTGAGGTTCCAGCCGGGGCCGGGGGCCGGGCGCGCGGGCCGGGCATGCGGGCCGCCGGGTGAGGTTCCAGCCAGGGCGCGCGGGCCGGGCATGCGGGCCGCGCCGGGACGCTACGCGCCGAACAGGTCGTCCTGGGCCGCCTGGCGGGCCATGGACAGGGCCCCGCCGAGGACGGCGGCGCCGTCGAGGGCGCCGGGGCGGACCACCGTCGGCAGCGGGGACATGGCGGCGACGCGTTCCTCCACGCGGGCCGCCAGGGCGGGGCCGCCGGCGTGCCCGATCTCGCCGCCGAGGACGACGCAGCCGGGGTCGAGGACCGAGACCACCGCCGCCGCGCCGAGGGCGATGCGGGCGGCGAGTTCGTCGAGGAAGGCGTCGTGGCCGGCGGCGACGGCCTCGGCGACCAGGGCGGCGGCCCGGTCGGCGGCCCCGGGGCCGGGCGGGACTTGCGTGCCGGCGGGCGGGGTTCCCGCGCCGGCGGGCGGGGTTCCCGCGCCGGCGGGCGGGGCTTGCGTGCCGGGGGGCGGGGTCCCCGTGTCGCCCGGCCGGGGCGCGGCCGAGGCGCGGCCGGGGCGGGGCGCGGCCGCCTCGTGCCGCGCTGCCAGCCCGTGCCGGGCCGCCAGCGCCGAGACCGCCGCCGCGCCCGCCAGCGTGTGGAACCCGCCGTCGCAGTCGCCTCGCGAGGGCAGCCCGTGCGTGCCCGGCACCGGGAGGAAGGCGACCTCGCCCGCGCCGCCGGAGGACCCGCGCCGCAGCCGCCCGTCGAGGAAGAGCCCCGCGCCGACGCCGTGGCCGAGCCACAGGAAGGCGAAGGACTCCCGGTCCCGCGCGCTGCCGAGGCGCTGCTCGGCGAGGGCGGCGAGATTCGTCTCGTTCTCGACGAGCACCCGCGCGGGCAGGCGCTCCTGGAGGGCAGCGACCAACTGCCGGTGCCAGGAGGGCAGTCCACTGGCCGGGCGCAGCTCGCCGGTCGCCGGGTCGACGAGTCCGGGCGCGCCCACCCCGACGCTGTGGAGCCGGGTCGCGCCCGCCTCGGCGACGGCCCCCGCCAGCAGGGCGACCGCCCGCTCGGCGGCCGGCTCGGTGCCCGTGTCGCCGCCGATCGGCAGCGAGGTCTCGGCGAGGGTGCGGCCGAGGAGGTCCGCGACGACGACGCGCACCCCGCCCGTGCGCACGTCGAGGGCCGCGAGATGGGCCCGGTCGGCGACGATCCCGTACAGGCGCGCGTTCGGGCCGCGCCGCTGCGCCCCGGACTCCCCCACCACCTGGACGAGCCCCGAGCCCTGGAGCCGCTCCACCAGGTCGGCGACGGTCGGGCGGGAGAGCCCGGTCAAGGTCTTGAGCTGCCCGGCCGTCAGCGGGCCCTCCCGCTGGAGGAGTTCCAGGGCGAGCCGGTCGTTGAGCGCCCTGGCGGTGCGCGGGGATGCGGCCATGCCGGAATCCTTCCAGACGGGCCGGGGCGGTCGGCCCCCGCCTCGGCGCACGGACCGGCCCACCGGGGGAGGACGCCCCGGACCCGTCCATCTATTTATCAGGCAGGGTTCCTGATAGTTTACCGCCCGACGTTCACGGTTGAACGTCCACGACCGGACGTTTCTTGACCGGACGTCCTCGCCCAAGGTCCCCGGGAAAGGGGTATCCGCATGTCCGACCAACCGGCCGGCGCGGCATGGCAGCCGCACCGCCTCAGGCGCGCCCGTATCGCCGTCGCCGCCGTCTTCTGCGTCCACGGCGCGGTCGCGGGCAGCCTCGCCACGCGGATCCCGTGGATCCAGGACCACGCCCAGGTCAGCGCCGGGCAGCTCGGCCTGGCGCTGGCCTTCCCCGCCCTCGGCGCCTCCCTGGCGATGCCCCTGGCGGGCGCGGTGAGCCACCGCCTGGGCGCGCGCACCGCCCTGCGCGGCCTGCTCGCGCTCTGGACGCTCAGCCTGGCCCTGCCCTCCCTGGCGCCGAACCTGCTCACCCTGTGCGCCGCGCTCTTCGTGTACGGCGCGACCTCCGGGATGAGCGATGTGGTGATGAACGCCCTGGGAGTGGAGACCGAGAACCGGGTCGGCCGCTCGATCATGTCCGGCCTGCACGGCATGTGGAGCGCCGGCGCCCTGATCGGCTCGGCGGCGGGCACGGTCGCCGCCCATCTCGGCAGCGACGCCCGGCTGCACCACGCGCTGGCCGCCGCCGTGCTGACGGTGGCCGGACTCCTCGTCTGCCAGGGGGTGCCGGACGTGCGCAGCGCCCCGGACGCGGAACCGCCGCCGCGTTTCGCGCTGCCGCCGCGGTCGGCGCTGCTGATCGGCGCGGTCGGCTTCTGCGCGGTCTTCGCGGAGGGCGCCAGCCTGGACTGGTCGGCCGTCTACCTGCGGGACGTCCTCGGCACCTCCCCCGGCCTCGCGGCGGCGTCCACCACGGCGTTCGCGCTGACCATGGCTGTGGCCCGGTTCGCCGGGGACGGGATCGTGGACCGGTTCGGCGCGGTACGCACGGTGCGCACGGGCGGGGTGCTCGCAACCGGCGGCGGGCTCCTCGTGGTCTTCGCGCCCCATCCGGCGGCCGCGCTGGCGGGCTTCGGACTGCTCGGCCTCGGCGTCGCCGTCGTGGTGCCGCTGGCCTTCGCGGCGGCGGGGCGCAGCGGGCCGAACCCGAGCCAGGCCATCGCGGGCGTCGCGACCATCACCTACACCTCGGGCCTGATCGCGCCCTCCGCGATCGGCGCGGTCGCCGACGCGACCAGTCTGGTGGTGTCGTTCGGCCTGGTCACCGCCCTGGCGATGGGGCTGGTGGCGGGCGCGGGGGTGCTGCGCACGGCGGGCCGGAAGGCCGGGCCGCCGGTCAGCCCCGCGGCTCCGGCCGCAGCAGTGCCCGGCCGGCGGCCCTGAACGGCTCGCTCCAGGGGGCGGGCCGCAGGGTCGCCGCGTCCAGGCGGACGAGGACGCGGTGCCCGCGCGCGTAGGTGACCCGCCCGTCGGCCGAGCAGAAGCGGAAGCCGTAGGTCAGGCCGGTGGTACCGAGGCGGTCCAGCCACAGCTCCACCGCGTAGGCCCCGGCCCGGGTCACCGGCTGCTCGTACCCGACGTGCAGTTCCCGTACGGCGTTGCAGGCGTCCCCGGCGGCGCCCCAGTCGCCCTCGTAGGCAAAGCCCTGCGCCTGCCAGTGGGCCGCCCAGGCGCGCTCGACGAGCAGCGGGTAGCGGGCGTTGTGCAGCAGCCCGAGGGCGTCGAGGTCGTCGAAGTGGACGTCCACGGGGACGAGGACGCCGCGCTCGGCGGCGGGGACGGTCGGGGCGGGCACGGTCACGGTCCTGGCTCCTCTGCGGGGCGGGCGGTAGGGGCGGTTCCGGCAGTACGGGCTGCGGGGGCCCGGACTGTCTGGATTCCATCCATCCTAAGCGGTCGCTCAGCACCCCGGCCGACCGCCCCTGCCACGATCCGGCTGCGGCCGTCGACGACGACGCCTCCGGCGCCTTCAAGCGTAAGAAGCGCGGCAGACCTCCAGGCAGCCTCGCCGACTCACCTCCACCCCCTCCCGGAAGAGGGGGCCGGGATCAGGATGCCCCTCAGAAAGCCTGCTGCTTACTGAAATCCACGAATTCGCGCCAGGCGACCGGATTCACAGCCATCGTTCCTCGATTCCGGTCTTTTGTATCCCGAACCAGTACGCTGACGGGGTCATTGTCGGCGACTTCCACGCAGCTGTCAGACTTGGTGTAGCTACTGATGCGCCAGTTCGGAATTTCCGTCATGATCCCCCTCCCTCAATGGTTGAAATGGTCGACAGCAGAAAGGATTAGCGCCCTGGCGTTCCGCCCATAAACGGCAGAACGCCTGTGAATCTCAAATGCCTTGCGATAAAGCTCAATTTCTCTCGGCTGCGTCACAGACATCTCCGCAGAGTACGTCTCAACCATGACAAGCCTGTCGTCGAACATCGCGAAGCCGTGCCCAATCCAGAGGGCTAGGGGTGCGGACCGGGGGACGATGCCCAGGCTGAGCCGCGGAAGCGCCAATACGGCGAGGAGCCGGTCAAGTTGTGCCCTCATGACCTCTGAACCACCGTGGTTCGAGTAGAGGGCCTGCTCGCCGAGGAGCACGTTGAAGATGCGGTTTCCCTCATAGAGGTACTTCTGCCGTTCCAGGCGCTTGGCCACGGCAGCTTCCGTGTCGGCAGGCGTCTCGTAGAAGTTCAACACCTGCTGGAAGACGTTCTCGGCGTAGTCGGCGGTCTGGATGGTGCCCCAGATCGTGGCGGGCTCCCAGATCCGGAAGACCTTGGTCTTCTGGTAGAGCGGCAGGGACTTCTTCTGGCGGTTCGCAGCCCCATCCTGTAGCTGTCTGCGCCAATCCATCCACATCTCGTCGATATGGCGGGCTGTGGCGACCAGGTCGAGGAGTTCGGCCTCGTGCCCGGTCGTCTGGCACCAGACGCGTATGTCTTCCTCGCTCGCGTTCTGCCTGCCGTTCTCAATGCGAGAGACCTTGGATTCCTGCCAACCAGTGGCGGCGGCGAAGGCCCGGCCGCTGCTGAACCCCGCGTCCTTGCGGAATCCACGCAGCCGGGCTCCCAACGCCTCACGTGTCTCTCGTGCTTGGTCGCTCACGGAACTGTCAGGGCTTGTACTCGACGGTTGGAGTGGCGATGGACCAGAGCAAGTCCCGAAGGCGGGCGCACTCGGCGACGATGGAGGGGGTTTCGATGAGCTGGGAGCCCAAGACCCGCCCCGCGTCGTCGAAGTGCCCCACAGCCAACAGCTTGTCGTCGTAGAGCCACCAGTCGTTGCCTCCCACGGGGAAGCTCAGGCCCTCGGGAAGCTTGTGCCGCGGCAGCCATCGGATCGCCTCGCCGGCCTGCTCGTTGACGTCCGTGGTGGCGTACTCCCACTGGATGTAGGGGCTGTGCGGTTCGGTGACAATCCGAACCCGACGCACGGTCCTCCCCGACTCGGTGACGCGCTTCATGAGCTGCAGCCACGGCTCCATGAACGAATGGTCGCTGCCGGTTCCGCTGAGCCAGTCCGCAAATGGACCCTCCTCGCCGGGAACTGAATAGTCATCCCTCAACTCAAGGTGGAAGGCGTCGCGCGTGAAGCTCTCAAAGAGCCGGTTGCGCTCGGCGCTGGAGATCAGCTCCACGTGGTTCCTCCAGTAGGGCGATGATCGCGGCCTTGGGGACCTCGACCACAGTTTCGTAGTCCGGGATCGACATCTGGGCCAGGGCCCTTGGATCCGTCACCTTCTGGCCCTGGACGACGAACGTACCCTCCGGGGTCAAGACCATGAGCGGGTCATCCAGGCGCTTGATCTCCCCCGTCTCCTGGCCATCCTTCACCAGGTGCTCGAACAGCTCGGTCGGGACCTCCACGGCATCCTCGCCCTGGGAGATGTCGAGCTGCATGAGCAGGTCGTTCGCGAAGATCCTCCACCCTTGGACAAGGTAGGTGTCCCGGTCAGTGGCGTAGAGCGCCGGGCAGTCGCCCGACGTGGAGTTCTTGCCAAGGAACCGTAGCTGCATGGCTGCTCTCCCGTCTGCTGCCTTGCGCAGAATTGCGCGACGCTCTGATGGTCGAGGCCCCGCTCTGGTCCGTCAATCAGGCTGCTGCAAACTCGCGCAATCTTCTTGGAGGTTGGCTGAGGGCACCCCTACGTTCGTCCCGAACCCAAGGCGATGCGAACACAAGTGACGAGGGGTGACCCATGGAGTCGGCAACGAGTAGAACCCCGACGCAGACCGCCCTGACGGTCGCGAGGAACGCGGTACCCGAGGTCGAGGCCGCGTTGGAACTCATGCGTGTCTCGGGCCTTGTCAGGACGGGCGAAGTCGTCGAGGGCCACGGCGTCGTCACCGTCACGCTGCGCTCGACCGAGGCTTACGATCTCGCCCGCTGGGCGCGTAACCGCGCGACGCAGGACGAGCGCGCCCGTGGCAACGCCGAGAGGCAGGCCAAGTGATGGCTTGCCAAACGGAGAAGGCGCCCCGCGGCCCGCTCGGCACCCAGGGCCACACCGTGAGTCCGGGTCAGCTCCAGGTCGGGGACATGATCGGCCTCGATGGCGTGTTCCACGTGATCGAGGACATGCAGTCGGGACGCGGCGGCCAGAAGCTTCTTCGCTTCGCGGACAGGGAGCCCTTCACTGTGGCCGCTCCGGTTCTCGTGTACCGGGCGATCGTCTACACCCCGGTCCTCGGCGAGATGGTCTACAGCCGCTCAAGCACGTGAGCAGACTCCTCCTCCGGTTCAGTGGCCCCATGCAACCGGCCCGGAGGAGCGCGAGGCCCCACCCGTCTGCTCTCTGGGACGGACAGCAGACGGTTGGGTTGTGGTGCACGACGGTGCGGAGACCGACTCTCCGAACATCTGATGCACGAAGGAGTTCACTCCATGGCTCAGAACATCTACATGGCCCCTCTCGAGGGTGCCCAGTTCCAGAACTTCTGCGGCGGAAACCTCGGCGGCGAGCACGAGTCCTGCATCGACATCGCCTCCATCCCCGGTGTCGAGGGCGGCTTCGTCCTTCGCGACTCCAAACCGGAGGGTGCCGGGCACGAACTGCGCGCCACGGCCTCGGAACTCGACGACTTCGTGCGCGGCTACGCCAAGATGAGGGGCCTCTCCCTCAACTAGGCACTGCGCCTCCGCATGACGCGCCGCCCCCGTCCACAGCGACGGCGGTCCTGCTTCTCAGTCTGGAAGGGGCACTCTTGAGCTGGTCAGGTCACTGGCACGGGTATTCATGGGCGGGAAGCCCAGCCGCATACGCGCGGGAGGGGAACCGCCGGCCCGCGTATCCGACTCCCCCTCCACCGGAGGCCAAGGAGGAGGACAGGGTGCGGTACCGGGAGGCTGCTCACGAGTTCCAGACCTCGAACCTGCCGCCTCTGATGACCGGTCACTGGCTGCTCAAGGCCACCCAGAGCGCCGCCGACCGCACCTGGACGAACGTGGACGTGGCGTTGGCCTGGCTTACGAAGCGCTACCGGGAGGCTCCCCCCTTCGAGCGCGGGGACGGTGAGGCGGCCTCCTGCACCTTGGACAACAAGCTGGAGTACGCAGCGGATGTCCTCCCTCGTGGCGTGGACGTGAGCTGGGTGCACTACGTGGCCTCCCAGAACATCGTGTCGCTTTCGGTCGTGTGCTGCCCGAGCCACTTCCACCCGGAAATTTCCTGCCCGCTCCCTCCCACCTGACAAGGAGCGACGACCATGTCTCTGCGACTGCTATTGCCCGAGGCCGGGGTGACCGAGTTGATGCTCACCTGGCCCGACGAGCCTCGCGTGTTCGAGCGTGGCAAGTCGGCGCTCGACCAGAAGGCCAGCGCGGAAGTGCTCCGCGGCCACGTGCTGTCCGGCTGCTACCCCGCCGACGAGATCGCCGTGGTCAAGGCCCCCCATCCGTCGCTCAGCGAGAAGGCATACACAACGGACGGCCGGACTGACCGGGCAAAGCTCTCCCGGCTCTACGGCGACGGTCACACCATCCGCCTCGGCAACCTTCAGCGGGTGGTGCCGTTCCTGGCCGAGGTCTCGCAGGGTATCCAGCAGGAGACCGGCTTCTCGAACTACGTCCACGCGTTCCTCACCCCGCCCGGCCACCAGGGACTCCGCCACCACTGGGATCAGCAGATGGCCGTGATCGTCCAGATCACCGGTGCAAAGAGGTGGCAGCTCTGGAAGCCCCCGGTTGAGTCCCCGATGCGGGACTACGCCGAGAGCTGGAGGGTGTGGCGAGAGGACTACATCCCCACATGGGAGAAGGCCGGCCCGGACGTCGAGCTGGACCTGAAGGCTGGCCAGTCCCTCCTTCTTCCGCGGGGCTGGGTGCACAACCCGCATGCTCTGGACGCCGACGAGCAGAGCATGCACCTGACCTTCGCGATCCGCGAGCGCACGCCCCTGTGGCTGGCTGAGAAGCTGCTGTCCGGTGCGATCGAGAACCCCGACTTTCGTCGCATCATCCGCCCCGGTCAGCTCGGCGGGGTGGAGCTGGGACGCCACCTCGCCGAGACCAGGGACGCCCTGATCGAACACCTGCGGTGCCTCGACATCCCGGAAGTCGCGGTCGGCGTCCACCGGGCAGCGCTGACGGAGCTGGAATACACGACCTGAGCCCCATGGCCCTGCATGAAGGAATCAAATCGGCAGGGCCCACAGATCGTCCCCGGTCGCCCACTCCGCCGTGGTGGATGGCCGGAGCCTTTCGGTCTCTTTCCACACGCCGAGCGTCGAGACCAACGCGGGCGTGGACCTGCGCAACCCCCTCAACCCGGTCCCGACCGCGGCGGGCATCATCATCGGCGTCGGCGGCGTCAGCCTGAGGATCACCGACACCTTCGAGCTGGGCGGGATCGCCCTCGGCACGATCGTCGTCATCACTGGCTACTGGGAACGATCAGATCCGGTTGAAGGCCCTCGGGTGGGACGGTCGACGAGATTGGATACTGACCCTCAACGCAGGCACGGATGAGGAGCACGGCCAGTGACCAGCGACAATCGCACAGGACCGCCCAGTTTCGGCAGCGAACGCGACATGCTGCGGGCGTTCCTCGACTACCACCGCGCGACCCTCGCCATGAAGTGCGATGGGCTCACCGACGAGGAGCTGCGGCAGCAGTCGATGCCGCCGTCCACGCTCTCGCTGCTCGGTCTGGTGCGGCACATGGCGGAGGTGGAGCGTGCTTGGTTCCGTCGAGTGTTCGAGGACCACGACGCGCCCATGGTCTGGTCCGACAAGATCGACTTTCAGGCGGCGTACGACGCGAGCGCGTCGACCAGGCACGAGGCGTTCGTGGCCTGGGAGGCCGAGGTGGAGACCTCGCGCCGTATCGAGCGGGAGGCGGAGTCCCTGGACCAGGCCGGGTATCAGCCACGATGGGGCGAGGAGGTGTCGCTGCGGATGGTGATGGTGCACGTGCTCCTGGAGTACGGCCGCCACAACGGGCACGCGGACTTTCTGCGTGAAGGTGTCGACGGGACCGTGGGCGCCTGAGTCCGCAGGAGCCGTAGAACTCCACCTGCCGATCCGTTCCAGAGAATCGCCCGCGGGATTGGAGCGGAGGGAGTCCAACATCATTGTGTGAAGACAGAGTTGGACTCCCACGCCACCGCACTCAATGTGACGACCGACGACCTGCTGAAGGACTCATCGCACTGGCACCCTGGCGTCCGGCCATCGGGGTCGCCCCGCAACTGACGATGCCGAGCTGGTCACGCTCGCGATGATGCAGGCCATGCCGGGATTCACCTCCGAGGCCACGTGGCTCCGCCACGCCCGCGCCCACCTTCGGCGTCTTTCCCCTACCTGTCCAAGCAGCCCGGCTACAAGCCTCAAGCACGGCTGCCAGGTGCCCGGGCCAGAAGGGGCCGGGGCTTGACCTTCCCGTTCTCCCAGCGGGAGACGGTGTCTTCCGAGTCGGCGTCCCCCTACGACAAGGGAGACGGCGCGACCGGGCCGGGTACCGGGGACGGACGGTGGGCGGGGTCGCCCGCCGGTTCGTCGCGGGCGGACGCCCACAGGGAGCGCACATGGCCCAGGTGCCGCCGCATGCACTCCTCGGCGGCCGCCGCGTCACCGGCGAGCATCAGGTCCAGGAGTTCCAGGTGCTCCTCGGCGGAGGAGACCAGCTTGCCCGCCTCGTCCAGGGCGGTCAGCCCGTAGAGGCGGGAGCGCTTGCGCAGGTCGCCGACGGTCTCGACCAGGCGCTCGTTGCCCGCGAGGCCGAGCAGGCCGAGGTGGAAGCGGCGGTCCGCCTCCAGATAGCCGATCAGGTCGTGCTCGCGGGCGCTGGTGACGATCTGCTCGGCGAGCGGACGCAGTGCCTCCAGTTCCCCGGAGGTCGCGGTGCGGGTGACCCGGCCGACGGTGGGGACCTCGATCAGCGCGCGGAGTTCGCTGTACTGGTCGAGGTCGCGTTCGCTGACCCCGGTGATCCGGAAGCCCTTGTTGCGGACCGGCTCGACCAGGCCCTCCCGGGCGAGGTCGAGCATGGCCTCGCGCACGGGAGTGGCGGAGACGCCCAGGTCCGTGGCGAGGCCGGGCGCGGAGTAGACCTGGCCGGGGCGGAGTTCGCCCGCGATCAGCGCGGCGCGCAGGGCGTGGCCGACCTGGTCGCGCAGGCGTTCCTGCGCCCTGATGAGGCCGTGGTGCTTCAGGTCGCCCATCGCGTTTCCCTCCGGGACTTGGCGGAGGGTCAGCGTACAATGTCACGTTTCGCCGGCGGCCGGGGAGGCACGAACGGCAGGGGGCGGCCCGGGCGGCCCGGCCGGCACGAGCAGCCAGGACGGCCCCGGCGGCACGGACGGCCGGCGCGGCCCGGGCCGTCAGAGGAGGAAGCCCGCGGGGAACGGGTCCGCCGGGTCCAGGAAGTACTGGGCGGTGCCGGTGATCCAGGCCCGGCCGGTGACCCGGGGCACCACCGCCGGTACCCCGCCCACCTCCGTCTCGCCGGTCAGCCGCCCGGTGAACTCGGTGCCGATGAAGGACTCGTTGACGAAGTCGGTGTGCAGCGGCAGCAGGCCCCGGGCGTGCAACTGGGCCATCCGCGCGCTGGTTCCCGTGCCGCACGGCGAGCGGTCGAACCAGCCGGGGTGGATGGCCATGGCGTGCCGCGAGCGTCGTGCGTTCGAGCCGGGCGCGGCCAGATAGACGTGCTTGAGGCCGGAGATGGCCGGGTCGGCCGGGTGGACGGGCCGGTCGGGGCCGGAGTTGACCGCCTCCATCACCGCGAGGCCCGCCGCGAGCAGTTCGTCCTTGGCGGCGCGGTCGAAGGGAAGCCGGAGGGCGTCGAGTTCCACGAAGGCGTAGAAGTTGCCCCCGTACGCCAGGTCGTAGGTGATCCGGCCGTACCCGGGCACCTCGGTCGTGAGGTCGAGCCCGGCGCAGAAGGCGGGGACGTTGGTGAGGGTGACCGCCCGGGCCACGCCGTCCGTCACCCGGACCTCGGCGCTGACCAGCCCGGCGGGGGTGTCCAGCCGGACCGTGGTGACCGGCTCGGTGACGGGGACCATGCCGGTCTCCACCAGGACGGTCGCCACCCCGATCGTGCCGTGGCCGCACATGGGCAGCAGTCCGGACACCTCGACGAAGAGGACGCCCACGTCGGCGTCGGGCCGGGTGGGCGGCTGGAGGATCGCGCCGCTCATCGCGGAGTGGCCGCGCGGCTCGTACATCAGCAGCGTGCGCAGATGGTCCAGGTGCCCGGCGAAGTGGCGGCGGCGTTCGGCCATGGTGGCGCCGGGGACGGCACCGACACCGCCGGTGATCACCCGGGTCGGCATGCCCTCGGTGTGCGAGTCCACCGCGTGGTAGACGTGACGGGTGCGCATGGTCAGCCGAGCCCTTCCGCGAGGACCTTCTCGGTCGCCGCGCGCACGGCGGCCTCCTGGGCGCCGTCCAGCGGGAGCCTCGGCGGACGGCTGGTCCCGCCCGGCCGGCCCGCCACGTCCATGGCCAGCTTGACCGCCTGGACGAACTCGGTCCGGGAGTCCCAGCGCAGCAGCGGGTGGAGCATCCGGTAGAGCGGTAGCGCGACCCGCAGGTCCCGGGCGAGCGCGGCCCGGTGGAGGCCGGCGCACACGCGCGGAAGGGCGTTGGGGAAGCCGGCGATCCAGCCGACCGCGCCCGCCAGGGCCAGTTCCAGCAGGACGTCGTCCGCGCCGGCCAGCAGGTCGAGCCCGGGGGCGAGTTCGGCGATCTCGTACGCCCGGCGCACATCCCCGCTGAACTCCTTGACGGCGACGACGCTGCCGTCCGCGTGCAGCCGGGCGAGCAGCTCCGGAGTGAGGTCCGCCTTGGTGTCGACGGGGTTGTTGTACGCGACCACCGGCAGGCCCGCCCCGGCCACCTCCGCGTAGTGGGCGCGGACCGCGCGGGCGTCGGCCCGGTAGGCGTTGGGCGGCAGCAGCAGCACGCTCCCGGCACCCGCCCCGGCGGCCCGGTCGGCCCAGCGGCGGGCCTCCCCGCTGCCGTACGCGGAGACCCCGGCCATGACCTTGGCCCCGCTCCCGGCCGCCGTGACGGCGGTGGCGACGATCCGGTCGCGCTCCTCCTCGGTGAGGGTCTGGTACTCGCCGAGGGAGCCGTTGGGGACGACCCCGTCGCAGCCGTTCCCGATCAGCCAGGCGACGTGCTCGGCGTAGGCGTCGTGGTCGACGGTCCCGTCCTCCCGGAACGGCAGGGCGGTGGCCACCATCAGCCCCCGCCAGGGTCGTTCGGGGGTCCACCCGTGGCCCCCGCGGGCGGGTCCGGGCAGCGGGGCGGGCTCGGGCGTGGGCTCGGGGGCGGGGATGTGCGCAGCGGGCATCAGCGGCTCCCTAGGGTGAGGTGTGACATTTTACTGACGGGTGCGAGTGGCCGACAAGAGCGCGAACCCGCCCCGGGCGTACGGGACTTCACTCGGCCCGGGGCAGTGCGGCGAGGTGCGCCAGCGGCACCGGGCAGGAGAGCGGACGGCGGGCGGGCTCCGGGTCCTCACCGGTCAGCGCCGCGACGGCCGGGCCGCACACCCGGCCCTGGCACCAGCCCATCCCGGCCCGGGTGAGCAGCTTGACCGTACGGGCGTCGCGGGCGCCCAGCTCCGTGACGGCCTCCCGGACGGCCCCGGCCGGGACCTCCTCGCAGCGGCAGACCTCGGTGTCGTCCCGCAGGCGGACGGTCCAGCCCGCACCGGGCCGGTGGGCCGCGCCCATGGCGGCGGCGAAGGCGCGCAGCCGGTCGCGGCGGCGGCCCAGCGCGGCGGTGCGACGCGGGGGCAGGGACCGGCCGTTGAGCGCGGCGGCGACGGCGGAGGCGGCCAGTTCCCCTTCGGCCAGAGCCAGTTCGGCGCCGCCGATGCCGCCGGTCTCCCCCGCCGCCCACACCCCGGGCACGGAGGTCTCCTGCCCCGGGCCGAGGGCCAGCGCCGGGCTGCCGTCCGGCGCGGTCCGGGTGGCGCAGCCCAGCCCCGTGGCCAGCTCCAGCTGCGGGACCAGGCCGTGGCCGACGGCGACCGCGTCGCAGGGGATGCGCCGGCCGCTGCCCGGGACGGGCCGCCAGTCGCGGTCCAGCCGGGCTACGGTCACGGCGGCGACCCGGCCGTCCTCGCCGTGCGCCTCGGTGACGGCGTGCCCGGCGAGCAGCCGGGTCGCGGACCTCAGCAGCGCGCCGCCGAACACCGCGCCCTCCGCCAGCTTTCCCGGGTTCCGCAGCAGCGGGCCGGGGCGCCCGGCGTACCTCCGGTAGGAGGCGGCCTCCACGACCGCGGGCACCCGGGCGCCCGCGGCGGACAGGGAGGCGGCGACGGCGAGCAGCAGCGGGCCGCTGCCCGCGACGACCACCCGGCGGCCCGGCAGCACCAGCCCGGACGTGAGCATCGCCTGGGCCCCGCCCGCGCCGACCACCCCCGGCAGGGTCCAGCCGGGGAAGGGGAGCTGGCGTTCGTACGCGCCGGTGGCCAGCAGGACCGCCCGCGCGGTGACGGCGGCGGGCCGCTCCTCGGCCCCGGTGCCGGCGACGGCGTGCAGCCGCCAGCCGGCGGCCGGGTCCCGGACGACGGTCCAGACGTGGTGGGCGGCCAGGTGGACGACCCGGCCGGTGCGGACGGCTGCCCCCAGGGCCGCGTCCAGCCGCGCGAAGGCGCGCCGGCGGTGGTGCCGGGCCGCCGGCCGGGCCGCGCCGAGGGCCGGTGCGGGGTGGCGGTAGTACTGGCCGCCCGGTCGTTCGCCCGCGTCGAGGACGGCGGCGGTGAGCCCGAGACGGGCGGCGGTGACGGCCGCGGCGAGCCCGGCGGGACCGGCGCCGACGACGGCCAGGTCCACGTCCGGTGTCTCCCCCGGACCGGGCACCGGCTCAGACGGCGAGACCGGCATGGCCCGTGCCCTCCTGGGTGGTGACGGTGTCGCCGGGGCGGGCCGGGACCAGGCAGGCGCGCTGGTTGGGGCGGCCGTTGACGGTGACGAGGCAGTCGTGGCAGGTGCCGATGCCGCAGAAGACCCCCCGGGGCGCACCGCCGGAGCGGGTGGTGCGCCAGGCGAGAATCCCGGCGCCCCACAGGGCCGCGGCCACACTCTGGCCCTCCTCGACGGGCACCTCGGACCCGTCCACCTCGATCGCGTACACCGTGCGCGGACTCCCGCCCACGAGGGCGCGCGGCGTGCGGCGACGACCCCGGAGGAGCAGCGGGAACGCGAAGGGGAACGGGGCGGGACTCATGGGGTGTCGTCCTCTCGGCTGCGGACGGAGTGGAGGTTGACCGGCCCGGGGCCCGGACCACCCCCGGAAGGGTCCTCGTCGGGGAACGCCCGCTCCGGCCGGAACGGGCGCGGATCGAGCGGCGGCGGCGCCCCGGTGACCGCGGCGGCGATCAACGCGCCCGTCGCCGGGGCGAGTCCGATGCCCGCGCCCTCGTGACCGCAGGCGTGCAGCAGCCCGGGCGCGCGGGGGTCGGGCCCGATCGCGGGGAGATGGTCGGGCAGATAGGGGCGGAAGCCGTGGTAGACGCGGAGCGCCCGCACCCCGGCGAGCACCGGGAACAGCGCGGTGGCCTGCGCGGCGAGCCGCCGCAGGGCCTCGGTGGACAGGCTCCGGTCGAAGCCGGCCCGCTCCCGGGTGGCGCCGACGAGGACCGGTCCGGCCGGGGTGCCCTCGACCACCGCCGAGGACTGGAGGGCGGCCGAGTCGCTGGCGACGTCCGCGACGTAGTCGGCGGCGTACACCTTGTGCCGGACCACTCGCGGCAGGGGCTCCGTGACCAGCACGAACCCCCGGCGGGGCAGCACCGGCAGCGTCACCCCGGCGAGGGCGGCGATCTGCCCGCCCCAGGTGCCGGCCGCGTTGACGACCACGGGGGCGGAGAGGGTGCGCCGCGCGGTGCGTACGCCCCGGACCGCGCCCGAGGGGTCCCGGAGGACGGCGACGACCTCCTCCCCGAGTACCAGGGCGGCCCCGGAGGCGGCGAGCAGATGCGCGGCCGCCCGGGCGGGCTGCACCTGGGCGTCCTGGGGGTAGTGGACACCTCCCGCGAGACCGGGCGCCAGATGCGGTTCCAGCGCGCCGAGTTCACCGGCGGCGACCTCCGCAGCCGCCACCCCGGCCGCCCGCTGGCCCTCCGCGAAGGCGCGCAGGGCCTTCAGCGCGACGGGGTCCGGGGCGACGACCAGACCGCCCTTGGCCTCGTACTCCACCGGCCCGGCGCCGAGGTCCCCGGCTTCGGCGGCGAGTTCGCGCCAGAGCCGGGCGGAGAGGAGGGCGAGGTCGAGTTCGGGGCCGGGGGCCTTGTCGGAGACGAGGAGGTTGCCCTCCCCCGCGCCGGTGGTGCCGCCCGCGACCGGGCCGCGGTCCACGACGGCCACACAGAGCCCGGCACGGGCCAGTCGGTGGGCGCAGGCGGCCCCCACCACGCCAGCGCCGACGACCACGGCGTCCACCACCGCGTCCGACGGGTCGGCGGCGGCCCGGGAGGAGATACGGCTCACCGGGTCCGCCGGGGGTTCGGGTGCGTGCGGAGAGGGTCTCGCGTCCGGAGGGGGTCTCGTGTCCGGAGGGGGTCTCGTGGCCACGGCAGTAACATGTCACCTTTCCTCAGGTCTGCCCAGAGGGGCCGGTCCGGGCCGTGAGAAGGCGCAACGGACCGGCCTCCGGGGGGTGTTCAGTGCCGGAGCGGGCCTTCGCAGCGGTAGTCGGAGGTACCCCCGTCCCGCCCCGGCCAGATGTCGACCGGCCCGAAGGAGCAGGTCATGTCGGCGAGGTTGTCCGCCGCCGGGGCCGCCCGGTCCAGCAGGAAGGCGTCCACGGTCTCGGACATGTCCCGGAAGACCCGGTCCGGGCTGTGACCGTCCGTCAGCCGGGCCGTGATCCGCCCGGCGCAGACGAACCCCGGACGCCCCTGGTCGCCGTTTCCGGTGCACCGCGGACGGGTGTACGTCGCCCCGGCGAACGCGTCCCGGACACCCGCCACGGTGTCGTGCCGCAGCAGATGGCCCGGTGTGTAGGCGGTGTCCGGCACGAAGAGGTCGTCCACCTCGGCGATCCGCGCGTCCAGGAAGCGGTCGTACCCCTGCTGGATCCCGGTGTCCGCCCCCGTGGTCCGCCGCCAGGCGTCGTACGCCGCCACGTCGTCGTTCCGCAGATGCGTGTACATGGTGCGCAGCAGGGTGGGCCGGCTGGTCCACAGATAGGCGAAGAAGGTGCCCGCGTAGTCGTAGAAGCGGAAGCCGTCGCCCTCGTAGGTGGCGTCGAGGATCTGCCCGACGCTCATCCGGGGCCCGCCGCCCGCCGTGTCGGCGATGATGCCGCGCACCAGGGCACGGCGGACCGCGACTCCGTCGTCGCGGGTGGCGCCGGCGAAGAACTCGGCCGTGCCCTCGTCCATGGCCGTGGTCCGGTCGCCCTGGTACCAGGGGCCCTCGCCGAAGAAGCCGGGGACGGCGAAGCGGCCGTTGAGGTAGTGGGTGTACTCGTGGCGGAACAGCTCCTCCAGGGTGAGGGAGGAGTCCTGGGGGACGCGCCGCTCGTAGGTGTAGAAGGTGGCACCGCGTTCGATGTAGATGCCGCCGTTGTCGGTGCCCATGCCGGTGAGCAGCGGATGGTAGTTCTCGTAGTCGGCGCGGGAGGCGTAGAGGACCACGGTCAGCACGGTGTGGGGGTCGCCGGCCAGGGGCGCGTCGGTCCCGAGTACGCGGTGGAACTGGGCCTTCACCTGCTTGCTGGCGTGGTGGAGCTTGTCGACGAGGGCCCGGTCCAGGGCGGTTCGCACCCGGACGCCGCCGTTGTCGTAGGTGTACGTCTGCGGGAACAGGCGCTTCTCGATGTCCGCGCGGCAGACGCCGTACGGCGCGCACGCCTCGAAGTGGTTCAGCCAGGAGGCCAGGGAGACCCAGGGCGCGCTGCCGTCGCCCCAGGCCGTGCGGACGGGTTCCAGGAGGGCGCCCAGATCGGCGGCGACGGCCTCCCGCAGCCCCGCCACCTGCCCGAAGCGCCCGTACTCGTTGAGGGCGTCGCGCACCAGCCAGGCGTTGGCGGTGCCCTTGAGGTGGGTGTGCGCGGCGAAGTCCTTGAACGCGGCGCGGTAGACGGGGTCGGCCGCGGCGGCGGCGTGGAAGGCGCTGTCCTGGTTGCCCGGGTAGAGGCCGAGGTAGTTCAGGGAGAGGCCGGCGAGGGCCGCGCCCGCCCAGGCGGTGTCGTGGTGGGTGCCGGGCCGGTCCGGGCCCATGGTCGCCAGCACCCGCGCGGTGAGCGGGAGTTGGTGGTGGCGCAGTCCGGCGGCACTGGCCGTGTAGAGGGCCTCGCGCAGGGTGCGGGCGTTGGCGGCGGTGGCGTCGAAGGTCCGGGCGGCTGCGCCGAGCCGGTCGACGGCTCCGCGGACGGCCGCCAGGGTGGGCGGGTCGGAGATGTCGATCTCGCCGCGCGAGAAGTCGTGGTACACGACCGCGTGCAGATAGGTGAACAGCTCTTCCAGACGGGTGGAGTTCCGTCCGTCGTGGCCGGGCGCGAGGGCGGCGGCGCGGCGGGCGGCGGCCTGGACGTGGGCGTCGCTCATGACGGGGGCGAGCCGGGCGTCCCAGGTCCACAGGAGGGTGCGCAGACAGCCGTCGGCGAGGACGTCCGGGGCGGTGAGGAAGTCGGCGAACGGTTCGGGCCCGAGGGCGGTGACGGCGTCCAGGGTGCAGGCCGCCCCGGACGCGGGAGCGGTGTGGGGGGCCGCGGCGGGCACGGCCGGGCCGGGTATCCGGCCGGGCTCGGCGTCGCCCGGGGCGGGGGCGGGTGCGGTCCGGGCCGGCGGGGCGGAGGCCCGCCGTTCGGCCCGGTCGTGCGGGTCGGTGGCACCGGAGGCCGGTGCCGGAGCGGCGGTGGACGTGGACGGTTCGGTGGCCCCGGAAGCCGGTCCCGGAGCGGCGGTGGAGGTGGAGGTGGACGCGGGGGCGGCCGGGGACGCGGGCCGGGCGGCGGCGGCCGCCGGCCCCAGGGAGGCGGCGAGGGCCACCGCGAGGGCGGCGGCCAGGACGGATGTGCGCACGGCTCTGTGCTGGGACACCTGCGGCTCCTGCTGAGGGAGGGGGCGTGGGGGCTGTGCCTGAAGTGCCGTGGTGCGTGCGGTTTCTGACGAGCCGGAAGCAACCGCGATGTGACCTGTAACATAGTAATGTGAAATGGCACTGCCAAGACCTGTGCACCCGCCACTTCACCGGAGACTCGCGCCGGCTCCCGGCCCGGACGTCCGGGCGGGCGTCCCCCGTTCCGGGGAAGCAACGGCCCGGCACCGCGCCGTCCGGCTCCGGACTGGGACCCTGCCACCATGGCGCACAGGCAACAGCTCGCGGTACGGCCGGGCCTCGGCCCGGACCCCTCCGGCCCGGCGGCGGACCCGGTCCTCGGGCGGATGCGGGCGCTGGGCGCCGACTGGCCCGCCGGGGACGGGCTCGCGGTCTTCCACCGCGTCTATCTCGCGGTCACCGAGGAGCTGGTGCGCCGGGTCGCGGCGGGCGAGTTCCCGGACCGGCGGGCCGCCGGGGCCCTCGGCGGCATCTTCGCCGAGCACTACCTCGATGCCGTGGAGGCGGCGGCGGAGGGCACCCGTCCGCCCGCCTGCTGGCGGCCGCTGTTCCAGTTCCGCCGCCATCCCGGGGTGCGCCCGCTCCAGTTCGCGCTGGCCGGGATCAACGCGCACATCGGCCACGACCTGCCGCTCGCCGTCGTGGAGACCTGCCACGCCCTCGGCTGCGTCCCGGCGGATCTGGAGGACGAGTTCGAGCGCGTCGGCGCGATCCTGGTCCTGCTGGAGGAGCGCATCCGCGAGGACCTGATGCCGGGCCCGGACCTGCTCCAGATCGCGGACCCGCTCACCCATCTGGTGGGCACCTGGTCCCTGGCCCGGGCCAGGGAGGCGGCCTGGTCGGCGGCCAGGCTGCTGTGGGGGCTGCGGGACGCGCCCGACCTGGCCGACGAGTTCACCGAGCGGCTCGACGCCGGGGTGGGGCTGGTCGGCCGCTGCCTCCTCACCCCCTGGCGCTGAGCACGGCGACGGGCGGGGCCGGACCGGCTCAACCGCCCGGTCCGGCCCCGCCCGTGAGCGGGTGCCCACCCGCCCGTGAGCGCGCGCCCCGCCCGCCCGTGACCGGCAGGCGGCCCGCGACAGGCAGACGGCCCGTGTCCTCAGTCCTCCGGCAGCTCCACCGGCGCGATCTCCTCGTACAGGTCGCCCGGACCCGGGTTGGTCGGGTCGGTCGCACCACCGAACTGGTGCATCACACCCCACACCGCGTTGAGCGCGGTCTGCACGGCGCCCTCCGCCCAGCCGGCGGTCCAGGAGATGTCGTCACCGGCGAGGAAGATGCCCCGCTTGTCCTCGGGCAGCCGGTCCTGCATGAAGTGCGTGAACAGGCGGCGCTGGTAGCGGTAGTGGCCGGGCAGGTTGGCCTTGAACGCGCCCATGAACCAGGGCTCGTTCTCCCAGGAGACGGTCACCGGGTTGCCGGTGATGTGGCCCCGGATGTCGACGTTCGGGTAGATCTCGCCGAGCGACTTGAGCATGACCTCCATGCGCTCGTTCGCCGAGAGCGGCAGCCACTTCAGGCTGTCGTCGCACCAGGTGTAGGAGAGGCAGATGACGGCGGGCTTGTCCGGGCCGTTGTCCAGCAGGTAGGTGCCGCGGGTCATCCGGTCGGTGAGGGTCATCGACATGGTGTCGCGGCCCGTCACCTCGTCCTTGTCCAGCCAGAACGGCCGGTCCACCGGCACGAACAGCTTGGAGGACTCCATGTAGTGGGTGCGCTCCATCGCCGTCCAGTGGTCGATCGGGAAGAGCGTGTCGTCGCAGGCGATCTTGGAGAGCAGCAGCCAGGACTGGGCGGTGAAGATCGCGGCCCGGTAGGTGCGGATGTCGCCGGAGGCGTCGGTGACGGTGATCCGGTTGCCCGCGGTGCGGTTGAGGCGGGTGACGGCGGGCCGGGGGTCCCCGTCGTGCAGCGAGGCGAGGGACGTGCCGAGCGGCCAGTGCACGATCTTCCGCGGCTCGCGCTCCCACAGGCGCAGCGGGAGCTGCTGGCTGCCCTCGACGATGCCGCGGTGGTGGTCGTCGGCCTCGGAGTAGACGACGCGCAGGATCTCCAGGATGGAGTTGGGGAAGTCGGTGTCCCAGCCGCCGGTGCCGAAGCCGACCTGGCCGAAGATCTCCCGGTGACGGAAGGACCTGAACGCCTCGGAGTCGCAGAGGAAACCGTAGAAGGTCTGGTTGTCCAGCTTCTCGACGAGCTTCGCCCAGATCTCGCGGATGCGCGGGACGTCCCGCTCGCGCATGGCGCGGTTCATGTCGGAGAAGTCGGCACCCTCCTCCAGGCAGGCGTTCCAGGCGTCCATCACGTCGCGGTAGACCTGCGGGAGGTCGTCGATGGTCTCCGCGTAGTGGGACTCGCCCTTGAGATCGACGACGGTCGACGGGGTGGAGGGCGCGAGGGGGTTGGGGAAGGGGCTGGTGGTCAGCCCGACCAGGTCGATGTAGTGCTGGAGGGCGGTGGACGACGGCGGGAAGCGCATCGCGCCCATCTCGGCGGTCAGTCCGTCGGTGCCGGTGCCCTCGAAGCCGACGGTGCGCAGCCGCCCGCCGATCCGGTCGGCCTCGTAGACGACGGGCTTGAAGCCCATCTTCATCAGCTCGTAGGCGGCGACGATGCCCGAGAGGCCGCCGCCGATGACCGCGACCTCGCTGCCGTGCTCGGTCGCCGGTATCTGACCGAGGCCCGCGGGGTGGGCGAGGTAGTCGTCGTAGGCGTAGGGGAAGTCCGGGCCGAACATCGTGATCGGCGGCTGCGCGTCGCTGTGCTGGACAGCGGTGGTGGGCACCGTGGACGTCATGGGGTACGGACTCCTTGCACGGGGTGATGCGGTGGGGCGGGTGGCGGGAGGGCGCGAGCCGGGCCGGCTCTCCTGTGGGCTCAGCTCAGGGAGCCGTACAGGCCGGGGCGACGGTCCCGGAGGTAGGGGTTGGTCTCGCGCGAGGCGGACAGCAGCTCGGTGTCGACCTCGCCGAGGACGAGCTCCTCGCCGCGCCCTGCGCGGGTGCGGACGGCCCCGTCGGGGCTCGCGAGGGAGCTGAGGCCGACGAACTCGAACTCGCCCTCCGGGCCGGTGCGGTTGACGTACGCGATGTACATCTGGCTCTCGAAGGCCCGTACCGGGATCATCGACTCGGCGACGAACTGGAAGGGGTGCATCTGCGCGGTGGGCACCAGCAGCAGATCGGTGCCGGCCAGCGCGTGCGCCCGGACGTTCTCCGGGAACTCCACGTCGTAGCAGATCAGCAGGCCGATGGTCAGGCCGTTCAGTTCGGCCTGCACGACCGTCCGGTCGCCGGGGGTGAAGTGCTCCTGCTCGAAGCAGCCGAAGAGGTGGGTCTTGCGGTAGTTCGCGAGGCGCTCGCCGCCCGCGCCGATGAGCTGGGCCGAGTTGTGGACCAGCTCGCCGGCCCGCTCGGGGTAGCCGTAGTGGATCGCGATGCCGTGGCGGGCGGCGATCCCGGCGACGGCGGCCGCGCCGGGGCCGTCGGCGGGCTCGGCCAGCCGGGGCACCTCGTCGCCGATCGCGTAGCCGGTGAGGTACAGCTCGGGGCAGACCAGCAGGCCGGCGCCGGCCGCGGCGGCACGTCCGGCGTACTCGTCGAGCCGCTTGAGGTTCTCCGCCACGTCGCCCGGCCGGCCGGAACTCTGGAGCAGGGCGGTACGCAACGACGGCATGGACGACCTCGGGACAGGGGGTGTACGGGATACGTCTACGAAGGTACGGTCCGCCGTCCGGCCCGGACAAGGCGCGAGCGTTGCGCGCATCCGGACGATCCGTTGCGTCGTCGGGCGCCGCCGCGGCGATTCGTTGCGCACCCCGGGACCCCCCTCGGCCGGGACGGCCGTGC
Organism: Streptomyces sp. CNT372; assembly: GCF_000377145.1. Lineage (NCBI taxonomy): Bacteria > Bacillati > Actinomycetota > Actinomycetes > Kitasatosporales > Streptomycetaceae > Streptomyces > Streptomyces sp. CNT372. Next base: position 57,702 of record NZ_KB897790.1, on the reverse strand, counting down.
ACCCCGGGAACGGGTCCGGAGAGGCACTTCCCCGCCGCTCGGGGGAGGACCGGTCCGTCCGGGAGGCCCCGTCCGTCCCGCCGTCCGGCGGGTCCGGGACGGGCCGGCGCGCGACGCTACGCGGGCGAGCCGGAGGAGAAGCGCCGCAGCAGCGGCGACAGCACCAGCACCGACTTGGTGCGCTCCACGAACGGCTCCCCCGCGATCCGCTCCAGCACCCGCTCGAAGTGCCGCATATCGGCGGCGAAGACCTGGACCACGGCGTCCGCGTCGCCCGTGACGGTCGACGCGGACACCACCTCCGGGTACCGCTCCAGCCCTCGCCGGATGTCGTCCGGCGAGGTGTTGTGGCGGCAGAAGATCTCGACGATGCCCTCGGTCTCCCAGCCGAGCGCGGCCGGGTCGACGCGGACGGTGAAGCCGGTGATGGCCCCCTCCGCACGCAGCCGGTCCACCCGCCGCTTGACCGCGGGCGCCGACAGGCCGACCGCCTGGCCGATGTCGGCGTAACTGCGGCGGGCGTCCTCGGCGAGGGCGTGGACGATGCGTTCGTCGAGATCGTTCAGTCGCACTGCGGGTGGATCACTTCTCTGCGGTGGCGAGTCGGGAACGGCGGAGGCCGTAACTGAAGTAGAACACGAGTCCCGCCGCCATCCAGCCGGCGAAGACCAGCCAGGTCACCCCCGGGAGGCTGAGCATCATCCAGGCGCAGAAGCCGAAGCCGAGCACCGGGGTGAGCGGAAAGAGCATCACCTTGAAGGTGCGGTTCATGTCCGGGCGGGTGTAGCGCAGGATGACGACGGCCACGTTGACCAGCGCGAACGCGAAGAGGGTGCCGATGCTGGTGGCGTTGGCCAGCTCGCCGAGCGGGATGGTGGCGGCGAGCAGTCCGCAGAACAGCGAGACGATGACCGTGTTGGCGCGCGGCGCGCCGGTCCGCCGGTCCACCCGGGCGAACACCTTGGGCACCAGGCCGTCCCGGGACATCGCGAAGAGGATGCGGGTCTGTCCGTACAGCACGGCGAAGACGACGCTGGCGATGGCGACGACCGCACCCGCGGCGAGCACCACGCTCCAGAAGCTGTGGCCGGTGACGTCCTTCATGATCTGGGCGAGCGCCGCCTCGGTGCCCTCGAAGTCCTGCCAGGGCATGGCGCCGACGGCGACGAGGGCGACCAGGCAGTAGAGCACGGTGACGATCAGCAGCGAGAGCATGATCGCCCGGGGCAGGTCGCGCTTGGGGTTCTTCGCCTCCTCACCGGCCGTGGACGCGGCGTCGAAGCCGATGTACGAGAAGAAGAGGGTCGCGGCGGCGGCGCTGATGCCGGTGATGCCGAGCGGGGCGAGGGGGGTGTAGTTGCCCGCCTTGATGCCGAGGAAGCCGATGGCGCAGAAGAGCAGCAGGGTGGCGATCTTCACCACGACCATGATCGTGTTGATGCGGGCGCTCTCCTTCGCGCCGCCCATCAGGAAGACCATGGCGAGCAGGACGACCACCAGCGCGGGCAGGTTGACGTACCCGCCCTCGCCGAGCGGCGCCGAGACCGCCTCCGGGATGGTGATGCCCACGGTGCCGTGCAGCAGTTCGTTGAGGTACTCGCCCCAGCCGACGGCGACGGCCGCGACCGAGACGCCGTACTCCAGGATCAGACACCAGCCGCAGATCCAGGCGACCAGCTCGCCCATGGTCGCGTAGGAGTACGAGTAGGAGGAGCCGGAGACCGGGATGGTCCCGGCCAGTTCCGCGTACGACAGGGCCGAGAACAGGGCGGTCAGACCGGCCAGGACGAAGGCGAGGGCCACGGCGGGGCCGGCGAGTGGGGTGGCCTCGCCGAGGACGACGAAGATGCCGGTGCCCAGGGTGGCGCCGATGCTGATCATCGTGAGCTGCCACATGGACAGCGACCGGCGCAGCGCGCCGCCCTCGCCCTGACCGCTCTCGGCGACGAGCTGTTCGACCGGCTTGCGCCGGGTCAGCCGTCCGCCGATTCCCGTCGCGGTCGGCCCCGGTGCGGGGGCCGCCGGGGAGGACGGCCGCTCGGTCGCGGTGGGCGGTGCGCCGTGCTCGGGCACGTCGGGACTCCTTCGTCGCTGCGGGTCGGAGAGGGGGACCCACGGCGGCCGCGCGGAGGCATGGGGACATGCCCGCGCTGGGAAGGGACCGCCGAGCTGACGGTCACCGCCACTCCTGGTACGGGGCCTGAGCCTACGAGGACGCAGCTCATGGCCGTAATGCACCATTATTGCTCATCCGCGAAGGATCATTGCGCACTCCGTCGGGATGCGGGGAAACATTGCGCAGGTCCGGCAGGGCGTTGCACACGCCTTTGACCAGGCACGATTCGCCCTGTGTCCGGGGCCCGGCCCCGGACACAGGTACGGCGCCCCGGATGCCGGGGCGCCGTACCTGCCGTGGGGGGGACGTGGTTCACGACCGGGCGCGGGGCGCCCGGGGCCGCGGGTCACTCCACGGCGAGCAGTCCCGCGCGCAGCCGCCCGGTGATCCGGGCGAGCAGCCGGGAGACGTGCATCTGCGAGACGCCCAGGGCCTCGCCGATCTCGGCCTGGGTCATCTCCTCCCCGAAGCGCATCCGCAGGATCCGGCGGTCGCGGTCGTCCAGCTCCTCGATCAGGGGCTTGAGGGCCTGGACGTTCTCCGCAGTCTCCAGGTCGGCGTCGAGGGCGCCGAGCCGGTCGGCGAGGGGGACGGCGGTGTGGTCGGAGGAGTCGTCCATCGGCATGTCGATGGAGCCGGCGGTGTAACCGTTGCTGGCGACGACGCCCTCGATGACCTCCTCCTCGTCGATGCCCAGGTGCTCCGCGAGTTCGGCGGTGGTCGGGGCGTGGTCGAGCTTCTGGGAGAGCTCGTCGACGGCCTTGGCCAGGTCGATGCGCAGCTCCTGGAGGCGGCGCGGCACGTGCACGGCCCAGCTGGTGTCGCGGAAGAAGCGCTTGATCTCGCCGACGATGTAGGGGACGGCGAAGGTGGCGAACTCCACCTCGCGGGTGAGCTCGAAGCGGTCGATCGCCTTGATCAGGCCGATGGTGCCGACCTGGACGATGTCCTCCATCTGTTCGGCACGGTTGCGGAAGCGTCCCGCGGCGTACTTGACCAGCGCCAGGTTGAGTTCGATGAGGGTGTTGCGGACGTACTGGTGCTCGCGGGTGCCCTCCTCCAGCTCCGCGAGGCGGGCGAAGAAGATGCGTGAGATCTCACGTGCGTCCTTCGGTGCGACCTCGCCCGGGTTCCGCACGAGCGGGAGGTCCGGCGCCGCCGCGACGGGCGCGCGCTGCTCCTCGGTCTGCGTGCCTGCGGTCGGGACCGTGCTCGCCGTGGACACTACGTCCTCCCCTGCTCCGATGCCAGTGCGAGAGCGCGCCTACCCCCGGATCGCGACCTCATGCCCGCGGGTCCCGAAGTTTTTCCGGCAGTTCCGGCGTCCGCCCGGCGACCTGCCCCAACTCCTGCCGCCCGGACGCGAACCGGCCCCCGCGCGTGCGCGCGGGGGCCGGTTCCGCGGCTGTGAGGGGGCGTCAGCTCCAGCTGGCGTGGAGCGGCTTGCCCTCCGCGTACCCGGCGGCGCTCTGCACGCCGACGATCGCGTTCTCGGCGAACTCCTCCAGGGAGCCCGCGCCCGCGTAGGTGCAGGAGGAACGGACACCGGCGATGATCGAGTCGATCAGATCCTCCACGCCCGGGCGGGCGGGGTCGAGGAACATCCGGGAATGCGAGATGCCCTCCTCGAACAGGGCCTTGCGGGCCCGGTCGTAGGCGGACTCCTCGCTGGTGCGGTTGCGCACGGCGCGGGCGGAGGCCATACCGAAGGACTCCTTGTAGAGCCGGCCGTCGGCGGCCTGCTGGAGGTCGCCCGGGGACTCGTACGTGCCGGCGAACCACGAGCCGACCATCACGTTGGAGGCGCCGGCGGCGAGCGCCATGGCGACGTCGCGCGGGTGGCGCACCCCGCCGTCCGCCCAGACGTGCTTGCCGTACTTCTTCGCCTCGGCCGCGCACTCAAGGACGGCGGAGAACTGCGGGCGGCCGACGCCGGTCATCATGCGCGTGGTGCACATGGCGCCCGGGCCGACGCCGACCTTGACGACGTCCGCGCCGGCCTCGATCAGGTCGCGCACGCCCTCGGCGGCGACGATGTTGCCCGCCACGATCGGGACCCGCGGGTCCAGCGCCCGGACCGCGCGGACCGCGCTGATCATGGACTCCTGGTGGCCGTGCGCGGTGTCCACCACGAGGGTGTCCACCCCCGCGTCCAGAAGCTGCTTGGCCTTGCCGGCCACATCGCCGTTGATGCCGACGGCGGCGGCGACGCGCAGCTTGCCGGCGGCGTCGACGGCCGGGGTGTAGAGGGTCGCGCGCAGGGCGCCCTTGCGGGTCAGCACACCCGCCAGGCGGCCTCCGGCGTCCACGGCGGGCGCGTAGCGGCGGTTGGCCGTGTCGAGCCGGTTGAACGCCTCGCGCGGGTCGATGTCCGCGTCGAGCAGGAGGAGGTCCCTGGACATGACCTCGGAGAGCTGGGTGAAGCGGTCGACCCCCGCGAGGTCGTGGTCGGTGACGATGCCGACGGGGCGCTGCTCCTCGTCGACGACGACACCGGCGCCGTGCGCCCGCTTGGGCAGCAGGGAGAGCGCGTCCGCCACCGTCTGGTGGGGGGCGAGGACGATCGGGGTGTCCAGGACGAGGTGGCGCGTCTTGACCCAGGAGATGACGTCGGTGACGACCTCGATCGGGATGTCCTGGGGGATCACGACGAGACCGCCGCGGCGGGCGACGGTCTCGGCCATCCGGCGGCCGGCGATGGCCGTCATATTGGCGACGACCAGCGGCACGGTGGTGCCGGTGCCGTCGGGCGAGGAGAGGTCGACGCCCTGGCGGGAACCCACGGCCGAACGGCTCGGCACCATGAACACATCGTCGTACGTCAGGTCGTACGGCGGCTTCTGGTCATTGAGGAAACGCACGTGCAGAACATCCCAGTCGATCGGAGTTGACCCCCCGGCGGGCACGGCCGGAGGAAAACGCACGTACTTCATTCTCCCATGCGGCGGCGGTCGTCATACCCGGGCGGAACCTCCAGTCACGGGGGCGCCGTCCATGGTGATCCTCCAAACGGGTGCGGCCCCCGGCCCGCGCGGGGCGGGGGCCGGGGGCCGTTCGTCCACCGGGGCCGGGGGCCGTTCACCGACCCGGGCCGGGGCCGTCAGTCGTCCGGGTCGGCGCGCTCCAGCGCCGGGCGGGGTCCGGGCTCGGCGGTCAGGAGCTGGTCCGCCGCGGCGGTGTCCGTGACCAGGCTGGTGACCAGCCCGGAGCGGAGCACCGCGCCGATGGCCTCCGCCTTGCGCTGCCCGCCCGCGATGGCGACCACCTCGGGGATCCGGCGCAGCCGGTCGGCCTCCACCGTGATGCAGCGCTCCCCCAGGTCCCGGCCGACCCGGCGGCCCTCCGTGTCGAAGAGGTGCGCGGACATCTCGGCGGCGACGCCGAGGGAGGCGTAGTGCGCGCGCTCCTCGTCGGAGAGCATGTCGTGCACGGTGGAGATGCCCGGCTCCCAGGAGCCGATGGACACACAGGCGACCGTGACCTTGTCGAAGTACTCGAAGGCGCGCGCGATGCCCGTCTGGTGCCGCAGGGCGGCGGCCGTCGCCGGGTCGGGCAGCAGCATCGGCGCGTAGATCGGGTGCGCCTCGCCGCCGGAGACCTGGGCCGCCCGCCGGACCGCCTCGACGGAGCCGCGCTCGGCGGTGCCGGCGTCGTAGACGCCGGTGAGCTGGACGACCGTGCAGGGCGGCAGCCGGTCCAGGGCCGCGGCCATGTGGATCGTGGAGCGCCCCCAGGCCAGGCCCAGCACATCGCCCTCGTTCACCAGCTCGCCGAGCAGGTCGGCGGCCACCTCGCCGAGGTTCTCCGGGTCGGGCGACTCGTCGGCCTCGGCGGGGGACTCGACGACGACCGCGTGGCGCAGCCCGAACCGGGCGCGCAGGGCGTCGGAGCGTTCCGCGTCGAGCTCGGCGGGGACCCGGATCTCGATGCGCACGAGGTCGCGTTCGAGGGCCGTCTCCAGCACCCGCGCGACCTTGAAGCGGCTGACGCCGAACTCCTCCGCGATCTGGATCTTGGACTTGCCCTCCAGGTAGAAACGGCGCGCCATGGCCGCCGCCTGGACGAGCTCGGCGGGTCCCATCCGCAGGGCGGACCGTCCCGCCGGCCTAGCAGTCACCGCGATCTCCTCACTGCCGTACACACGTACACACTCCCCGGACCCGCCATCCTGTCAGATCCACCGGTCCTTGATCGGTCCTGCCGGGCCAACATCCAGTGAACGGACCCGCCCGCGCCGGGCGGGCGCGCCGTCAGTGCGCGCACGCCCAGGGTGCCCGGGCGATCACCGACCCGGCCTGCTCGCGGAGCATCGCCACCGCCGCCGCCGGGTCGTCCGCGTTGTAGACGGCGGAGCCGGCGACGAAGACGTCCGCGCCGGCCTCCGCGCACTGCTCGATCGTGGCCGCGGACACCCCGCCGTCGACCTGGAGCCACAGTTCCAGGCCGTGCTTGGAGATCAGCTCCCGGGTGCGGCGGATCTTCGGCAGCATGATGTCGAGGAAGGCCTGCCCGCCGAAGCCGGGCTCAACCGTCATGACGAGGAGCATGTCCAGCTCGGGCAGCAGGTCCTCGTAGGGCTCGATCGGGGTCGCGGGCTTGAGCGCCATCGAGGCGCGGGCGCCCTTGGCGCGGATCTCCCGCGCGAGGCGCACCGGGGCGGCGGCGGCCTCCACGTGGAAGGTGACCGACCCGGCCCCGGCCTCGACGTACTGCGGTGCCCAGCGGTCCGGTTCCTCGATCATGAGGTGGCAGTCCAGCGGGGTGTCCGTCGCCTTCGCCAGCGACTCCACGACCGGCACGCCCAGCGTCAGGTTGGGCACGAAGTGGTTGTCCATCACGTCGACATGCAGCCAGTCGGCGTTGTCGACGGCCTTCGCCTCCTCGGCCAGGCGCGAGAAGTCGGCGGAGAGGATGCTCGGGTTGATCTGTGCGGCCATGTGCCAAGCCTGCCACGTTATCGGCCGCTTCCCCTCCCCGGGACGGGATCCGGTCCGGACCAAGACGCCGGGATCCGACGACAGTTCACCACAAGGCGGACCTATCGCCCCGGGTGCCGGCCCCGCCCGGCGCCGCCGGGCCGGGCGGAGCGGCACCCGGGGGTCAGGCGGTACGGCGCAGCAGCGCCAGGTACATCGCGTCGGTGCCGTGCAGATGCGGCCAGAGCTGGACGTCCGGGCCGTCGCCCAGGGCCGGGACCGAGGGCATCAGCGGGCGGGCGTCGATCCACTCGGCGGAGAGGGCCGGTCCGCCGCGGCCGCGCAGTACGTCCTCCACCACGACCCGGGTCTCGGCGAGGTGCGGGGAGCAGGTGGCGTACCCGACGACCCCGCCGACGCGCACCGCGCCCAGCGCCTGCCGGAGCAGGCCTCGCTGGAGCGGGGCGAAGCCGTCGAAGTCCTCGGGGCGGCGGCGCCAGCGGGCCTCGGGGCGGCGGCGCAGCGCGCCGAGGCCCGAGCAGGGGACGTCGACCAGGACCCGGTCGAAGGTGCCCTCGCGCCACGGCGGGCGGGTCCCGTCGGCGGCGATCACCGTGTACGGGCCGGGGTTGCCGGCCAGCGCCCGGCCGACGAGCCGGGCACGGTGCGGCTGCTTCTCCGAGGCCAGCAGGAAGGCGCCCCGCTCGGCGGCGAGCGCGCCCAGCAGGGCCGCCTTCCCGCCGGGTCCGGCGCAGCCGTCGAGCCAGCGCCGGTCGGGGCCGTCCAGCGGGGCGGCGGCCAGCGCGAGGGCGACCAGCTGGCTGCCCTCGTCCTGGACCCCGGCCCGGCCGTCGCGGACCGCCTCGATCGCGCCCGGCTCGCCGCCCTCCGCGAGCCGTACCGCGTGGGGGGACCAGCGCCCGGGGAGCGCCTGGTCCTGCCCCACCGCGTCCAGCAGTTCGGCCGCGCTGACCCGGCCCGGCCGGGCGACCAGGGTGACCTCGGGCCGCTCGTTGTCCGCCTCCAGCAGGTCCTCGATGCCCGCGCGCCCGCCGCCGAGGGCGTCCCACAGGGCCGAGACCACCCAGCGCGGGTGCGAGTGGACGACGGCGAGGTGGTCCTCCGCGTCCTCCTCGAAGGGCGGGGCGACCCGCTCCAGCCAGGTGTCCAGGTCCTCCTGGGAGATCTTGCGCAGCACCGCGTTGACGAACTTGGCCCGGCCGTCACCGAGGACCACCCGGGCCAGTTCGACGGTGGCCGAGACGGCCGCGTGGGTCGGGATCCGGGTGCCGAGGAGCTGGTGGGCGCCGAGCGCGAGGACGTCGAGGACCGGGGGGTCCACCTCGCGCAGCGGACGGTCCACGCAGGCGGCGATGATCGCGTCGTAGGTGCCCTGGCGGCGCAGGGTGCCGTAGACCAGCTCGGTCGCCAGCGCCGCGTCCCGCCCGTCGAAGTCGCCGCCCGCGCGGGCCTTCTTCAGCAGCGGCGGCAGGACGAGGTTCGCGTACGCACCCCGTTCGTCGACCGCACGCAACGCCTCGAAGGCGAGGATCCGGACCGGATCCTTCTTGGGGCGGCGGTGCGGCTTGGGGGGACGGCGACGGGCCTGCTCGCTCAAAAGGTGCTCCGCGTTCGGGGTGGGGTGGATCCCCCTCAGCCTACGTCCGCCGTGGCCAGGCGCTCACCGGGGGCGATCCGCGTCCCGCGGGCCCAGTCGGCCGCGCGCATCGGCTTCTTGCCCTGCGGCTGGACCCACAGCAGCTCCACCGCGTGCGAACCGGTGCCCGCGTAGACGTTGTTCTTGCCGGCCGCCAGCTCCCCGGGGGCGAGGGCGGCGAGGTCCGCGCGGTCGGGCAGCAGGGCGAGCTGGATCAGCTTCAGCCGCTCGCCCCGGAAAACGGTCCAGGCGCCGGGCGCCGGGGTGCAGGCGCGCACCACCCGGTCGACGCGCAGGGCCGGGGCCCGGAAGTCGACGTGCGCGTCCTCGACGGTGATCTTCGGGGCGAGGGTGACGCCGTCGGCGGGCTGCGGGACCGCGTGCAGGGTGCCGTCCTCGATGCCGTCCATGGTCGCGGCGAGCAGCCCGGCACCGGCGAAGGCGAGACGGGTGAGCAGGTCGCCGCTGGTGTCGGTGGGCCGCACGGGCTCGGTGACCACGCCGTACACCGGGCCGGAGTCGAGTCCCTCCTCGATCTGGAAGGTGGCCGCGCCGGTCATCTCGTCCCCGGCCATCACGGCGTGCTGCACGGGGGCCGCGCCGCGCCAGGCGGGCAGCAGCGAGAAGTGCAGGTTGACCCAGCCGCGGGCCGGGATCGCGAGGGCGCTCTTGGGCAGCAGGGCGCCGTAGGCGACGACGGGGCAGCAGTCCGGGGCGATCTCGCGCAGCCGCGCCAGGAAGTCCTCGTCGCGCGGCTTCACCGGCTTGAGGACCTCGATGCCGGCCTCCTCCGCGCGCTGGGCGACCGGGCTCGCGACCAGGTGCCGGCCCCGGCCCGCCGGGGCGTCGGGGCGGGTGACGACGGCGGCGATCTCGTGCCGCCCGGAGGCGATCAGGGCGTCCAGGGCGGGGACGGCGACCTCGGGGGTACCTGCGAAGACGAGCTTCATCGGTGGCTGACTGCCTCTCGGGGGCGGGAACGGGCGGAACGGGCTCGCGCGGGCGGGAACCGCCGGCGACGGCGACGGGCAGCTCACCAGTCTATGACCCGGGGCCGCGGGGGGCGTACGGGAGCACGCGCGCCCCGCGCATGTGCGCATACGCCCCGAAGCGTGACCACATCGGCGCCTGGCGCGTTGGTCAAGAGAGATTGACCGAAGCGGGCCGCCGGTACGCGGCCCGGTCCTTTCAACGCCGGTTCGAGAGGCTTGTCGATGGCCGACCACGCAACCCACGATGCCCAAGCCCGGGCCAGCCTGCACCTGTTGGTGCGGGACATCGAGCGGGTCCGGCGGCAGGTGGACGCATTGCGCACCCTCACCGCCCAGTTGGGCAATGTCTACCGCCCGCGCCGCTCCGGCCCGTCCACGGGCTTCGTCGTCTACGGCAGGGCCCCCGCCCCGACCGTGCGCCTCGCGCAGGAACTGCGGGACAGTGTCGAGACCCTGGTGACCGCGGCCGTGGACTTCGACCGCTCCCTCGGCTTCTCGTGGGACGCCGTCGGGTCGGCGCTCGGCGTCACCAAGCAGGCCGTGCACCGCCGTTACGGTTCCCGCCGGGCCGCCGCCCCGCCGCAGCCCGGGCCCGTGGACCCGGTCGAGCACGGCGCGGACACCCCGGCGGCCCGCACCCTGCCGGGCCCGCTCCCCTCGGTCCCGGCCGCCCGCTCCATGCCGGTGGACCAGCGCCCGGGCGCGTTCCCGGGCCCCCGCAACGGCTGACGGCCGGGCCCGCCCGGCTGCCGGCCCCGGAGAGCGCACGCTTCGGGGCCGGGGCGCGTCGCGGGTCCGGGGCGCACCGGTCCGCGGGCGGTCCGGGCCCTATGGCCCGGCGGCCGGGGGGCGGGGCACGGCCGCGCCCCGGTCCGGCCCCCGGGGGCGACGGCCCCGCGGGCCCGCGGGAGCACCGCACCCCGGGCTGCCGGTCGGGGCGGACGGCCGGTTCCGCACGGTCCCGCACGCGCGGCCGTCGCCGAAGCGGTGCCCGCCCGGCGGTCGGCGGCCGGTCTCGCCGGAGGGCGGGCGGGCCCGCGCGGGCCGCCAGGCCGGCAGCCGGGGCACGTTCCCGGCCGACGGCCCACCCAGATGCGGACCGGGCCCGCGCCGCCACGGGCCACGCAGGCCGCCAGGCCGGCAGCGGAGGCACCTTCCCGGCCGCCGGTCCACCCGGAGACGGACCGGGCCCGCACGCGCCGCGAGAACAACGGCGGGGGCACGTCCCCGGCCGGCGGGTTCAGCCGATGGAGAGCGGGTCCACCCGGATGCGGACCGGTTCCGCGCCGCCACGGGCCAGGCGGGCCGCCTGGGCCGTCTTCAGGGCGGCGGCCAGGGCCGCGCCACTGCCCGGCGGGACGCGCAGCAGTGCCCGGTCCCACCGCTCCCCCGGGCCGGGCCGGGTCCGTCCCCCCGGGGCTCGGCCCGGGCCGGGCGGCGGCAGCGCGACCGGGCCCAGCACCTCCGCGTCCGGCGGAAGTTCCGCGGCGGCCAGGAAGGACAGCACGGCCTCGGGCGGCCCGACGACCTCCGCCATCCGCGACACCGGTGGGAAACCCAGCTCCGCCCGCTCCGCCAGCTCCCGCAGCGCGTGGCCCACCGGGTCCCAGCGGACCAGGGCCTGCACCGGGCGCAGGGTCGGCTCGGCGACCACGACCACCCGGCCGCCCTCCTCCTGCCCCCGCACCAGCGCGGCCGCCGCGATCCAGCGGCGCAGGGCCTCCTCGCCCGCCCGCAGGTCCGGCCGCCCGAGCATCGCCCAGCCGTCGAGCAGCAGGGCCGCCGCGTAACCGCCCTCGGCGACCGGTTCCGCGCCGGGCGTCGAGACCACCAGCGCGGGCCGCCCCGGAACGGCGTCGAGGACATGGTCCCGGCCCGAGGTGCGCACCGGCACCGTCGGGAAGACCCGCCCCAGCTCCTCGGCGGTGCGCCGGGCGCCCACCACGCTCGCCCGGAGCCGGAAGCCGCCGCACTCCGCGCAGTGCCACTCCCCCTCCGCCACCCCGCACCAGCCACAGTGCAGATCCCGGGCGTCCGGCGCCTCCAGGGGCCCGGCGCAGCGCCGGCAGCGCGCCGGGGTGCGGCAGCGTTCGCAGGCGAGCCGGGGGACGTAGCCGCGCCGGGGCACCTGGACGAGGACCGGCCCGTGGCGCAGCCCCTCCCGCGCCGCCTCCCAGGCGATGCTGGGCAGCCGGGCGGCGCGGGCCGCCTCGTCCCGCGCCTGGTCCTGGTCGCCGACGGTCCGCACCAGTGGCGCGGCGGCCCGGACCCGGGCCCGGTCGGCTACGAGGGGGGCCGCCCAGCCGCTCTCCACGAGCTGCGCCGCCTCCACCGTGCAGCTCGTGGAGCCGAGCAGGAAGCCGCAGCCGTCGTGGGCGGCGCGCAGCTCCAGGACCTCCCGGACATGCGGGAAGGGCGCATTGTCGTCGCTGTGGCTGGCGTCGCCGTCGTCCCAGATCACGACCAGGCCCAGGTCCCGGACGGGGGCGAACATCGCGGCCCGGGTCCCCACGACCGCGCGGACCGACCCCCGGCGCACCGCGAGCCACTGCGCGTACCGCTTCTGCGGGCCGGACTCGGCGGTCAGCAGGGCGTGCCGGCCGGGGCCGAGGAGGCCGGTGAGGGCCTCGTCCACCCGCGCCGCCCGGCGGCCGTCCGGGACCACGACCACGGCGCCCCGGCCGGAGGCCAGGGTGGCGGCCACGGCCCGGGCCAGCTCCTCGGGCCAGTGCGGTCCGGGCAGGGCCGTCCACACGGCCCGCGGCGAGCCGCCGCCGGCCAGGGACTCCAGGAAGGCGGGCCCGCGCCCGTACCGCTCCCAGGTGCCGGGCGCGGGGGCGGGCGGGGGCGGCAGCGGCTCCGGGGAGGCGGCCGCCTCAGCCTTGCCGTTGCGCGGCGGGACGGCGAGCTGGAGGACGTCGGCGAGGCTGCCCGCGTACCGGTCGGCGACGGCGCGGGCGAGGCCCAGCATCCCGGGGCTCAGGACGGGCTCGGGCGAGACGACATGGGCGAGGGCGGCGAGCGGTCCGTTGTAGTCCGACGCGGCGAGGCGCTCGACGAGGAAGCCGTCGATCAGGCCGCCGCCCTCGCGACGCCCGTCCCGCACCTGGTGGGCGCCGGCCCCGAAGCGAACCCGCACCCGCACCCCCGGCTGCGCGGCCTCGTCCAGTTCCTCGGGCACCGCGTAGTCCCAGAGGCGGTCGAGATGGAGGGCGCCCTTGTCGACCATGACCCGGGCGACGGGCAGCTCCCCGGCCAGGGCGGCGCCCCGCCAGGTACGGGGCTTGGCCCGGGGCACCTTGGCCCGGCGCACGGTCTCCCGGATGAGCGCGAGCTGCTCCGGCCCGCCGTCGGCGGGCTCCCCGGGCTGCTGGTCGTCGCTGCTCACAGCCCCATTCCTACCAGAGCCCACCGACACCCCGGCCGGCCCGGAGTTCCTGGCCCGACGACCGCCCGGCGACGGCCAAAGGGCCCCGGACCACGCGGTCCGGGGCCCTCCGGGAGAGCGCTGGGAGACGGCGGCCCCGAGGACCGGGCGGTCCCTAGAGACCCGCCGCCGCGCGCAGCGCGTCCACCCGGTCGGTGCGCTCCCAGGTGAAGTCCGGCAGCTCACGGCCGAAGTGGCCGTACGCGGCGGTCTGGGCGTAGATCGGGCGCAGCAGGTCCAGGTCGCGGATGATCGCGGCCGGGCGCAGGTCGAAGACCTCGGTGATGGCCTGCTCGATCTTCTCCACGTCCGTGGTGGCCGTGCCGAAGGTCTCGACGAAGAGGCCGACGGGCTCGGCCTTGCCGATCGCGTAGGCGACCTGGACCTCGCAGCGCGAGGCGAGGCCGGCGGCGACGACGTTCTTCGCGACCCAGCGCATGGCGTACGCGGCGGAGCGGTCGACCTTGGACGGGTCCTTGCCCGAGAAGGCGCCGCCGCCGTGGCGGGCCATGCCGCCGTAGGTGTCGATGATGATCTTGCGGCCGGTGAGCCCGGCGTCGCCCATCGGGCCGCCGATCTCGAAGCGCCCGGTCGGGTTGACCAGCAGGCGGTAGCCCTCGGTGTCGAGCTTGATGCCGTCGTCCACGAGCTGCTTCAGGACGTGCTCGACGACGAACTCGCGGATGTCGGGGGCGAGCAGCGAGTCCAGGTCGATGTCCGAGGCGTGCTGCGAGGAGACCACCACGGTGTCGAGGCGGACGGCCTTGTCGCCGTCGTACTCGATGGTGACCTGCGTCTTGCCGTCGGGGCGCAGGTAGGGGATGGTGCCGTTCTTGCGGACCTCGGACAGCCGGCGGGAGAGCCGGTGGGCGAGGTGGATCGGGAGCGGCATGAGCTCGGGCGTCTCGTCGCACGCGTAGCCGAACATCAGCCCCTGGTCGCCCGCGCCCTGCTTGTCGAGCTCGTCCTCGTCGCCCTCGACGCGCTTCTCGTAGGCGGTGTCGACACCCTGGGCGATGTCGGGCGACTGCGAGCCGATGGACACCGAGACACCGCAGGAGGCGCCGTCGAAGCCCTTCTTCGAGGAGTCGTAGCCGATGTCGAGGATCCGGTTGCGCACCAGGGTGGGGATGTCGGCCCACGCCTTGGTGGTCACTTCGCCGGCGACGTGCACGAGGCCGGTGGTGATCAGGGTCTCGACGGCGACGCGGGAGGTCGGGTCCTCCCGGAGCAGGGCGTCGAGGATGGTGTCGCTGATCTGGTCGGCGATCTTGTCGGGGTGACCCTCGGTCACGGACTCCGAGGTGAAGAGACGGCGGGACACATCGCTCCCTGGGGTTGCAGCGGCTGCTGGCTGATCATTGACGGACCGGCAGGGGGCTGCGCCCCGCGACGTTCCGCGTATCAGTTTATCGGTCGCGTCCCGGGCTCGGACACCCGTCTCGCAGCTTGGGAGCCCGCTGACCTGTGGCGCGCGGTCGAATCGCTACGACGATAGCGCCTGCGCGGTGCACGCTTCGCGACATTCGCGGGGTTTCTCACAGCCGCCGGGCGCCCGGCACGTTCCGCACGCGAGGGCCCCGCGACCGGGGCCTCCCACGCCACCCGACGGGGGCCCGACCGAGGCCTGACCGGGGCCCCACCGCCGGGCCGGCGGCGGGTCCGTGGGCCGGTTCGCCGACGGGCCCGGCCGGGGGCCCGGTCCCGTTACGCGCCCGGTCCCGTTACGCGCCCGGCCCCGTTACGCGCCCGGCACCGGGATCCCGGTCCCGCCCGCGCCGCTCCCGAGGCGCGGGGCGACCAGGTCCCAGACCGTGTCGGCGAGTGCCTCCTTCGGGCCGTACGGGACCGGGGTCTCGGTGCCGTCCGCCGCGAGGACCACCGCCTCGTTCTCCTCCGCGCCGAAGGTGCGGCGCTCCCCCACCTCGTTCACCACCAGCAGGTCGCAGCCCTTGCGGCGGAGCTTGTCGCGGCCGTTGGCGAGGACGTCGTCGGTCTCGGCGGCGAAACCGACGACCACCTGGTCCGGGCGGGCGCGGTCGGCGGAGATCTCCGCGAGGATGTCCGGGTTGCGGACCAGGGTGATCTCGGGGGCCTCCACCCCGTCCCGCTTCTTGATCTTCCCCGTGGCGTACTCGGCGGGCCGGAAGTCGGCGACGGCGGCGGCCATCACCACCGCGTCGGCGTCGGCGGCCGCCTTCAGCACGGCCTCGCGGAGCTGGATCGCGGTGCCGACGCGGACGACGTCCACGCCCGCCGGGTCCGGCAAGCCGGTGTTGGCCTCGATCAGGGTGACCCGGGCGCCCCGCGCGGCGGCGGTCCGGGCCAGCGCGTAGCCCTGCTTGCCGGAGGAGCGGTTGCCCAGGTAGCGGACCGGGTCCAGGGGCTCACGGGTGCCGCCGGCGCTGATCACCAGATGCCGCCCGGCCAGGTCGGGCGCGGCGGCGCCGCGCGCGAGGACCCGGCGGCAGACCTCGAAGATCTCCCCCGGCTCGGGCAGCCGCCCCTTGCCGGTGTCGACACCGGTGAGCCGGCCCACGGCGGGTTCGATCACGACGGCCCCGCGCCGGCGCAGGGTGGCGACGTTCTCCCGGGTGGCGGGGTGCTCCCACATCTCGGTGTGCATCGCGGGGGCGAAGACCACCGGACAGCGCGCGGTGAGCAGGGTGTTGGTGAGCAGGTCGTCGGCGAGCCCGTGAGCCGCCCTGGCGAGCAGGTCGGCGGTGGCGGGCGCGACCACGACCAGGTCGGTGTGCTGGCCGATGCGGACGTGCGGGACCTCGTGGACGTCGTCCCAGACCTCGGTGGAGACCGGGTTCCCGGAGAGGGCGGACCAGGTGGGGGCGCCCACGAAGTGCAGCGCGGAGGCGGTGGGGACCACCCGGACCTCGTGCCCGGACTCGGTGAGCCGGCGGAGCAGTTCGCACGCCTTGTAGGCGGCGATGCCGCCGCTGACTCCCAGGACCACCTTCGGCTTGCCCACTGCGCCTCCCCGCGCTCGGATTCTCGACACCATGCTGCACCACGCCCGCCGCGCCGCCCACGGCGGACCGTCGTGCCCGGCCCGGCCCGGAACGCCCGGCCGCAAACGCCCGACCGGCCCGGAACGCCCGGCCGCAAACGCCTGACCGGACCGGCCGGAGCGGACCACCGGGCCCCGGACAGACCACAGGCCCGGCGGACGGGCCGCCGGGCCTGTGGGAAGAACGGGAACTGCGCTGCTACTGAGCCGGGCCCTCGATGGCCTCGGAGGTCAGCAGCCCCGCGTTGATCTCGCGCAGGGCGATCGAGAGCGGCTTCTCGTGGACGTGGGTGTCCACCAGGGGCCCGACGTACTCAAGGAGGCCCTCGCCGAGCTGCGAGTAGTACGCGTTGATCTGACGGGCGCGCTTGGCCGCGTAGATCACGAGGCTGTACTTCGAGTCGGTGGCCTCGAGCAGCTCGTCGATCGGCGGGTTGATGATGCCCTCGGGCGCGGTGATGGAAGAGGACACTCTCTAGCCTTCCGAAGAACTTGCAGAACGATCGGACGTACGATCAAACAACTTCCATCAAGGCTAGCAGCTCACGGGCCACGCCTTCGACGGAGGTGTTCACCAGGGTCGTGTCGAACTCGGCCTCGGCGGCCAGCTCCACCTTGGCCGCGCCGAGACGGCGCTCGATCACCTCGGCGGACTCGGTGCCCCGGCCGGTGAGCCGGCGGACCAGCTCCTCCCAGCTCGGCGGCGCGAGGAAGACCAGCTGCGACTCCGGCATGGACTCCTTGACCTGCCGGGCGCCCTGGAGGTCGATCTCCAGCAGCACCGGCTCGCCGGCCTCCAGGCGCTCCAGCACCGCGCGGCGCGGGGTGCCATAGCGGTTGCCCGCGAACTCGGCCCACTCCAGCAGCTCACCGTTGGCAACCAGCTTGTCGAACTCGTCGTCGGAGACGAAGAAGTACTGGACGCCGTGCTTCTCGCCCGGGCGGGGCTTGCGTGTCGTCGCGGACACCGAGAGCCACACATCGGGGTGGACCTTGCGCATATGCGCGACGACCGTGCTCTTACCGACCCCCGAGGGGCCGGAGAGCACGGTCAGCCGCGGACGAACCTCTGCTGCCATGCAGCGATTATCCAGGTTCCGGGGAGTGCCCGGGACCGTTCCCGGCAGGACCGGGAAACGGCCGGCGGGCATCCGGACGCCTCCTAGGCGGCGCCGCCGCCGAACTCGCGCTCCAGGGACGCGATCTGGTTGGAGCCGAGACCGCGCACGCGACGGCTCTCGGAGATGCCGAGCCGCTCCATGATCTGCTTGGCGCGGACCTTGCCGACGCCCGGCAGGGACTCCAGGAGGGCGGAGACCTTCATCTTGCCGATGACGTCGTTCTCCTGGCCCTGCTTGATGACCTCGTGGAGGGAGGCGCCGGAGTGCTTGAGTCGATTCTTGACCTCGGCCCGCTCCCGGCGAGCCGCGGCGGCCTTTTCGAGCGCGGCTGCGCGCTGTTCAGGGGTAAGGGGCGGAAGAGCCACGCCTACGTCACCTCGGATGTCGAACTGTCGGATACGGACCGGGCGCGGAACTCGGTCGCTCCGCACCAGGTGAGCGCGCGAACAGTGCGGTACAGCGGCCCTGCTCGTTCGCTCTCCGACGGAGACTAGCGGCCAACAGGGCTCCAGTCAGCGAGAACAGACGAAAAGTCCTGGTCAGCATCGGCCGACCAGGACTTTTCAGACATAATGACCGGGTTTCTGTGAAGAAACTGTCGGGGTCGCGCTCCGGGGACGCGCAGGGCCTTGGCCGGGGCCCGCTCGGCTTTCCGCCGGGGCGCGCCCTCCGGCCGAAGCCCCCAGCTCCCCAGCCGCCGGCCCCCAGCCCGAAGCCCTCAGCCCTCAGCCGCGGCCACGGCCTCGCGGACCTCGCCCGCGAACCGGTCCGCCGCCGCGCGCAGCGCCGCCGCGTCCGGGCCGTGGGCGAGGACCCCCCTGCTGACGCTGGGCACCACATTGCGCACCGCGGCCCCGAACACGGCCGGGAGGTCGGCCGCGGTCGCCCCCTGCGCGCCGATGCCGGGGGCCAGCAGCGGCCCGTTGATGTCCAGGTCCGCGCCCGCGTCCCCGAGGGTGGCCCCCACGACCGCGCCGACCGAGCCCAGTGGCGCGGCGCCCTCGTTCTCGGCCCGCATGTGGTCCAGCATCAGCTGGGCCAGGGACCGGCCGTCCGCCGCGGCGGCGCGCTGCACCTCGGCGCCCTCCGGGTTGGAGGTGAGCGCCAGCACGAAGACCCCGCTGCCGCTCAGCACGGCCTGGTCCAGCGCGGGGCGCAGCGAGCCGAAGCCGAGGTACGGGGAGAGCGTCACCGCGTCCGAGAACAGCGGCGAGTCCTTGCGCAGAAAGGCTTCGGCGTACGCGCCCATGGTGGAGCCGATGTCGCCGCGCTTGGCGTCCATCAGGACCAGGGCGCCGGCGGCCCGGGCCTCCTCGACGGCCTTCTCCAGGACGGCGAGGCCCCGGGAGCCGAAGCGCTCGAAGAAGGCGGACTGGGGCTTGAGGACGGCGACCCGGTCGGCCAGCGCCTCGACGGTGGTGCGGGTGAAGCGCTCCAGGCCGGCGATGTCGTCGTCGAGGCCCCAGGCGGTGAGCAGGGAGGCGTGCGGGTCGATGCCGACGCACAGCGGACCGCGGGTGTCCATGGCGTGGCGGAGCCGGGTGCCGAAGGGTTCCAGGGGGCTCATGCGGCGGCTGCCTTCCGGGTCTCGGCGCCGACGGCCTCGGCGAGGGTGGCGTAGGGGCTGGCCGCGAGGCGGGCGGCGAGGCCCTTGTGGATCGCGCGGGCGTAGCAGGGGCCCTCGTAGACGAAGGCGCTGTAGCCCTGGACGAGGGTGGCCCCGGCGAGGATGCGCTGCCAGGCGTCCTCGGCGGTCTCGACGCCGCCGACGCCGACCAGGGTGATCCGGTCGCCGACGCGGGCGTAGAGGCGGCGCAGCACCTCCAGGGAGCGCTCCTTGAGGGGGGCGCCGGAGAGACCGCCGGTCTCGGCGGTGAGGGCGGCCGGGGAGGCCAGGCCCTCCCGGGCGATGGTGGTGTTGGTGGCGATGATGCCGTCCAGGCCGAGTTCCACGGCGAGGTCGGCGACGGCGTCCACGTCCTCGTCCGCGAGATCGGGGGCGATCTTGACGAGGAGGGGGACGCGGCGGCCGGTGACGGTCCGGTCGGCCGCCTCGCGCACGGCGGTGAGCAGGGGGCGCAGGGACTCGGTGGCCTGGAGGTTGCGCAGCCCGGGGGTGTTGGGCGAGGAGACGTTGACCACCAGGTAGTCGGCGTGCGGGGCGAGCCGCTCGGTGGACTCCACGTAGTCGGCGGCGGCCTCGGCCTCGGGCACGACCTTGGTCTTGCCGATGTTGACGCCGACGGTCGTGCGGAAGACCTCGCGGCGGGCGGCGAGGCGGGCGGCGACCACGGCGGAGCCCTCGTTGTTGAAGCCCATCCGGTTGATCAGGGCCCGGTCCGGGACCAGCCGGAAGAGGCGCTGCTTCGGGTTGCCGGGCTGGGGCCGTGCGGTGACGGTGCCGATCTCGACGTGGTCGAAGCCGAGCATGGCCATGCCGTCGACGGCGACCGCGTTCTTGTCGAAGCCGGCGGCCAGCCCGAAGGGGCCGTGCATGCGCAGGCCGAAGGCCTCGGTGCGCAGCTCGGTGAAGCGGGGGGCGAGGGCGGCGGCGAGGAAGGTGCGCAGGACGGGGACGCGGGCCGCGAGGCGGATCCAGCGGAAGGCGAGGTGGTGGGCCCGCTCGGGGTCCATGCGGGTGAAGACGAGTCGGAAGAAGAGCTTGTACACAGCGGTGTCCTCATGGGGCATGAGGAGGGGGACACCGTTTCCGGTGTCCCCCTCGGTACTAGTCGCGGGCCGCGGTCAGGTGTTCGGCGTGTTCCTGGAGGGAGCGGACGCCGATGTCGCCGCGCCCGAGCGCCTCGATGCCCTGTACGGCGGCGGCGAGGGCCTGGACCGTCGTCAGGCACGGGACGGAGCGGGCGACGGCCGCGGTGCGGATGTCGTAGCCGTCGAGCCGGCCGCCGGTGCCGTAGGGGGTGTTGACGATGAGGTCGACCTCGCCGTCGTGGATGAGCTGGACGATCGTCTTCTCACCGTTCGGACCCTCGCCCTCGGACTGCTTGCGGACGACCGCGCAGTGCAGGCCGTTGCGCCGCAGGACCTCGGCGGTGCCGGAGGTGGCCATCAGCTCGAAGCCGTGGGCGACCAGTTCCCGCGCCGGGAAGATCATCGACCGCTTGTCCCGGTTGGCGACGGAGACGAAGGCGCGGCCCTTGGTGGGCAGCGGGCCGTAGGCGCCGGCCTGGGACTTGGCGTAGGCGGTGCCGAAGACCGAGTCGATGCCCATGACCTCGCCGGTGGAGCGCATCTCCGGGCCGAGGACGGTGTCCACGCCGCGGCCGTGCACGTCGCGGAAGCGGGTCCACGGCATCACGGCCTCCTTGACGGAGATCGGCGCGTCCATGGGGAGGGTGCCGCCGTCGCCCTGGCGCGGCAGCAGGCCCTCCGCGCGCAGTTCGGCGATGGTGGCGCCGAGCGAGATCCGGGCCGCCGCCTTGGCGAGCGGCACCGCGGTGGCCTTGGAGGTGAAGGGCACGGTCCGGGAGGCGCGGGGGTTGGCCTCCAGGACGTAGAGGATGTCGCCGGCCATCGCGAACTGGATGTTGATCAGGCCGCGGACGCCGACGCCCGCCGCGATGGCCTCGGTGGAGGCGCGCAGCCGCTTGATGTCGTGCCCGCCGAGGGTGATCGGGGGCAGGGCGCAGGCGGAGTCGCCGGAGTGGATGCCGGCCTCCTCGATGTGCTCCATGACGCCGCCGAGGTAGAGCTCGTGGCCGTCGTAGAGGGCGTCGACGTCGATCTCGATGGCGTCGTCGAGGAAGCGGTCCACCAGGACCGGGCGGGACGGGGAGATCTCGGTGGACTCGGCGATGTACGCCTCCAGCCGGGTCTCGTCGTAGACGATCTCCATGCCCCGGCCGCCGAGGACGTAGGAGGGGCGGACCAGGACCGGGTAGCCGATCTCGTCCGCGATGGCCTTGGCGCCGGCGAAGGTGGTGGCGGTGCCGTGCTTGGGCGCGGGGAGCCCGGCCTCCGCGAGCACCCGGCCGAAGGCGCCGCGGTCCTCGGCGGCGTGGATGGCCTCCGGGCTGGTGCCGACCACGGGCACGCCGTTGTCCTTCAGGGCCTGGGCGAGGCCCAGCGGGGTCTGGCCGCCGAGCTGGACCACCACACCGGCGATCGGGCCCGCCAGGGACTCGGCGTGCACGATCTCCAGGACGTCCTCCAGGGTGAGCGGCTCGAAGTAGAGCCGGTCGGAGGTGTCGTAGTCGGTGGAGACGGTCTCGGGGTTGCAGTTGACCATGACGGTCTCGTAGCCGGCGTCGTGCAGCGCGAAGGAGGCGTGGACGCAGGAGTAGTCGAACTCGATGCCCTGGCCGATGCGGTTGGGGCCCGAGCCGAGGATGATCACCGCGGGCTTCTCGCGCGGGGCGACCTCGGACTCCTCGTCGTAGGAGGAGTAGAAGTACGGGGTCCGGGCGGCGAACTCGGCGGCGCAGGTGTCGACCGTCTTGTAGACCGGGCGGACGCCGAGGGCGTGGCGGACCTCGCGGACGACGTCCTCGCGCAGGCCGCGGATGTCGGCGATCTGGGCGTCGGAGAAGCCGTGGCGCTTGGCGTCGGCGAGCAGCTCGGGGGTGAGCTTGTCGGCGGCGGCCAGCTCGTCGGCGTGCTCCTTGATCAGGAAGAGCTGGTCGACGAACCAGGGGTCGATCCGGGTCGCGTCGAAGACCTCCTCGGGGGTGGCCCCGGCGCGGATGGCCTCCATCACGAGGTTGATCCGGCCGTCGGTGGGCCGCACGGCCTCGCGCAGCAGCTCGGCCTTGTCGCCGGCCGGGCCGGTGAAGGCGAACTGGCTGCCCTTCTTCTCCAGCGACCGCAGGGCCTTCTGGAGGGCCTCGGTGAAGTTGCGGCCGATGGCCATGGCCTCGCCGACCGACTTCATGGTGGTGGTGAGGGTGGAGTCGGCCTGCGGGAACTTCTCGAAGGCGAACCGGGGGGCCTTGACGACCACGTAGTCGAGGGTCGGCTCGAAGGAGGCCGGGGTCTTCTCGGTGATGTCGTTGGGGATCTCGTCGAGGGTGTAGCCGACGGCGAGCTTGGCGGCGATCTTGGCGATCGGGAAGCCGGTGGCCTTGGAGGCGAGGGCGGAGGAGCGGGAGACGCGCGGGTTCATCTCGATGACGATGATCCGCCCGTCCGCCGGGTCGACGGCGAACTGGATGTTGCAGCCGCCGGTGTCGACGCCGACCTCGCGGATGATCGCGATACCGATGTCCCGCAGCCGCTGGTACTCGCGGTCGGTCAGGGTCATCGCGGGGGCGACGGTGATGGAGTCGCCGGTGTGGACGCCCATCGGGTCGAAGTTCTCGATGGAGCAGACGACCACGACGTTGTCGTTCTTGTCGCGCATCAGCTCCAGCTCGTACTCCTTCCAGCCGAGGATGGACTCCTCCAGGAGGACCTCGGTGGTCGGGGAGAGCGTGAGGCCCTGGCCGGCGATGCGGCGCAGTTCCTCCTCGTCGTGGGCGAAGCCGGAGCCGGCGCCGCCCATGGTGAAGGAGGGGCGCACCACGACCGGGTAGCCGCCGAGGGTGTCGACGCCGGCGAGGACGTCCTCCATGGTGTGGCAGATGACCGAGCGGGCGGACTCGCCGTGGCCGATCTTCCGCCGGACCTCCTCGACGACCTCCTTGAACAGGTCGCGGTCCTCGCCCTTGTGGATCGCCTCCACGTTGGCGCCGATCAGCTCGACGCCGTACTTCTCCAGCACCCCCTGCTCGTGCATGGAGATGGCGGTGTTGAGCGCGGTCTGCCCGCCGAGGGTGGGCAGCAGGGCGTCGGGGCGCTCCTTGGCGATGATCTTCTCGACGAACTCGGGGGTGATCGGCTCGACGTAGGTGGCGTCGGCGATCTCCGGGTCGGTCATGATCGTGGCCGGGTTGGAGTTGACCAGGATCACCCGCAGGCCCTCGGCCTTGAGGACGCGGCACGCCTGGGTGCCGGAGTAGTCGAACTCGGCGGCCTGGCCGATGACGATCGGGCCGGAGCCGATGACCAGGACGGACTGGATATCGGTGCGCTTAGGCACGCTCGGCCTCCATCTGGGTGGTGCTCATCAGAGATACGAAGCGGTCGAAGAGGTACGCGGCGTCGTGCGGGCCGGCGGCCGCCTCGGGGTGGTACTGGACGCTGAAGGCCGGGCGGTCGAGGAGCCGCAGCCCCTCCACCACGTCGTCGTTGAGGCAGACGTGGGAGACCTCGGCGCGGCCGTAGGGGGTGTCGGAGACGCGGTCGAGGGGGGCCTCGACGGCGAAGCCGTGGTTGTGGGCGGTGACCTCGACCTTGCCGGTGGTGCGGTCCTGCACGGGCTGGTTGATGCCCCGGTGGCCGTACTTGAGCTTGTAGGTGCCGAAGCCGAGGGCCCGGCCGAGGAGCTGGTTGCCGAAGCAGATCCCGAACAGCGGGGTGCCGCGCTCCAGGACGGCCTTGACCACGGTGAGGTCGGCGGTGGCGGGGTCACCGGGGCCGTTGGAGAGGAAGACGCCGTCCGGTTCGACGGCGTAGACCTCCTCGGCGGTGGCGGTGGCGGGCAGGACGTGCACCTCGATGCCGCGTTCGGCCATCCGCTGCGGGGTCATGCCCTTGATGCCGAGGTCGAGGGCGGCGACGGTGAACTTCTTCTCGCCCACGGCCGGCACCACGTACGGCTCGGTGGTGGCGACCTCGGCGGCGAGGGCGGCGCCCTTCATCGCGGGGGCCTGCCGGACCCGGTCGAGGAGGGCGGCCTCGTCGGCCAGGGCCTCGCCGGAGAAGATGCCGACGCGCATGGCGCCGCGTTCGCGCAGGTGCCGGGTGAGGGCGCGGGTGTCGATCCCGGAGATGCCGACGACGCCCTGGGCGGTCAGCTCGTCGTCCAGAGTGCGGCGGGAGCGCCAGTTGGACGGGATCCGGGCGGGGTCGCGGACGACGTATCCGGCGACCCAGATCCGCCGGGACTCGTCGTCCTCGTCGTTGTAGCCGGTGTTGCCGACGTGCGGGGCGGTCATCACGACGACCTGCCGGTGGTACGACGGGTCGGTGAGGGTCTCCTGGTAGCCGGTCATGCCGGTGCTGAAGACCGCCTCGCCGAAGGTCTCCCCCACGGCCCCGTAGGCGCGGCCGCGGAAGGTGCGGCCGTCCTCCAGGACGAGCACGGCGGGAGCGGTGGCGGCTCCCCTGGTGGAGGTGGTCATCGTGCGGTGCCTTCCGTCGTCTTGATCATGTCGTTGAGGGTGTCGGCCCAGGTGGTCTGCTCGGCGGCCCGGTCGGAGCGGAAGCCGGAGTCGATCAGCCGCTCGCCGTGCTGCCAGGTGACGATCAGCAGACCGCCCTCGGCGAGGACCTTGCCGGCGATCCCCTTGTCGAGGCGGGCCTCGCGCAGTGCCTCGGCGGGCACGAAGAAGTCCCGGGCGCCGGGGCGGACGACCGCGAGTCCGGCGTCGGTGAGGGTGAGTTCCACGCGGCTGCGGACGCCGAGGCCGTGGGCGACGATCCGGTCCAGCCACTGCCCGGCGGTGGTGGAGCCGTGGTAGCGGCCGGCCAGGGTGAGCTTCGGCTCGCCGGGCGCCTCGGGCAGGGCGGGCAGCTCGGGCAGGTCCGACTGGAGGCTGCCGCGCCACTTCCAGCCCTGGCGCATCAGCCAGTAGACGAGGACGACGAAGATCAGCAGTCCGACGGTCCACCCGATGCGCGCGGCCCAGTCGGTCACCTCCGCCGACTTCCGCTCGGCGGCGGTGTTCGCCGCGTTCAGGGCCAGATTCACAAGTGCAGGTGTCACGCCAGCTTCCCGTCCATCAGCGTCGCACGGCCCCGCAGGAAGGTGTGCGTCACGCGCCCGGGCAGCTCGCGGCCCTCGTAGGGGGTGTTGCGGCTGCGGGAGGCGAAGCCCGCGGGGTCCACGACACCACGGTAAGCCGGATCGACCAGGGTGAGGTTGGCGGGCTCACCAGCCGAGACGGGCCGTCCGTGGCCCTTGGCCCCGCCGATGCGGGCGGGCGCGAAGGACATCCGCTCGGCGACGCCCGCCCAGTCCAGGAGCCCGGTCTCCACCATGGTCTGCTGGACGACGGAGAGCGCGGTCTCCAGGCCGACCATGCCCATGGCGGCCGCGGCCCACTCGCAGTCCTTGTCCTCGTGCGGGTGGGGGGCGTGGTCGGTCGCGACGATGTCGATCGTGCCGTCGGCGAGCGCCTCGCGCAGGGCCATCACGTCCCGCTCGGTGCGCAGCGGCGGGTTGACCTTGTAGACCGGGTTGTAGCTGCGCACCAGCTCGTCGGTGAGGAGCAGGTGGTGCGGGGTGACCTCGGCGGTGACGTCGATGCCGCGGGACTTGGCCCAGCGGACGATCTCGACGGAGCCGGCGGTCGACAGGTGGCAGATGTGGACGCGGGAGCCGACGTGCTCGGCGAGGAGGACGTCCCGGGCGATGATCGACTCCTCGGCGACGGCGGGCCAGCCGCTGAGGCCGAGTTCGGCGGAGACGACGCCCTCGTTCATCTGGGCGCCCTCGGTCAGCCGGGGCTCCTGGGCGTGCTGGGCGATGACCCCGCCGAAGGCCTTCACGTACTCGAGGGCGCGGCGCATGATCACCGCGTCGTCCACGCACTTGCCGTCGTCGGAGAAGACGGTGACGCCGGCGGCGGACTCGTGCATGGCGCCCAGCTCGGCGAGTTTGCGGCCCTCCAGGCCGACGGTGACGGCGCCGATGGGCTGCACGTCGCAGTAGCCGGACTCCTTGCCGAGGCGGTAGACCTGCTCGACCACGCCGGCGGTGTCGGCGACCGGGTGGGTGTTGGCCATGGCGAAGACGGCGGTGTAGCCGCCGCTCGCGGCGGCGCGGGTGCCGGTGAGGACGGTCTCGGAGTCCTCGCGGCCGGGCTCGCGCAGATGGGTGTGGAGGTCGACCAGGCCCGGCAGGAGGATCTGCCCGGTGGCGTCGACCACCTCGGCGCCCTCGGCGGAGAGGCCGGCGCCGGTAGCGGCGATCACCGCGCCGTCGACCAGCACGTCCAGCGCCTCGCCGCCCAGCAGCTTCGCACCGCGGATCAGGATCTTGCTCATGGTCTTACTTCTCCTCGGTACGGGGGTTGGGGGCGTCGGACTCGTTGCCGCCGAGCAGCAGGTAGAGCACGGCCATCCGGATGGACACACCGTTGGCGACCTGCTCGATCACGGTGCAGCGGCCGGAGTCGGCGACCTCTGCGGTGATCTCCATGCCGCGGACCATCGGGCCGGGGTGCATCACGATCGCGTGGCCGGGCATCTTCGCCATCCGGTCGGCGTCGAGGCCGTAGCGGCGGGAGTACTCGCGCTCGGTGGGGAAGAAGGCCGCGTTCATGCGCTCGCGCTGGACGCGGAGCATCATCACGGCGTCCGACTTGGTGAGGACGCTGTCCAGGTCGTAGGAGACCTCGCAGGGCCAGCTCTCCACACCGACGGGCACCAGGGTGGGCGGGGCGACGAGGGTGACCTCGGCGCCGAGGGTGTGCAGCAGGTCGACGTTGGAGCGGGCGACCCGGCTGTGCAGGATGTCGCCGACGACCGTGATCCGGCGGCCGGCCAGGTCCTGGCCGATCCCGGCGTCCGGACCGATCAGGCGGCGGCGCATGGTGAAGGCGTCGAGCAGGGCCTGGGTGGGGTGCTGGTGGGTGCCGTCGCCCGCGTTGATGACGGGGGCGTCGATCCAGCCGGAGGTGGCGAGCCGGTAGGGCGCCCCGGAGGCGCCGTGCCGGATGACGACGGCGTCGACGCCCATGGCCTCCAGGGTCTGGGCGGTGTCCTTCAGCGACTCGCCCTTGGAGACGCTGGAGCCCTTGGCGGCGAAGTTGATGACATCGGCGGAGAGGCGCTTCTCGGCGGCCTCGAAGGAGATCCGGGTCCGGGTCGAGTCCTCGAAGAAGAGGTTGCAGACCGTGCGGCCGCGCAGGGCGGGCAGCTTCTTGATCGGCCGGTCGGCGACCCGGGCCATCTCCTCGGCGGTGTCGAGGATGCGGACGGCTTCGTCGCGGGTGAGATCGGCGGCCGAGATGAGGTGGCGCATCATCGGGGGTTTTCTCCAGGTCTGTGGAGGTTCGCGAGACGTGCGGGCGCGCGGGAGCGCGCGCCGTACGCGGGGGTGGGGCGTACGGGGTTGCTACTGCTCGCCGGCGGCGGCCGGGGCGGCCCCCCGGATTCCGAGCAGCACGGTGTCGCGGCCGTCCTCCTCGGCGAGCTGGACCTTGACCGCCTCGCGCAGCGACGTGGGGATGTTCTTGCCCACGTAGTCGGCGCGGATGGGCAGCTCGCGGTGGCCGCGGTCGACGAGGACGGCGAGCTGCACGGCGCGCGGCCGGCCGATGTCGCCGAGGGCGTCGAGGGCGGCGCGGATGGTGCGCCCGGAGAAGAGGACGTCGTCGACGAGGACGACGAGGCGGCCGTCGACGCCGTCGCCGGGGATCTCGGTGCGGGCGAGCGCGCGGGCGGGCTTGAGCCGCAGGTCGTCCCGGTACATGGTGATGTCCAGGGAGCCGACCGGGATCTTCCGGCCGGTGATGCCTTCGAGCTTGTCGGCGAGCCGGCGGGCGAGGAAGACGCCGCGGGTGGGGATGCCGAGGAGCACCACGTCGTCGGCGCCCTTGGCGCGTTCGACGATCTCGTGGGCGATGCGGGTGAGCACCCGCGCGATGTCCGGAGCCTCCAGGACGGGCCGCGGGACCTCGGGGCTGTGCTGTGCGTCCATACGAAACGGACCTCCTTCTCCGCCTCACGGGACGGTTCTTAAAGGACGTCGGAATTGCGCCGACCACATTACCAGTGCTTGATGGGTGTACTGATCCGGCTACGCCGGTCCGTGGCCGAAACCGGTCCGGACCATTCGGCTTGACTCAGCCAAGTCACGCTGCGTAACCTCACAGTGAGTTACCAGTCGCGCGGCCGAGCCGCACGTTGTCACAGCGTCCGGGGAGCTATATGTCCAGCGAATACGCAAAGCAGCTCGGGGCCAAGCTCCGCGCCATCCGCACCCAGCAGGGTCTGTCCCTCCACGGCGTGGAGGAGAAGTCCCAGGGGCGCTGGAAGGCCGTGGTGGTCGGCTCCTACGAGCGCGGCGACCGTGCGGTGACCGTGCAGCGCCTCGCCGAGCTGGCGGACTTCTACGGCGTCCCCGTGCAGGAGCTGCTGCCGGGCACCACGCCGGGCGGGGCCGCCGAGCCGCCGCCGAAGCTGGTGCTCGACCTGGAGCGCCTGGCCCACGTCCCGCAGGAGAAGGCCGGCCCGCTCCAGCGGTACGCGGCCACCATCCAGTCCCAGCGCGGCGACTACAACGGCAAGGTGCTGTCGATCCGCCAGGACGACCTGCGCACCCTGGCCGTGATCTACGACCAGTCCCCCTCGGTCCTGACCGAGCAGCTCATCAGCTGGGGTGTGCTGGACGCGGACGCCCGGCGCGCGGTCGCCCACGAGGAGAGCTGATTTCCCGACGGGATCAGCGCTGAAAAAACGTCACGCCGGAGGGCGGAAGCGGTCATCCGCTTCCGCCCTCCGCGCGTTTCCGCCCCTCGGAGGGCCGTCCGAGGGGCCCTTCCTACGGCGCTCCCACGGCGAGAACGCGCCAGGCCCGGTGCGGAGGACGTGTGTCACTCCGCACCGGGCCCGGTGCTCGCCGGCTCGCTCGCCCGCCGCCTGAGGGGCTACTGGTCGCGGCGGAGGCTCGGCTTGAGGTCCTTGAAGCGGCCCAGCAGGCCGTTCACGAACGAGGGGGACTCGTCGGTGGAGAACTCCTTGGCGAGCTGCACCGCCTCGTCGATCACCACGGCGTCCGGTGTACCGTCCACCCACACCAGCTCGTAGGCGCCGAGGCGCAGGATGTTCCGGTCGACGACGGGCATCCGGTCGAGCGTCCAGCCGACCGCGTAGGTGGCGATCAGCTCGTCGATGCGGTCGGAGTGCTGCGCATAGCCCTCGACGAGGTCCATGGTGTACTCGGCGACCGGCGGCTGACGGTCGTCGGACCGCGCGTGCCGGACCCAGTCGGCGAGGACGTCCTGCACGGACGCCCCGCGCTGGTCGGCCTCGAAGAGGATCTGGAAGGCACGCTTGCGGGCCTTGTTGCGGGCAGCCACGGTTAGCTGTTCACCCGGCCGAGGTAGTCGCCCGAACGGGTGTCGACCTTGATCTTCTCGCCGGTGGTGATGAACAGCGGGACCTGGATCTCGTAACCGGTCTCCAGGGTGGCGGGCTTGGAGCCACCGGTGGAGCGGTCGCCCTGCACGCCCGGCTCGGTGTGCTGGATCGTCAGCTCGACGGCGGCGGGGAGCTCGACGTAGAGCACCTCGCCCTCGTGCTGCGCGACGCTGGCCGTGAAGCCCTCGATGAGGAAGTTCGCGGCGTTGCCGACCGTCTTGCGGTCGATCATCAGCTGGTCGTACGTCTGCATGTCCATGAAGACGAAGTACTCGCCGTCCATGTACGAGAACTGCATGTCGCGGCGGTCGACGGTGGCCGTCTCGACCTTCACGCCTGCGTTGAAGGTCTTGTCGACGACCTTGCCGGAGAGCACGTTCTTGAGCTTGGTGCGCACGAAGGCCGGGCCCTTGCCGGGCTTGACGTGCTGGAACTCGACGACGGACCAGAGCTGGCCTCCGTCGAGCTTGAGCACCATGCCGTTCTTGAGGTCGTTCGTGGAAGCCACGGTTGCGGAATCTCCTGGACTGACGCTGGTGGACGACCGAGGTCCGCGCCCTACAGCGCGAGCAGCTCCTTGGTCGTGATGGTGAGTAGCTCGGGGCCGCCGTCCGCCTCCTGGCGCACGACGAGCGTGTCATCGATCCGGACACCGCCCCGTCCCGGGAGGTGGACCCCCGGTTCGACGGTGACCGGCACGCAAGCGTCCAGTTTACCCATGGCCGCAGGGGCGAGCTGCGGGTCCTCGCCGATTTCGAGCCCCACCCCGTGGCCGGTGCGGGGCGCGAGGTTCTCGCCGTACCCGGCGCCGTCCAGGATCTGCCGGGCCGCACGGTCGACCTCGCGGTAGGCGGCACCGGGCACCAGCGCCTCCCGTCCGGCCCGCTGAGCGGCGAAGACGAGGTCGTACAGCTCGACCTGCCAGTCCGCCGGGGAGGTGCCGATGACGAAGGTCCGGCCGATCTCGCAGCGGTAGCCGCGGTAGTTGGCGCCGAGCGAGACCGACAGGAAGTCGCCCTCCTCCACCCGCCGGTCCGAGGGCCGGTGGCCGGGGAGCCCGGCGTTGGGGCCGGCGGCGACGCAGGTGGGGAACGCGGGCCCGTCGGCGCCGTGGTCGACCAGGCGGCGCTCCAGCTCCAGGGCGAGGTGCCGTTCGGTGCGGCCGACGAGGATCGATTCGAGGAGTTCGCCGAGGGCCTGGTCGGTGATCTCGGCGGCGATGCGCAGCGCGGCGATCTCGTCCTCGTCCTTGACGACGCGCTGCTGCTCGACGGCGGTCCCCAGGTCGGTGACGGTCAGCGCGGGCGCGGCGGCGGCGAGGGCCCGGTGCCGGGCCACCGTCAGATGGTGCTCCTCCACCGCGAGGGAGCCGGCCCCGCCGGTGCGGGCGCGTTCGGCGGCGGCCACGGCGGGGTCGGCCCCGCCCGCGGGCAGCACGGCGGTGCGCAGCCCGTCGTCCAGATGTCCTTCCACCGGGTCGCCGGTGGGGGCGCGGGGGCAGAGCAGCGCGTCCTCGCCGCCGGGCCCGAGCAGCAGGACGGCGCCGGGCGGGGCGGCGCCGGCGAGATAGCGGACGTTGGCGGGGCGGGAGACCAGGACGGCGGCGGTCCCGGCCGCCGCACACCGGTCGCGCAGTCGGCCGCGCCGGTCGGCGAACACCTCGGACATTCTCCGAGCGTACGAGCCCGCCGCCGCCTCGGCCCGGTGGCGCGTCCGTCGGTGCGGCGGCGCGCTCCCGGGGAACGCCGGGCCCGGGGCGCCGGGCCCGGGGCGCCGGGCTCGGGGGCGCGCCGCCGTGCCGGGCTACCAGCTGGGCGGGCTGGCGATGGCGCGGGCGAGGACGTCGTCCAGGACGCGGGCCGTGGTCTCCACGTCGTACGTGGAGTTGTCGATGATCGGGAGGCCCGAGCCGTACCAGCCCGCCATGCGGCCGTGGATGCCGGCCACCTCCTCGTCGGAGAGGCGGCGGTTGCCCGAGCGTTCCGCGTTCCGCTCCAGGACGATCTCCAGGCCCGGGAGGAGGACCACCGGGAGGAGCCCCGGGCCCACGTGGCGCTTCCAGCCGCCGAGGCC
The DNA here is from genome assembly GCF_000377145.1 of Streptomyces sp. CNT372. Classification (NCBI taxonomy): domain Bacteria; kingdom Bacillati; phylum Actinomycetota; class Actinomycetes; order Kitasatosporales; family Streptomycetaceae; genus Streptomyces; species Streptomyces sp. CNT372. Next base: position 26,231 of record NZ_KB897790.1, on the reverse strand, counting down.
GACCACGGGGCGGTCGGGGAAGACCGCGTCGTCGAGGATGCAGGAGATGCCGTTGGCGAGGAAGTTCCGGGCGGCGAAGCCGCAGGTGCGGCGGGCCAGGCGGTACTGGGCCTCGGAGTGGTCGTTCCAGCCGTCCTGGGGGTCGGCGAAACCGGAGCAGACCCATTCGCGCACATCGTCCAGGCTGATGTGGGCGGTGGGGACGCGCCGGGTCCGCGCCCAGTGGCGGGCGACGGTGGTCTTGCCCGCGCCGGCCGGGCCGATCAGGAGGACGGCGAGCATCGCCGTGCCGGTGCCGCCCTCCGACGGGGGCGGGGCGGGTATCGGCACGGGCTCGCCCGCGGGGAGCCGGACATGGCCGGTGGTGTCCGGGTGCCGCGGCCCGGCGGGCGGCTGCGGTCCGGAGGGGTGCCGGGCCGCGGGGCCGTGCCAGGCGTGCCCGGGGGCGCCGGGCGCGGGCGGGGCGACGGGCGGGTGACCCGGCGCCTGGCCCGGGTGGCCGGGGCCCTGGGGGGCGGGCGCGGCCAGGGGTGGCGGAGGCGGGGGCGGTCCGGCAGGGAGGCCGGGGGCCGGTCCCGGGTGATGGGCGCCGGGCGGCCGGCCCGCCGGTCCCTGCCCCGGTCCGTGGGGCGGTGGCGGCGGAGCCCCCACTGCGTGCTGCATCCGGTGCCACTCCGTCTCGTGCGACTGACGCTGAGCGGGCGGCCGTTCGGCCTCCCGCCACCGAACGGTACCTTCCCGAAGCCGTTCTGATGTGCGACCGTGACCGGTCGCTCTTCTCACAACGGCCGGATGTCTCCCGAAGTGCCCGGCATGCCGGGCCCGTTCGGCGCCACCGTGCCGGAGCGGCCGGGGCGCCGTCCCACCGTGCCGCAGGCGTCAGGCGTCAGGCGTCGGCCAGTTCCTCCGCCAGCGCCCGCAGCGCCAGCCGGTAGGAGCCGATGCCGAAGCCTGCGACGGTCCCGCTGGCGACGGCCGCGACCACGGAGGTGTGCCGGAACGCCTCGCGCGTGTACGGGTTGGAGATGTGCACCTCGATCAGCGGCGCGGTCCGCTGGGCCGCCGCGTCCCGCATGCCGTACGAGTAGTGCGTGAAGGCGCCCGGGTTGAGAACGACCGGAACCGATCCGTCGGCGGCCTCGTGGAGCCAGCGGATCATCTCCCCCTCGTCGTTGGTCTCGCGCACCTCGACGTCGAGGCCCAGTTCCTCGCCGAGGGTCCGGCAGGACTCCACCAGACCGGCGTAGGAGGTGGAGCCGTAGACGTCGGGCTCCCGCGAGCCGAGGCGGCCGAGATTGGGGCCGTTGAGCACCAGCGTCCGGCGGCTCACGCGGACACCTCGCCGTACGCGGCGAGCAGCACGGCCGGATCCGGGCCCTCCAGTACGGTCGGCCGGGCGAGGCCGTCCAGCACGATGAAGCGCAGCAGGTTGCCCCGGGACTTCTTGTCGACCCGCATGGTCTCCAGCAGCTTGGGCCACTGGTCGCCCCGGTAGGTCAGCGGCAGCCCGACGGACTCCAGGACGCTGCGGTGCCGGTCGGCCGTGGCGTCGTCCAGCCGCCCGGCGAGGCGGCCGAGTTCGGCGGCGAAGACCATGCCCACGGAGACGGCCGCACCGTGCCGCCACTTGTAGCGCTCGTTCTTCTCGATCGCGTGCGCCAGGGTGTGGCCGTAGTTGAGGATCTCGCGGAGCCCGGCCTCCTTGAGGTCGCTGGAGACGACGTCGGCCTTGACCCGGATGGAGCGCTCGATCAGCTCCGCGGTGTGCGGCCCGGCGGGGGTGCGCGCGCCCTCGGGGTCGGACTCGACCAGGTCGAGAATGACCGGGTCGGCGATGAAACCGGCCTTGATGACCTCGGCCATGCCGCTGACGTAGTCGTGCACGGGGAGGGAGCCCAGGGCGGCCAGGTCGCAGAGGACCCCGGCGGGCGGATGGAAGGCGCCGACCAGGTTCTTGCCCTCGGCGGTGTTGATGCCCGTCTTGCCGCCGACCGCCGCGTCCACCATGGCCAGCACGGTGGTCGGCACGGCGATCCAGCGGACCCCGCGCAGCCAGGTCGCCGCGACGAAGCCGGCCAGGTCGGTGGTGGCACCGCCGCCGACGCCCACGATCACGTCGCTGCGCGTGAAGCCGGTCTGGCCGAGGGCCTTCCAGCAGTAGGCGGCGACCTCGGCGGTCTTCGCCTCCTCCGCGTTGGGCACCTGGATGTTGACGGCCTCGTACCCCTGATCGGCGAGGTCGCTGCGCAGGGCCTCGCCCGTCTCGGCGAGGGCCTCGGGGTGGATGACGGCGACCCGGCGCACACCGGGGCCGATCAGTCCGCCCAGCTCGCCCAGGAGCTGCCGGCCGATCAGCACCTCGTACGGGTCGGTGCCGGCCGTACCGCCGACCTGGATACGCGTCACTGCCTGGTCGGTCACTGCTTCTCCTGCCGGGTGTCCGGGTTGTGCCGGGTCTCGGGGGACGGCCCCCCCGGGGCGCGGCCCTTCGCTTCGAGTGCGTCGAGGACGGCCTGAGCGACCTCCTCGGGGGTGCGGTCGTCGGTGGCGACGACCGCGCGGGCGACCTCGGTGTAGAGGTGGCGGCGGGCCTCCATCAGCTCGCGCCACTGGCGGCGCGGGTTGACGGCGAGCAGCGGGCGGGCGGTGTTCAGCCCGACCCGGCGCACGGCCTCCTCCACGTCCATGGAGAGGTAGACGACGGGCAGCCCGGCGAGCAGCGCCCGGGTGCCGTCGTCCAGGACGGCACCGCCGCCGAGGGAGAGGACGCCGGTGTGGTCGGTGACGGCGGCCCGTACGGCGGCGCGCTCCAGGGCCCGGAAGTGCTCCTCGCCGTCCTCGACGAAGATGTCCGAGATCTCGCGGCCCTCGGCGGCGACGATGTCGGCGTCGGTGTCCCGGTAGGGGACGCCGAGCCGGCCGGCGAGCAGCTCGCCGACCGTCGACTTGCCCGAGCCCATCGGCCCGACGAGGACGATCAGCGGGGCGGTCACCGGATGTGCAGGTTGTCGAGGTAGGACCGCACGTTGCGGCGGGTCTCGGTGACGCTGTCGCCGCCGAACTTCTCGGCGACGGCGTCCGCCAGGACCAGCGCGACCATGGCCTCGGCGACGATGCCGGCCGCCGGGACCGCGCACACGTCGGAGCGCTGGTGGTGCGCGGCGGCGGGCTCGCCGGTCTCCACGTCCACGGTCTTCAGGGCGCGCGGCACGGTGGCGATGGGCTTCATCGCGGCGCGCACGCGCAGCAGCTCGCCGGTGCTCATCCCGCCCTCGGTGCCGCCGGAGCGGCCGGAGGTGCGCCGGATGCCCTCGTCGGTGGGGACGATCTCGTCGTGCGCCTTGGAGCCGGGGACGCGGGCGAGGTCGAAGCCGTCGCCCACCTCGACGCCCTTGATCGCCTGGATGCCCATGAGCGCGGCGGCGAGCCGGGCGTCCAGGCGCCGGTCCCAGTGCACGTGCGAGCCGAGGCCGACGGGCACCCCGTACGCCAGCACCTCGACGACACCGCCGAGGGTGTCACCGTCCTTGTGGGCCTGGTCGATCTCGGCGACCATCGCCTTGCTCGCGTCGGCGTCCAGGCAGCGCACCGGGTCGGCGTCCAGCTTCTCGACGTCGGCGGGGGTCGGGTAGACGCCGTAGGGGGCCTTGGCGGCGGCGAGCTCAACGACATGGGAGACGATCTCGATGCCCGCGGTCTCCTTGAGGTAGGAGCGGGCCACCGCACCCAGCGCGACGCGGGCCGCGGTCTCCCGGGCGCTGGCGCGCTCCAGGACCGGGCGGGCCTCGTCGAGGGCGTACTTCTGCATCCCGGCGAGGTCGGCGTGGCCGGGGCGGGGACGGGTCAGGGGCGCGTTGCGGGCGAGGGCGGCCAGCTCGTCGGGGTCGACGGGGTCGGCCGCCATGACCTTCTCCCACTTGGGCCACTCGGTGTTGCCGACCATGACGGCGACCGGGGAGCCCATGGTCAGGCCGTGGCGCACCCCGCCGAGGAAGGTGACCTCGTCGCGCTCGAACTTCATCCGCGCACCGCGCCCGTAGCCGAGGCGCCGCCGGGCGAGGTGGTCCGCCACCATGTCGGTGGTGACGGGGACACCGGCGGGAAGACCCTCCAGCGTCGCCACCAGTGCGGGTCCGTGCGACTCGCCCGCGGTCAGCCAACGCAACCTGCTCAACGGTGCTCCTCATGCTCGCGCTCAGAACTGCGGCGGCGCGGCCCGGGCTCCCGGCGGGTACGGCCGGGAGCACGGCCCTGGTACGCCTGAACCGATCCTCCCATGTCCGGGAAGGCGTCCCGGACACCGTCCCATCAGGCGGACGTCCGCCGAGACAGGTACGGGGCCGCCCGGGGAAGCGGGCAGGCGGGTCAGGCGGAGGCGTGGCGGGCGGCGAGGGCCTGCTCGCCCGCGCGGCGCATCGCGGCGAGCGGCGCGGGCGTCCGGCCGGTCATCTGCTCGACCTGGAGGACGGCCTGGTGCACCAGCAGGTCCAGCCCGCCGACCACCGCTCCCCCGCGCGCCGACCAGGCGGCGGCCAGGCGGGTGGGCCAGGGCTCGTAGAGGACGTCGAAGAGGGTGCCGGGGGCCTCGGGCACGGCCGCGGCGAGGGCGTCGGTGCTGCCCTCCGGGGTGGTGGCGACGACCAGGGGCGCGCGCAGGGCCTCGGCGGCGTCCGCCCAGTCGGCGGTCCGGACGTCGACGCCCAGCCGCTCGCCCCAGCCACGCATCTCCTCGGCGCGGGCGGCGCTGCGGACATAGGCGGTGACGGGGCCGGTGCAGAGCCGGGCGAGCGCGGCCAGCGCGGAGGAGGCCGTGGCGCCGGCGCCGAGGACCGCGGCGGACTCCACCGTCGCCACGCCGCGTTCGCGCAGGGCGGCGATCATGCCGGGGATGTCGGTGTTGTCGCCGAGCCGGCGGCCGTCCCCGGTGAGGACGACGGTGTTGACCGCCTCGACGGAGGCGGCGGTGTCGCTGACGCCGTCCAGCAGCGGGATGACCGCGCGCTTGAGCGGCATGGTGAGCGAGAGACCCGCCCAGGAGGCGTCGAGTCCGGCCAGGAAGGCCGGGAGGGCGGCCTCGCCGACCTCGAAGCGGTCGTAGGACCAGTCGGTGAGGCCGAGTTCGGCGTAGGCGGCGCGGTGCAGCACCGGGGAGAGCGAGTGGGCGATGGGCGAGCCGAGCACGGCTGCCCGCCGGCCCGCATCGCTCCCCGGAGCGCAGCTAGCTGTCATTGAACTTCTTCTTCAGCTTCAGGAAGTCGTCGTGGTTCTTGGCGAACTCCGTCACCTCCATGCCGTCGGTCGCCACGAAGTACATCCAGCCGTCCTCGGTCGGGCTGAGTGCGGCGGTGATGGCCTCGTTGCCCGGGTTGCTGATCGGCCCCGGGGTCAGACCCTTCTGGGTGTAGGTGTTGTACGGGTCCTGGTTCTTGTTGATCTCCGCCTCGGAGATGTCGATGTTGCTCTGGCCCTTGAGGTAGTTGAACGCCGAGTCGAACTGGAGGAGCTGGTTGGTCTCGGTGTTGGTGGGCTTGAGGCGGTTGTAGACGACCTCGGACATCTTGCGGAAGTCGTCCTCCGTCTTGCCCTCGACCTGAACCAGGCTGGCGACGGTCAGCAGTTCCCACGGGTTCTTCAGCCCGAGCCCCTGGGCCTTGCCCTCCAGGTCGGCCTTCTCGTACTCCTGGTTGGCCCGGGCGACCATCTTCTTCAGCAGCGCCTCGGGGTCGGTGCCCTTGGGTGCCGGGTAGGCGGCCGGGAAGAGGAAGCCCTCCAGGGGGTCCTTGACGTTCTTGTGGCCCTTGGCCCAGTCGGGGAGGCCGAGGGCGCCGGCCTTCTCCTTGGCGATCTTGGCCGTGGTGCCGGGCTTCAGCTCCAGGCGCTTGTCGACCAGGTCGTAGACCTCGGCGTTGCGCCTGCCCTCGCCGAAGACCAGGTTGTTCCGGCTGGCGGGGTCGAGCATCAGCTCGACCGCGGCCTTGCCGGACATCTCCTTCTTCAGGACATAGCCGCCGTCCTGGATGCTGGTGCCCTTGGGGTTGTCGTTCTGCGCCTGGATGAAGGCGTCGACGCTCTTGACGACGCCTTCCGCCTTGAGGATCTGGCCGATCTGGGCGCCCGTGGCTCCCTTGGGGATGTCGACGACCGCCTGGCCGGATCCCGCACCCGCGAAGTCCTCGACCTTGTCCCGGTTCTGCCAGAACTGGTAACCGAAGTAGGCGGCACCACCGGCGCCGCCCACCAGGACCGCGGCGACGACCAGGCAGGCCAGGCCGTTGCGGCTCTTGCGCTTGCCCTTGCCCCGGCCGCCTCCGCCGTCGTGGCGCTCGTCCGGGTCGTCGTCCTCGTCGTCGTAGCCGTCGTCGTCCGGGTCCTCGTCGCGCCGGCGTCCGCCGCGGCGCTCGGCGGGGGCGTCCTGACCGGTGAAGAAGGGGTGGTCCTCCTCCTTCGCCGCCTCGGCGTCCCAGTCGGTGGGGGCCTCCGGCTCGGGCTGCGGCGGGGGGGCGGGGCGGCCCCGGCGCGCGGGGGGTTCGGGGGGCGGGTACGCCTCGGTGGTGCCGTAGTAGTCGGCCTCCTGGCGGCTGCCGTAGCCCGCGGGGGCTCCGCCGTAGGCGCCGGCCTGGTCGGTGCCGTAGGGCGCGGACGCCTGCTGACTCGTGTCCCATGAGGGGTCGTAGGGCTGCCCGCCCCCGTACTGCTGGTGGTGCTGCTGGTGCTGGTGGGCGTACTGGCCGGTGTCGTACTGCTGCTGGTCGCCCTGGCCGTACTCCGGCTGGGCCGGGTACTGGCCAGTCTCGTACTGCTGTCCGCCGCCCTGGGTGCCGTACTGCTGCTGGTACGGGTCCTGTCCGCCGTACTGCTGCTGAGCCTGCTGGTGGCCGTACTGCTGCTGGTCGTAACCGCCCTGATAGGGCTGCTGGTGACCGTAGGGGGTCTCGCCGCCCTGGCCCTGGGGGTACTGCTGCTGCCCGGCGTCGTAACCGTCCTGGCCCGACGCGTCCCGGCGACTCCATCCCTGGTCCCCGTAGAGAGGATCCTCGGGATGCCACGGTTCGGAGCCGGGGCCCCGGCCATACTCAGTCATCGATCCCCTAGGGCCGCGAGGCGGTGCGGACGGTCCGCCTCTTGTCTGTGCGGCGGCTGTTCGGACACGGCCGCATCGCGCGGAACGTTACCGTATCGCGATCAGACAATCGTTTCGACGCCCTCTCCTGGCGGATTGCCGGACACCCGTTCGGACTCCAGCGCGTTCTGGAGGATGACGACGGCGGCCGCCTGGTCGACCACCGAGCGGCCCTTCTTCGACTTCACACCCGAGGCGCGCAGGCCCTGGGTGGCCGTCACCGTGGTCATGCGCTCGTCGACCAGCCGCACCGGGACCGGCCTGATCCCCTGGGCCAGGGTCCGGGCGAAGGAGCGGACCTTCTTGGCCGCCGGACCCTCCCCGCCGCTCAGCGAGCGGGGCAGGCCCACGACGACCTCGATCGGCTCGTACTCCTCGACCAGCTGGCGCAACCGCCGGTGGGCGGCCGGGACGTCACGCCCCGGCACGGTCTCCACCGGGGTGGCGAGGACCCCGTCGGGGTCGCACGAGGCGACCCCGATCCGGGCGTCCCCCACGTCGATCGCGAGCCGCCGGCCCCGGCGCATCCCTGCCGGGCCGGCCTCCGCGCCGGACGTCGCACCGGTCACGCCCGTCACGCCTTCTCGGCGACGAGGCGCTCGACGGCGGCGATGGCGTCCGTCACGGCCTCCGGGTTCTGGCCGCCGCCCTGGGCGACGTCCGGCTTGCCGCCGCCTCCGCCGCCGAGGGCACCGGCGGCGGTGCGCACCAGGTCACCGGCCTTGAGACCGCGCTCGCGGGCGGCCTCGTTGGTGGCGACGACCGTGAGCGGACGCCCGTTGGTGACGGCGAACACCGCGACGACGGCCGGACGGTCGCCCGGGATGCGGCCGCGCACGTCGAGGACCAGCTTGCGCAGGTCGTCGGCGCCGGTGCCGTCCGGGACGGTGCCGGTGACCAGGGCCACCCCGCGCACGTCCTTGGCACCCTCGGCGAGACCGGCGGCGGCGCCCAGCACCTTCTCCGCGCGGAACTTCTCGATCTCCTTCTCGGCGTCCTTCAGCTTGCCGAGCATGGCGGCGATCTTCTCGGGCAGCTCCTCGGAGCGCCCCTTGACCAGCTCCTGGAGCTGGGCGACGACCGTGTGCTCCTTGGCGAGGAAGTTGTACGCGTCCACGCCCACCAGGGCCTCGACGCGGCGCACGCCGGAGCCGATGGAGGACTCGCCGAGGAGCTTCACCAGGCCGAGCTGGGCGGTGTTGTGGACGTGGGTGCCGCCGCACAGTTCCTTGGAGAAGTCGCCGATGGTGACGACGCGCACCCGCTCGCCGTACTTCTCGCCGAACTCGGCGATGGCGCCCTGCTTCTTGGCGTCGTCGATGCTCATGACCTCGGCGTGGACGTCGAGTTCACGCGAGAGGACCTCGTTGATCTTCTGCTCGACGTCGGTCAGGACCGTGCCGGGGACAGCGTTGGGCGAGCCGAAGTCGAAGCGGAAGCGGCCCGGGGAGTTCTCCGAACCGGCCTGGGCGGCCGTCGGGCCGAGGGCGTCGCGCAGCGCCTGGTGGGTGAGGTGGGTGGCGCTGTGGGCACGGGCGATGGCCCGGCGGCGGCGCACGTCGATGGCGGCGTACGCGGAGGCGCCGACGGTGACCTCGCCGACCTGGACGACGCCCTTGTGCACGCTGACGCCCGGCACCGGCTGCTGCACGTCGCGGACCTCGATGACCGCGCCGGAATCCAGCCGGATGCGGCCCTGGTCGGCGAGCTGGCCGCCGCCCTCGGCGTAGAACGGGGTGCGGTCGAGGACGATCTCGACCTCGTCGCCCTCGGAGGCGGCCGGGGAGGAGACGCCGTCGACCAGCAGGCCGACGACCGTGGACTCGCCCTCGGTCGATCCGTAGCCGGTGAACTCGGTGGTGCCGGCGGTGTCGGCGACCTCGCGATAGGCGGACAGGTCGGCGTGGCCGGTCTTCTTGGCCTTGGCGTCGGCCTTGGCGCGCTCCCGCTGCTCCTTCATCAGGCGGCGGAAGCCGTCCTCGTCCACCGAGAGGCCCTGCTCGGCGGCCATCTCCAGGGTGAGGTCGATCGGGAAGCCCCAGGTGTCGTGGAGCAGGAACGCCTTGTCGCCGGAGAGGACGGTGCCGCCGGCCGCCTTGGTCTCGGTGACGGCGGTGTCGAGGATGTTGGTGCCGCCCTTGAGGGCCTTGAGGAAGGCGGCCTCCTCGGCCAGGGCGACGGCCTCGATGCGGCCTCGGTCGGTGACCAGTTCGGGGTACTGCTGCCCCATGGTGTCGATGACGACGCCGACCAGGTCCTTGACGACCGGGCCGGTGGCGCCGAGCAGGCGCATGTTGCGGATGGCGCGGCGCATGATCCGGCGCAGCACGTAGCCGCGGCCCTCGTTGCCGGGGGTGACGCCGTCGCCGATGAGCATGGTGGAGGTGCGGATGTGGTCGGCGACCACGCGCAGGGAGACGTCCGAGCCCTGCTCGGCGCCGTAGCGGACGCCGGTCAGTCCGGTGGCCTCGTCCATGACGACGCGCAGGGTGTCGGTCTCGTACATGTTCTGCACGCCCTGCAGGATCATGGCGAGACGTTCCAGGCCGAGGCCGGTGTCGATGTTCTTGCTCGGCAGGTCCCCGAGGATCGGGAAGTCCTCCTTGCCGTCGCCGGCGCCGCGCTCGTACTGCATGAAGACCAGGTTCCAGATCTCCACGTAGCGTTCGTCGTTGACGGCCGGGCCGCCCTCCTCGCCGAACTCAGGGCCGCGGTCGTAGTTGATCTCGGAGCAGGGGCCGCAGGGGCCGGGGACGCCCATGGACCAGAAGTTGTCCTTCTTGCCCAGCCGCTGGATGCGCTCGGCCGGGACGCCGATCACATCGCGCCAGATCCGCTCGGCCTCGTCGTCGTCGAGGTAGACGGTGATCCAGAGCTTCTCCGGCTCCAGGCCGTAACCGCCCTTGTCCTGGGGGCTGGTGAGCAGCTCCCAGGCGAGCTTGATGGCACCTTCCTTGAAGTAGTCGCCGAAGGAGAAGTTGCCGCACATCTGGAAGAAGGTGCCGTGGCGGGTGGTCTTGCCGACCTCTTCGATGTCCGGGGTGCGCACGCACTTCTGCACGCTGGTGACGCGCGGGGCGGGGGGCTTGACCTCGCCGAGGAAGTACGGCTTGAAGGGGACCATGCCCGCGGGGACCAGCAGCAGAGTCGGGTCGTCCGCGATGAGCGACGCCGAAGGGACGACGGTGTGCCCGCGCTCCTCGAAGAAGCTCAGCCAGCGGCGGCGGATTTCAGCCGACTCCATCAGTGGTCCTCATTCCGGTTGTACGAGGTGCCGGGGCGGCCCCGGTCCTCGGTGGGGTTCTGCGTGGTGCGGTGGTACCCGGTGCCCGTGCCGGGCCTGCGGGGAGCCGGGCCGACGGCGGGGCGCCGGCCCGACGGCGGGAGCGCGAGCGGAGGGTCACGGTCGGGGCCGGCGTTCAGGCCCAGGGCCTCGCCGAGTTCGGCCTCGCGCTGGGCCATCTGCGCGCGGACGTCGAGGGCGAGCTCCTTGAGGCGGTGCCCCGCTTCGACGGCCTTGTCGGCCGCCTGGGCGGCCAGGCTCTCGGGCGTGAGCTGCCGGAGTTTGCGGTTGACCTTGGTGGTGGCCCACACGCCGGCGGCTGCGCCCGCGGTGAACCAGAAGGTACGGCGGAACATGGTGGTGGCTCAGCCCTTCCGCTTGCTGCGTCGTGCGCCCGGCAGGGTCCGGCCGACGACCACCGTGCGGCGGTCGCGGCGGGGCTCGGGGCCGTCCCCGCGGCCCAGCGCCCGGCGGACGCCGTAGCCGAAGGCGGCCACCTTCACCAGCGGGCCGCCGAAGGTGGAGGCGACGGTGGTGGAGAGCGCCGAGGCGTTGGAGGTGACCTCCTGGACATCGCTGGCGATCGCGTCGACCCGGTCGAGCTGGGTCTGTGCGGACCGCACGGTCGCGGAGGCCTCCGCGAGCAGGGGTACGGCCTGTTCGGACACGTCCGCCACGAGTCGGGTGGTCGCTCTGAGCGTCTGGGCCAGCCTCACCAGCACCACTGCGAGGAAGGACACCAGGATCGCCCAGAAGACGGCCACCAGAATCCCGGCAACCTCTCCACCGGTCACTGCGACACCGCTCTCTGTTCGGCTGCTCTGTTCGTCTTCTCTGTTCGGCGTCCGGGTTCGTCGTCCGGTACCGGAAGATTTCAGGTACCGACCCTATCGCGCCGGGAACCGCTCCCCGAACCGGATTACGGCCCCGGGCGCCCCCTTCCGCCGGGTCCCGGACAGGGGCGATTGTACGGAGTGCATACGCGTCGGTACGCTGCGTGCCCTATGGAGCGCTCACCCGGCCCCGGTGCCGCACCCGAACCCTCGTCCGGCCCCGCCCCCCTCCCCGGTCCGGGCCTCCTCCCCGCCGAGGTGAACCGGTTCGTCGGCCGCGAGGAGGAGGTGGCCGCCATCGGCGCGGCGCTCGGTTCCGCGCGGCTGGTCACGGTCGCCGGGGCGGGCGGGATCGGCAAGACGCGCCTCGCGCGGCGCGCCGCGGCCGGGCTGCAGAATCGGTACGCCGACGGGGTCCGCCAGGTGGAGCTGGCACCGCTGCGTGATCCCGGTCTGGTCGGGCACGCGCTGCTGGAGTCCCTCGGCGCCACCGACCACACGGACCGGCCGCCGCGCGAGGTCCTGCTCTCCCGCGTGGCCGGACTCGAACTCCTGCTGCTGGTCGACGGCTTCGAGCACCTGGTGGAGGAGTGCGCCGAACTGCTGGGCGCGATGCTGCGCCGGGCCCCCGGGCTCCGGGTGCTCGCGGCGGGGCGCCGGCCGCTGCGGCTGGCCGCCGAGTCGGTGCTGCCGCTGGGCCCGCTGCCGCCCGGGGACGCGGCGGAGCTGTTCGGTCACCGGGCGGCGGCGGTACTGCCCGGCCGGGCACCGGAGAGCGGGGACGAGGAGCGGGTGCGGGAGCTGTGCCGGCGGCTGGACGGCATCCCGCTCGCCCTGGAACTGGCCGCGGGACGGCTGCCCGCCCTGGGGCTCGCCGGGCTGCTGGACCGGCTGGACGACCGGTTCGCCCTGCTGACCGGCGGAGTGCGGGACGCCCTGCCCCGGCACCGGACCCTGCGGACCACGGTCGGCTGGAGCCATGAACTGTGCACGCCCGCCGAGCGGTTGCTGTGGGCACGGCTCTCCGTCTTCGCCGGCCCCTTCGACCTGGAGGCGGCGGAGTACGTGTGCACCGGCCCGGACCTCCCGGAGGATTCGGTCCTGGACGTGCTCGGGGAGCTGATCGCGCAGTCCGTGGTGGTGCGCGAGGACACCGAGGCCGGGGTCCGCTACCGGATGCTGGACACGGTGCGCGCGTACGGCGCCGACTGGCTCGATGCGCTCGGGGACGCCGAGCGGCTGCGCAGCCGCCATCGCGACTGGTACATGGGGCTGGCCACCTGGAGCGAGCTGGAGTGGTTCAGTCCGCGGCAGGCGGAGATCGCGGCGCTCACGGACAGCGCCCTGCCCAATCTGCGCGCGGCCCTGGAGCTGTGCCTGGAGCGCCCGGAGGAGGCGCATCTGGGCCAGCATCTGGCGGGGACCCTGTGGTTCTCCTGGGTGGGGTGCGGGCGGCTGGCCGAGGGGCGGCACTGGCTGGAGCGGGCGCTGGCGGAGGGGACGCGTTACGAGGACGCCCGGCTGAAGGCACTGTGGGTGCTCGGCTATGTCGCGGTCCTCCAGGGGGACGCGCCGGCGGCGGCCGCGGCTCTGCACGAGTGCGGCGAGAGCGCCCGGCGGACGGGGAACCGGGTCGCGGGCGCGTACGCGACGCACAGGCGGGGCTGTCTGGCGCTGCTGTCCGGTGACATGCCGCGGGCGGAGCGGCTGCTGCACCGTGCGCTGGAGGCGTACGACGAGGCGGGCGAGCTGAACAGCAACGTCCTGATGGGGCGGGTCGAGCTGGCGATGAGCCTGGTCTTCCAGGGCCGCGCCGGGGACGCGGTCGCCCTCTGCCACGAGGTGCGGGAGGTGTGCGAGTCCTTCGGGGAGCAGTGGACCCGGGCGTACGCGCTCTACGTCCTGGCGCACGCGGCCTGGGCGGGGCGGGAGCACGGGCGGGCCAGGGCGCTGCTGGTGGAGTGCGTGACGATCGACCACCGCTTCCACGACCTGGTGGGGCTGGTCCTCGCGATCGAGCTGCTGGCCCTGGTGACGGCCTCGGAGGGGGACGCGGTGGAGGCCGCGGTGCTGATGGGGGCGACGGCCCCGGTGTGGGAGTCGGTGGGGGTGGCGCGCTTCGGCTCGGCCCACTTCGGGGCGCCGCGCGCGCTGTGCGAGGAGCAGACGCGGGCGAAGCTGGGGGCGGCGCGGTACGAGGAGTGCCTGCGCACCGGCCGGGCGCTGTCGCTGGACGCGACGGTGGGCCGGGTGCTGGCCGCGCCCGGGGGCGTGCGGCCGGTACCGCCGCGGCAGCGGACGGCACCGCCTGCGGCCCGTGAGACACCTCAGCCCGCCGTCTCCCCACCGGGAACGGCGGGGAGACGGCGGGCTGAGGTGCTGCGGTGGGTACTGCGCCGGCTGGATCAGCGGGCGTAGTACTCGACGACGAGCTGCTCGTCGCAGATGACCGGAACTTCCTTGCGCTGCGGGTCGCGGTCCAGGCGGAACGCCAGGGCCTTCAGGTTGACCTGCAGGTAGCGGGGGGTCTCGCCGTCGGCGGCGAAGCCACCCTCGCGGGCCACCTGGAAGAGGGCCTTGTCACGGGAGCGCTCGCGGACCATCACGACGTCGTCGGGACGGACGCGGAAGGACGGCTTGTCGACCTTCTGGCCGTTGACCTCGATGTGGCCGTGGACGACCATCTGACGGGCCTGGTAGATGGTGCGGGCGATGCCCGAACGCAGGACCAGGGCGTCGAGGCGGCGCTCCAGCTCGATGACGAGCGCGTCACCGGTCTTGCCCTCGGCCTTCTTCGCGCGGTCGTAGGCGCGGGCCATCTGACGCTCGCTGATGTCGTACTGCGCGCGCAGACGCTGCTTCTCGAGCAGACGGACCTTGTAGTCCGAGTTCTGCTTGCGGCCACGGCCGTGCTCGCCCGGCGGGTAGGGGCGGGCCTCGAAGTACTTGACGGCCTTCGGCGTCAGCGCGATACCGAGCGCACGGGACTTCTTGACCTTGGGACGCGACTGGTTAGGCACGTTCTCCAGACCTCCGTTGTAGGTTAGGTTAGGCTTACCTTACTCAAGGAGATCGCATGTCTCGCCCTGGGAACACCAAGCGCATCACGGACAGCACGAAGAACGCCGACGCAGCGTCGGACGTCGGGGAGACGTCGTGCGTCGAGGTGACGGAGGTCCGATCAGCTCATGGTCAGCCGCGTCCCAGCGGGCTTGAAATCACCCGGATGCCGTCAGCAGCCGAGCGCACACGAACTCTCGTACAGAGTACATGCTCGGCCGTACTGCTCGTGCCCGGCGTCGAGACCGCCCTGCCCGGGGAGCTCGCTCCCCGGGCCCGTGCCGTGGGGCCCGACGGCGAGGTCTTCCTGCTCTTCCCCGCCGACTCGCCCGTCGTCCGGGCCGCCACCCACGCCCAGGACGACGAGCTGCCGGCCGTCCTGGAGATCACCGATGTGGCACCGGTCTCCGTCCCCAACCGTATCCGCGGCCGGGCCTGGGTCTGCGGCTGGCTGACCTGCGCCCCCGGCGTCGCCTCCGAGCCCGGTCTGATGATGCTCCGGCTGGAGCCGGGCGAGGCCGGCGTGGACGACCTGTGGGGCGCGGGCGGCGTCGAGCCCGAGGCCTTCGCCGCGGCGGACGTCGACCCGATCACGGCGTACGAGACCGAGCTGCTCCAGCACCTGGACGCCGGGCACTCCGACCAGGTGCAGGCCCTGTGCGGGCTGGTGGGCGACCGGCGGCTCGACGGCTCGGGCGCGGTGCGCCGGGCGGTACCGCTGGCCCTGGACCGGTTCGGGCTGCGGGTGCGGTTCACCGGCGAGCAGCCCTTCGACGCGCGCTTCGACTTTCCGGTGCCGGTCAGGGACATCACCGAGCTGCGCCGGGCGATGCACGCGCTCTTCGAGGCGGCGGCCTGCTGACGGTCCGGCCGGGTCTATCCGGCCCGCCGGCCCGGCGACTCCCCCCGGCGCCCGGCCCCGGGGCCCCCGTCGCGGGACCCCCGGATTCCTCAGGACGAGGGCGGTTTCGCCTCGCCGCGCAGCCGCTCCCGCACCTTCTCCACCACGTCCGCGTACCGGGCCTCCGCGCCGTAGCGCGTGGGCTCGTAGTACCGGCGGCCGTGGACCGCGTCCGGCGCGTACTGCTGGGCGGCGATGCCGCCGGCCACGTCGTGCGGGTAGACGTACCCCTGGGCGTGGCCCAGCTTGGCGGCGCCCTTGTAGTGGCCGTCGCGCAGATGGGCCGGGACCGGGCCCGCCATACCGCCGCGCACGTCCTTCAGGGCGGCGGAGATGGCGAGGGTCGCCGCGTTCGACTTGGGGGCGAGCGCCAGGGCGATGGTCGCGTGGCTGAGGGTGAGCGCGGCCTCCGGGAAGCCGATCATGGCCACCGCCTGGGCCGCGGCGACCGCGGTGGGCAGTGCGGTGGGGTCGGCGAGTCCGATGTCCTCGCTGGCCGAGATCATCAGCCGGCGGGCGATGAACCGCGGGTCCTCCCCCGCCTCGATCATGCGCGCGAGATAGTGCAGCGCCGCGTCCACGTCGGAGCCGCGGATGGACTTGATCAGGGCGCTGGCGACGTCGTAGTGCTGGTCCCCGTCCCGGTCGTACTTCACGGCCGCCCGGTCGACGGTCTCCTCGACGGTCGCGAGGCCGATCTCCTCCTCGCCCTTGTCGAGCGCCGCGCCCGCCGCGGCCTCCAGGGCGGTGAGCGCCCGGCGGGCGTCCCCGCCCGCGATGCGCAGCAGATGCCCGCGGGCCTCCCCGGCGAGCGCGACCCCGCCGCCGAGCCCCCGCTCCTCGGTGAGGGCGCGGTCCAGCAGGGCCGAGATGTCCTCGTCGGTGAGGGGTTCCAGAGTGAGCAGCAGGGAGCGGGAGAGCAGCGGGGAGATCACCGAGAAGTAGGGGTTCTCCGTGGTGGCCGCGATCAGGGTGACCCAGCGGTTCTCCACGGCGGGCAGCAGCGAGTCCTGCTGGGCCTTGGAGAAGCGGTGGATCTCGTCGAGGAAGAGGACGGTCTCCTTGCCGTATCCCCCGGCGGCCCGGCGCGCCCCGTCGATGACCGCCCGGACCTCCTTGACGCCCGCGGTGATCGCCGACAGCTCCACGAAACGCTTGTCCGTCGCCTTGGAGACCACATAGGCGAGGGTGGTCTTGCCGGTGCCCGGCGGCCCCCAGAGGATCACCGAGGAGGCACCCGCCCGGCTGCCGCCCGCGTCGCCGACGAGCCGGCGCAGCGGTGATCCGGGCTTGAGCAGGTGCTGCTGGCCGACGACCTCGTCCAGGACGCGGGGGCGCATACGGACGGCCAGCGGGCTGCTGGCCGGGTCCTTCTCCTGGCGGTCTTCGGCGGCGGCGGTGAACAGGTCGGGCTCCACGTCGTGAAGCCTATGCCAGGGGTCCGACAGTGCCCGCCGGGGACCGGAGGAGGTCCGCCGGCGGGCGCGGTCCGGTCATCGGAGAGCGTCGGCCGTCGGTGGGCGGTGGCCAATCAGGAGGTCCAGAAGTCCCACCAGCGGGTCAGGATCAGCATGCCGATGATCCCGATGTGCAGCACGGGCAGGACCCAGGTGAACTCCCCGAAGAAGGAACGCACCCCGGCGGGCGCCGGGAGCACCCCGCTGCGTACGTTGTGCGAGGTCACGTACCAGAACATGACGATGGTCCCGGCCCATGCCAGGCAGCACCACAGGCACAGGGCGTTGATCTCGTACAGGGACTGCTGCATCAGCCAGGTGCAGAACCCGACCCCGAAGAGGCAGCCGGCGTTCAGCCCCAGCCAGAACCACTTCCGGTACCGGGCCCCCGCGACCAGGCCCATGCCGATCGCGACGACCATCCCGTAGGTGACCAGCCCCAGCATCGGGTTGGGGAACCCGAACACCGACGCCTGCTCGCTCTTCATGATGTTCCCGCACGAGACCACCGGGTTCAGACTGCACCCCGGGGTGAACCCCGGATCCTCCAGCAGCCTGAACTTGTCCAGCGTGATCACCCACGCCGCCAGCAGACCCGCCGCCCCCGTGACCACCAGCAGCCACCCCAGCGCCCGGCTCGCCCCGACGGCGGCGGGGGGCGGGGTCCCCGGCCCGCGATGCCTGCTCCTTGCCCGGTTCTCGTGCCCGGTGGACACCGAGGGCCCCGATCCGCTCGCACCCGCCGTAATTGTCATATTGAATTCACCGCTCGTTCGACTCGATGGATTCGCCTATTGTGCCGCACCCGCCAACCGCCCAAGGCGCGAAGAATCCATTCACCTCCCCGGCCGATCGCGATAGCCCCACCGGCGCAATTCGAGCACGTTGCGGCAATCGGGTGAACCCCCGAAACCAAACCCGGCCGCGTCAGTTGATCAGGCTGCACCGCGTTCGCGCGTTCATAACGAAAAGGGACAAGTAAGTGATCAAGAAGATTCTGACGACGGCCATGGTCACCGCTTCCATGGTGGGTGCCGGCGCGGCCATGGCCCCGCAGGCGCTGGCCGTCGGCGACAACGAGGGCACCTTCTCCGCGAGCGGCAACGGTGCCTCGCAGGCCTACGGCAACGCCGCCACCCACGGCGACATGAGCCCGCAGATGAGCCTGGTCCAGGGCTCCCTGAACAAGCCCTGCATCGGCCTGCCGGCCAAGGCCAACGTGGGCTCCCTCGTCGGCCTGGTGCCGATCGCCGTCCAGGACATCCCGATCCTGTCGGCCCCGCAGAACCAGCAGTGCGTCGAGAACTCGACCCAGGCCAAGGGCGACGAGCCGCTGTCGCACATCCTCTCCGACATCCCGATCCTGTCGGAGAACGGCGCCTCCGCGCGCTGAACCCGGGCCCGCTGAGTCACGGGCCGGAAGGCACCCCCGTGCGCGCTTCGCGCACGGGGGTGCCTGTATGTCCGGAATCGAGTTCAGCCGCCATCGCACGGACCTCCCGAATCGACCGCTCCACCGAATCGTCCGACGGATTCCGCCAGCCGGTTCGAATCTTTGCCGGTGGGGCATGCGAGTGACTTTTCGAACCGCCTGCCACCAAGCGGTTTCCGAACGGGAAGCCCCTCGTTACCAGTTACGCGGGGGCGCACGCCCGCACATTCCGCCGGGAGTGCACGACACGAAAGCCGTGCCGCGCACCGCGCCCTGCTGAAAGGATCGAAATGAAGCACATGAAGGCTGCTGCCGCCGTCGTCGCCGGTCTCGCCCTGGCGTTCGGCGGTGCCGCGCCCGCCATGGCCGACGCCGACGCCCACGGTGCCGCCGTCGGCTCCCCGGGCGTGCTGTCGGGCAACCTCATCCAGGTCCCGATCCACATCCCGGTGAACGTCTGCGGCAACTCGGTCAACGTGATCGGTCTGCTGAACCCGGCGATCGGCAACACCTGCATCAACGACTGACCCCGCGCGCCCCCGGGCGCGAACGGGTGGAGCCGGGCCTTGTTCCAGGGCCCGGCTCCGTCGCGTTCCGCCGCTGTTTCGTCGGTTCAGCCCGCCGGGTGGGTGGTGACGACGCACTCGAAGGCGAGGGCGCCCTCCTGCTCGACCGACACCCGCACCAGGCCGGCGCCGCCCGCGCCGCCGGAGAGGGACACGGCCTCGACCCAGGCGGGGGCGTCCAGTTCGACGTAGCGGTGGAAGGACGATTCCATCCCCACGGCCAGCACGGGCGCGGGCCCCTGGAGGGCCTGGGCCGCCTGCCGGGCCGCCTCCAGCAGGAGCATGCCGGGGGCGTGGTCGTTCGGGTGGTCGAACACGATGGGGTGCATGGTGTCCACGCGGAGCTGCCAGTGGCCCTCCGCCGCGGTCGGCGCCAGCACCACGTCGTGGCGGCGGTCGCGACCGACCAGTTCGGGGCGCACCGGGAGCGGCAGTGCGACGGCGTCCGCCATCGCCGCTTCCGCGTCCGCGTACGCCCCGCGCAGTCTTCGGTACAGCGCCCGGCCGTGGTTGGTGAAGGAGGTGGTGGCGACGGCGAGCCGGCGGCCGTCGCGGGTGGCCGTCACCTCCATCCGCATACTGCGCATGGCCCCACCCCGGCGCTCGATGTCGGCGCAGCGGATGTGCAATTCGACGGAGGCCGGGGTCGACTCGGCGCGCAGCGCCTCCGGTTCCAGGGCGACCCGCAGGTTCTGCCATATCTGCTTGTGGTCCATCGGCGCGTCGAAGACCGTGTGGGACAGCAGCGGGACGGTCTGCCGCAGGGTCTCGCTGAACAGCAGCGGATCGTGGTACCCGGCCACCGGTCCGTAGAAGCAGTGCCCCCGGGGCCACTGCGCGGTGACCGTCCACTGGTCGGGTCCGCTCTGCCGCCAGCCGGTGAGGAACACCTCGGCGACCGCCGCGCGGTGCACGTACTCCCTCGGGACGGTCATGGTCAGGGACGGAACGGCGGGCAGTGCGGCGGCGTGTGGAGCCTGGCTGTGCGTGACTGTCATGCCGGCATGCACAGAGGTGGTCATTTGCCTCTCCCCAGGGCGAAATGGAGCACGATGCGCGAACGAGTGCAGGTCAAGTACAGGTGGAACGAGCCTCGACGCAGAGCTGCGTCGCTCGCCATAAGATACTGACTGTACGGTTTTTTTGCTAGCACCTTCCGGGAGCAGACCGGCCGTCCCGGGCGGGACATCCAGTCGGGCGCACAGCGCCCTCACCCCTTCCCACCTGGCCGTTTGCCGTGTTTTGAAGACGAGTTGACGCACCTTCAGGCCACGGACGCCAGGATCGGGCCGACCGGCAGAACCCGGCCACTTGGTCCACGATCCGAGATATGGGCCATAAATGCATGGACCATCCAATGGCCTGGGGGCCAGTATCTGGACCATCGGTCTGGTTTATCGAGAGGAACTCGCATGAGCGAGCAGCTCAGCACGCTGCGTCTGGCCGCCCTCAACATCGACGGCGTGCTCCTGAACGACACCTTCAGCCCGGTCATCCACCGGTTCGTCACCCGTCGCGGGGCGGACTACTCCGCCGGACTGGAGCGCCGGATCTTCTCGCAGCCGCAACTGGTCGCGGCCGCCGTGCTCGCGGAGGCCACCGGCATGAGAACCACCCCGGAGGAGACCATCGCGATCTACCTGGAGGAGCGGGAGCTCTACACCATCGAGCACCCGGTGCACCTCCTGGACGGCGCGGTGGACCTGCTCCTGCGGCTGCGGGCGGCGGGCCTGCGGACCGTCTGCTACGGCGGCCTGGACGTCTCGCACTTCGAGCGCCATCTCGGCCACCTCGGCGAACTCTTCGACGGTCCCGGCTATGTGTGCACCAACGACATCCGCCCGGGCATCCGCGAGATCACCGAGCTGTTCGGACTGGAGCACAGACAGGTGCTCTTCGTGGACGACGTGGCCCGGGTGGCCGAGCAGGCGCGGGAGCTGGACGTGCCCTTCGTGGGCCACCCCAGCACCTTCCCGCACGGCTTCCAGCGGCAGCTCATGACGGAGGCCGGGGTGCGCCACCTGGTCGGCTCGCTCGACGCGATCGACGGCGAACTCCTGCGCAGGATCGACACGGAGGCCGCGGCCGGCACGGTCTGGACCGCCCTGCGGAGCGGCGGTACGCGGAGCGGGCTCGCGGCATGACCGTGACGGGGGGGATACCGGTGGGGTCACCGGCAGCGGGGGTGCCGGCGGGGGGACTGCTGGCGGGGAAGGTCCTGCTGATCACGGGTGCCAGCAGCGGTATAGGCGCCGCCGCGGCCCGGGTCGGCGCGGCACACGGCGCACGGCTGGTCCTGATGGCCCGGCGGGCCGCGCAACTGGATTCTCTGGCGGTCGAGTTGCGGGACAAGGGTGCCGAAGTGGCCTGCGCGTCCGGCGACGTGACCCGCGCGGAGGAGGTGGCCCGCGCGGTGGACCTGGCCGTGGACCGCTACGGCGCGCTGCACGCGGCCTTCAACAACGCGGGCGCGGTGCGCGAGCCGCTGCCGCTGCACGAGACCCCCGACGCCGACTTCGACGCCGTGCTCGACGTCAATCTGCGCGGGGTCTGGCTGTGCATGAAGTACGAGATCCCGGCCATGCTCGCGGCCGGCGGCGGGTCGATCGTCAACAACAGCAGTGTGGCCGGGCTGCGCGCCACCTCCATGGGGGCGCCCTATGTGGCGGCGAAGCACGCGGTGCTCGGGCTGACCCGGTCGGCCGCCACGCAGTACGCGCCCGCCGGGATCCGGGTGAACGCCCTGGCCACGGGCCTGACCCGGACCGAGATGGCGGAGTCTGTCTTCGCCCGCGACCCCGGCGCCGAGGAGCGGATGCGGCGCCGCAACCCGCAGGGCAGGGCGGCGGATCCCGAGGAGGTGGCCGAGGCCGCCGCCTTTCTCTGCAGCGACCTCGCCGGGTTCGTGACCGGCACCGTCCTGGCGGTGGACGGGGGTGCGGGGGCGTGGTGACGGTGAGCAGCGGGGGTGACTGGCCGCGTCCGGGTTGATAATGTACTAGGCATCCGGTTTCTTTTTCTTTCCCGGTGGGCCGCTCGGCCGCCGGTATGTACGCACCGCTTCAGCCGAAGGGGGCGGCGTGGTGCGGTGGGAGGTCGTCAATGGCACAGCAGTTGCGCGGGATCAGGACCCGCCGAGCGATCCTGGACGCGGCGGCGGAGGTCTTCGCGCAACACGGCTACCACGGGGCGAGCATCGCCGAGATCCTGGACAGGGCCCAGGTCACCCGGGGCGCCCTGTACTTCCACTTCGCCTCCAAGGACGAACTGGTGCAGGGCATCTTCAACGAGCAGGTGGGGGGCCTGGGTTACCCGGAGCGCATGTACAAGCTCCAGGAGCTGGTGGACTCGGCGATGGCGCTCGCCTGCCGGCTGCCGCAGGAGACCATGCTGCGGGCGGGCGCCAAGCTGGCGATGGATCCGCGGCTCCAGCAACTGGCGGGCGGCGGGCCGTGGGACGCGTGGGCGGAATCCTTCGCGAAGACGGTGGCCGAGGCGAAGGAGCAGGGGGAGGTCTTCCTGCACGTCTCCCCGCACGGTCTCGGCCACTTCCTGGTGAGTTCATGGATCGGCGCCCAGGTCGTCTCCCAGGTCAAGTCCGGCTGGCAGGACCTGGAGGAGCGGATCTCGGTGATCTTCGGCTACACCCTGCCGTCGATCGCGCTGCCGGCCGTCCTCGCGCAGATCGACTTCGCCCCGGACCGCGGCACCCGCGTCCTCGCGGAGGTCCGCGCGCACGAGACCCCGGAGACCGTGCAGTGACGCCGGCGGCGGCCTGACCGGCTGCCGGCGCCGCCGCCGGTTCAGCGGGCCCGCCCGTCACCCGTTCCGAGGGGCCGGGGGCACGGCGGGTTCATCGGGCCGGGGTCACCGCCGGTTCAGCGGACCAGCGCCGACGCCCGCGTCACGAAGGCTTCGATCGCGTCCCGCGCCCGGGAGTCCAGGGAGTCCCGGGCCTCCTGGTCCTCCGCCGTCGACACGTCCCGGGTGCAGCCGTAGGCCCGCTCGGCGGCGAGGACCACGTCCGGGTCACCGGTGAGCAGCTTGACCCGGTAGAGCGCCTGCCGTGTCAGGGCCCGGAGGCGGTGTGCCTCGTCGCGGGCGGCGACGAAGGCCTCGCCGTCCGGGTCCTGCACCTTCTGGTACCAGCGGCCCGCCTGGCCGTGGCGGTAGTCCTCCACGGCCGAGGCGAACGCGGTGCAGGTGGCGATGCGCTCCTGCCGGAGCGCTTCGGCTCGGGCGAAGAGCTCACCCCGCCGTGACGCGCTGCGCTGGAACAAGTGCGTGATCACGACGCCCGTCAGCGTGCCCCCGACCGCCACCGCGCTGGTCCATATGGCTTCCACGGGCACCAGGTGATCATATGATCCGCCGTCACGTCACGGCCCTCACCCGCCGGGCCGGCGCCCTCCGCCGGTCACCCGGCATTCTCCGTCGGTCACCCCGCACCCTTCCCGGTCACCCGGCATCCTCCCCCGGTCAGGAGACCGCCGTGGTGCAGTGGCCGTCCGTGCGGAAGCTCCAGGGGTGTCCGGCCGGCGCCAGGGCGGGCAGCAGGGCCTGCCAGACCTCCGCGAGCCAGGGATCCCGGTCGCGGGTGCCGGGAGAGTCCTCGGGCCCCACGGCCTCCTGGTGGACGACCAGGGCGAGCGCCAGCTCCACGAGGGCGTCCACGGCCACTTCCGGGCTGAGGCTGCCGTCCTCGCGGGCGCGCTGCGCGGAGGCGTGCAGGGCGTCCCGCCAGACCGACCGGCAGTTGAGCGAGGACTCCGGCGCCGTCCCCCGTTCCCGGGCGAGGCGAAGTGCGGCCCGGGTGAGGAAGTCGGTGGCCAGCCGGTTGGCGACGGCGATGCTCATGTCGACGACCGTCTGCAGTCCGGGCACCTCCCGCCCGGCGAGGTCGTCGAGTTCCGCGCGCGCCCGGGAACAGGCCAGCTCCTGGACGGAGTCCGCCAGATCGGGCTTGCTGCTGAAGTGGAACGACAGGGCGCCCTTGCTCACCGCCGCCAGATCGCTGATGGCGACGAGAGAGGTGCCCTCGTAGCCCTGGCGGTCGAACTGGTGGGCGGCGGCAAGGAGCAGGGCGCTGCGGGTCTCCTCTGCTCGCGCTTGTCTCATGGGGCGGCTCATCTCGCGTTATGTGCAGTGCGCAGTTTTCGATCCGGATCAGGTTAGGAACCGTCGCTTCCGCACGTCAACGACTGTGACGGAAACATGGCGTCCCGGGAGCACGGCCGACCGGATCCCTGCGGACGGCGCACGCTCTCCCCAGAGAACCAGAACAAGGGGAATTACTCCTTCTCCCCGTCACCATCGGCCGGTAATCGGGCGGTGTTTCACCGGCTGGTAACCGCCGGGAAAAATCGACGCTTAGCCGGTGCTTGATGGGCGGTTATCGACCGCTTCCGACCGAGTCTTGACTGGTCAGACACCAGTCGAAAAGCTGTTCAGCAGACCTTTGGACCATTCCCGAGCGGTTTCCGGCCCGGCTTCCCCCGCCACCCGGTGAATTCTTCGCACCACCCGGGACGGCGCCCGCCGCACCACACGCCGCCGCGTAAAGAAGGCCCGGAATGCTCGTGACCACCCGAACGGAAAGAGGTGTGACAATGGCTGAAAAGCCCATTCCAGATCTTCTGGAACGCCTGCCCGATCTCGCCGAACTGCGCGCCGCAGGCAACGAACTGCGCACCCGTATGATTGCCGACTACATATGCCGGGAACTCGAACGTTTTCTCGATGTCCCGCCCGCGCACCGGCTGAGCACCAGCCGCCCGCTGCGCACCCAGGGCGTCGGGTCGATCACCGCGCTCAAGCTGCGCCGGATGCTCGAACTCGCCCTGCGCATCGATGTACAGGCGACCGATCTGCTGCGGGACGACACCGTCGAGGAGGTGGCCGCCCTGCTCGCCGGGCGCCTCGGCCCGGTGACCGGTCCCGGCGCGCGGCTCGCCGGGGCGGGCGTGCACCGGCCATGACCCCGTCCCTGCCACCCGCCGTCGCCGACCGGGCCGCCCCCGGCACGGCCACCATCACCGTGACGGACGGGGACCTGCACCTGTGGTCCATGCGCCAGCCGTGGACCGACGACGGCCCCGAGGCCATGGTGACCTCCGAACTCGACGAGGGCGAACAGGAGCGCGCCGCCTCCTTCGTGCAGCCCCACGACCGGCTCCTGTACCTGTCGGCGCATGTCGCCCTGCGCCGGCTGCTGGCCGCCTATGTGGGCGTGCCGCCGCGCGAGGTGCGCCTCGGCCGCGCCCCCTGTCCCGGCTGCGGCGGGCCGCACGGCCGCCCCGTCGTCCTGGACGCGCCGACGCCGCTGCACTTCTCGCTCTCGCACAGCCACGGCCTGGCCGTGTTCGGGGTGGCCACCTCGCCCGTGGGCGTGGATGTGGAGCAGGTGCCCTCCCGGGAGACGGCCGAGCTGTGCATCCCCACGCTGCACCCCGAAGAGCGCGCGGAGCTCGACGCGTTGCCCGCCGATGAGCAGCCGGTTGCCTTCGGCAGACTGTGGACCCGCAAGGAGGCGTACCTCAAGGGCATCGGCACCGGGCTGAGCCGGGACCTCGCCGCCGACTACCTCGGCGAGCGGCGGGGGCCGGGCGCGCCGGAGCGTCCGCCGGGCTGGATCGTGCGGAGCGTGCCCGGCTACCCCAGCCATGTGGCCGCGGCGGCCCTGCGCACCGACGCGGACCACTGCACCACGGCCCGCACCCTGCCGACCGCGTGCCTGTACGCCGAGGACGCCACCGATCTGCTCGCCTCCGCCAGGGAGCGCGTCTGCGCCGTGCTGCCGGCCGAGGGCACGGCGCCCGGGAACGGAACGAACGAGAACGCGGCGTACGAGAACGCGGCGACCCGTGGCGGAACGACCGGGAACGGAACGAACCAGAACGCCACGACCGGTGGCGGAACGACCGGGAACGGAACGAGGGAGGAGCACCGATGACGACCGCCGCGACACCCACCACGACGGACCGGCTGCACGAGCTGGCCGCACTCAGGGAACGGGTCCACGAGGGCCCGGACCCGCGGGCCACCGAACGCCAGCACGCCAAGGGCAAGCTGACCGCCCGGGAGCGCATCGAACTCCTCCTGGACAAGGGCAGCTTCACCGAGATCGAGGCCCTGCGCCGCCACCGGGCCAGCGGTTTCGGCCTGGAGTCCAAGAAGCCGCACACCGACGGTGTGATCACCGGGTGGGGGACGGTCGAGGGCCGGACGGTCTTCGTCTACGCGCACGACTTCCGGATCTTCGGCGGTGCGCTGGGCGAGGCCCATGCCACCAAGATCCACAAGATCATGGACATGGCCATCTCGGCCGGTGCGCCGCTGGTCTCCCTGAACGACGGCGCGGGCGCGCGTATCCAGGAGGGCGTCTCGGCCCTCGCCGGGTACGGCGGGATCTTCCAGCGCAACACCCGTGCCTCCGGGGTCATCCCGCAGATCAGCGTGATGCTCGGCCCCTGCGCGGGCGGCGCCGCGTACTCCCCGGCCCTCACGGACTTCGTGTTCATGGTCCGCGAGACCTCGCAGATGTTCATCACCGGCCCGGACGTCGTCAAGGCGGTCACCG
>NZ_KB897789.1:0-161475 GCF_000377145.1 Streptomyces sp. CNT372 | reverse complement strand
TCTTGATGCAGGATCGCCAGGGCCCCCGTTGTGTAGCGGCCTAGCACGCCGCCCTCTCAAGGCGGTAGCGCCGGTTCGAATCCGGTCGGGGGTACCAGCTGGTCTAGACCACCAGTGGCCTATGGTGTAATTGGCAGCACGACTGATTCTGGTTCAGTTAGTCTTGGTTCGAGTCCAGGTAGGCCAGCGGATCCCCGCAAGGGATCAAGATCTCGCCCCCGTTGTGTAGCGGCCTAGCACGCCGCCCTCTCAAGGCGGTAGCGCCGGTTCGAATCCGGTCGGGGGTACGAGTCCGGAGGGGCCCTTCAGATGAAGGGCCCCTCCGGCGTTTCCGTGCCGGACGCTGTCCGGCCGATCCGTCTCGTGTACCGCGATCGCCTCCATCTGCCGTGCGTACGGCGCCGGTTCGGTGTCCCCCCGCCGCGGGCGCCGGCGCCGCGCCCGGCGCGTATGCGCCCGCGGCCGTCCCCGTCACACCGTGACCGGCACCGCGTGGACCTCGTCCGCCGGGTGTCCGGCGCGCTGGTGGACGCGCTGTACGGCGTCCGCGGACGGCCCCTCGGAGAGGCAGTAGACCGTCCCCGACTCGGGATCCGCCCAGGCGTGCTTGAAGTGCACGCCCTCTTCGCCCTCGATCGCGAGATCCGCGCGGTGCGCCTCCATCAACTGGTCGCCCGTGATGCCCTTCATGCCGCGGTGTACGTCCATGAACTCGGCCATCGCTCCTGCACCTCCGTCGGTCGGCAGGTACTTCCATGCTGCACCCGGACATCCGCGCGGACATCCGCGCGGAGGCCCCGCGCCCAGGGGAACACCCCAGGGGGACACCCCGGGAACGCCGACGGCCGGCCCCTGCGGCGTTGAAGGGGCCGGCCGGTCGACGGACGGGTGGGGCGTGGGACGGGGGCCGGATCAGCCGGACCGGCGCAGGGCCTCGCTGAGGCGGGCCGCCGCGTCGATGACCGCCTGGGCGTGCATCCGGCCGGGGTGGCGGGTCAGCCGCTCGATCGGTCCGGAGACCGAGACGGCCGCGACCACCCGGTTCGAGGGGCCGCGCACCGGCGCGGAGACCGAGGCCACGCCCGGCTCCCGCTCGCCGATCGACTGGGCCCAGCCGCGCCGCCGCACACCCGAGAGCGCGGTCGCGGTGAAGCGCGCGCCCTGGAGGCCGCGGTGCAGACGCTCGGGCTCCTCCCAGGCCATCAGGATCTGGGCCGAGGAGCCCGCCTTCATGGTGAGCGTGGAGCCCACGGGCACCGTGTCCCGCAGTCCGGACAGCCGCTCGGCGGCTGCCACGCAGATGCGCATGTCGCCCTGCCGGCGGTAGAGCTGCGCGCTCTCGCCCGTCACGTCCCGCAGGTGGGTCAGCACGGGCCCGGCCGTGGCCAGCAGCCGGTCCTCGCCCGCCGCGGCGGCGAGCTCCGCCAGCCGCGGGCCGAGGATGAACCGGCCCTGCATGTCCCGCGCCACCATACGGTGGTGTTCCAGTGCCACGGCCAGCCGGTGGGCCGTGGGTCGTGCGAGTCCGGTGGCCGCGACCAGCCCCGCGAGGGTGGCCGGGCCGGACTCCAGGGCGCTCAGGACAAGGGCCGCCTTGTCGAGAACACCCACGCCGCTAGAGTTGTCCATGCAACGATACTCACGTCTCACTCTGTGAAACGCAAGTTCACTTTCCCATGGAACTTGTCACGCTGTACGTGCGGCCCACGGACCAACGGGCACCGCACACGATCTCTAGTTGCGCCGGCGGCACAGCCGGCCGGAGGGAAAGCGATGGGTAGGACACTCGCGGAGAAGGTCTGGGACGACCATGTCGTCCGGCACGCCGATGGCGAGCCCGACCTCCTCTTCATCGATCTGCACCTGCTGCACGAGGTGACCAGCCCCCAGGCGTTCGACGGCCTGCGTCTCAGCGGCCGGCAGGTGCGGCGCCTGGACCTCACCATCGCCACCGAGGACCACAACACCCCGACCCTCGACATCGACAAGCCCATCGCCGACCCGGTCTCCCGAGCCCAGCTGGAGACCCTGCGCAAGAACTGCGCCGATTTCGGTGTCCGCCTGCACCCGCTGGGCGACGTGGAGCAGGGCGTCGTGCACGTGGTCGGACCGCAGCTCGGACTGACCCAGCCCGGCACCACCGTGGTCTGCGGCGACTCCCACACCTCCACCCACGGCGCGTTCGGCGCGCTGGCCTTCGGCATCGGCACCTCCCAGGTGGAGCACGTCCTGGCCACCCAGACCCTGCCGATGGCCCGCCCGAAGACCATGGCCATCACGGTCGAGGGCGAACTGCCCGAGGGCGTCACCGCCAAGGACCTGATCCTGGCGATCATCGCCAGGATCGGCACCGGCGGCGGCCAGGGCTACATCCTGGAGTACCGCGGCTCCGCCATCGAGAAGCTGTCGATGGAAGCCCGGATGACCATCTGCAACATGTCGATCGAGGCCGGCGCCCGCGCGGGCATGATCGCCCCGGACGACACCACCTTCGCCTACCTCAAGGGCCGCGACCACGCCCCCCGCGGCAAGGACTGGGACGAGGCCGTCGCCTACTGGCGCACCCTGCGCACCGACGACGACGCCGTCTTCGACGCCGAGGTGTTCATCGACGCCGCCGAACTCTCCCCGTTCGTCACCTGGGGCACCAACCCGGGCCAGGGCGCGCCGCTGGGCGCCAGCGTCCCCGACCCCGCTTCGTACGAGGACGCCTCGGAGCGCCTGGCCGCCGAAAAGGCCCTGGAGTACATGGGGTTGACCGCCGGGCAGCCGCTGCGGGACATCAGGGTCGACACCGTCTTCGTAGGCTCCTGCACCAACGGGCGCATCGAGGACCTGCGCTCGGTCGCCTCCGTCATCGGCGGCCGCAAAGTCGCCGACGGGGTGCGGATGCTGGTGGTCCCCGGCTCGGTGCGGGTCGCCCTCCAGGCCGTGGAGGAGGGCCTGGACAAGGTCTTCAAGGACGCCGGAGCCGAATGGCGCCACGCCGGCTGCTCCATGTGTCTGGGCATGAACCCCGACCAACTGGCCCCCGGTGAGCGCTCCGCGTCCACCTCCAACCGCAACTTCGAGGGCCGGCAGGGCAAGGGCGGACGCACCCACCTGGTCTCCCCGCAGGTCGCCGCCGCCACCGCGGTCCTCGGCCACCTGGCCTCCCCGGCCGACCTGTCCGACGTCGACGTCTCCACTCCCGCGGGGGTCTGAGGAACCATGGAAGCCTTCACCACGCACACCGGCCGTGCCGTCCCGCTGCGCCGCAGCAACGTCGACACCGACCAGATCATCCCCGCGCACTGGCTGAAGAAGGTCACCCGCGACGGCTTCGAGGACGGCCTGTTCGAGGCCTGGCGCAAGGACCCCCAGTTCGTGCTCAACCGCCCCGAGCGCCGGGGTGCCTCGGTCCTGGTCGCCGGACCCGACTTCGGCACCGGCTCCTCCCGCGAGCACGCGGTCTGGGCCCTCCAGAACTACGGCTTCAAGACCGTGATCTCGGCCCGCTTCGCCGACATCTTCCGCGGCAACTCCCTCAAGAACGGCCTCCTGACGGTGGTCCTCGACCAGGCGGTCGTGGACCGGCTGTGGGAGCTGACCGAGGCCGACCCCGATGCCGAGATCACCGTGGACCTGGAGCGGCGCAAGGTGCTCGCCCCGGGCGTCGACGCCGACTTCGAGCTCGACGAGAACGCCCGCTGGCGGCTGCTGAACGGTCTCGACGACATCAGCCTCACCCTTCAGAACGAAGCGGACATCGCGGCCTACGAGGCCGGCCGTCCCTCCTTCAAACCGCGGACGATTCAGGTCTGATCAGCGGCTTTCCCGCACTGCGCCCCCCACCGCCCGGTGGGGGGCGCAGTCGCTTGTTGAGACCCTGTCGGGCGACAACTCGCCCCAGATGGCACAATCGGTGCATGGAACGTGACAGCCAACTCGAGCTCTACGAGGCGGTCGCGGCCCGACTGAAGGAAGCGCACGCGCGAGTGCGCGCACTGCACGTACCGGAGGGCGTGAGGATGGCGCTGTCCCGGAAGCTGCTCGTCGTGACGGCGGCGGCAAAGCACGATCTCCCGGACGCGGCAAGGCGTCTGGACCAGTTGATGAAGGACCTCGACGAGGGCCGATTCCCTCGAGGTGACTGACCGCAGAACTCTCCGTCACGGCCGACTTCGTTGCGGCACTAGGGTGATTAGCCCGTTTCGTGTTTGATTTGCGGTATATATCTGCCTAACGTGCGAAAAAGCCTGGACGCAATCGTTCCGGCCAAATGTCTCCGAAGGGGAAGACGTGAACAAGGCGCAGCTCGTAGAAGCGATTGCCGACAAGCTCGGCGGCCGCCAGCAGGCCGCTGACGCTGTCGACGCGGTGCTGGACGCGATCGTCCGGGCGGTTGTCGGAGGAGACCGGGTCTCGGTCACCGGCTTCGGCTCGTTCGAGAAGGTCGAGCGCCCCGCCCGCTACGCCCGCAACCCCCAGACGGGCGAGCGCGTGCGGGTCAAGAAGACGTCCGTCCCGCGCTTCCGTGCCGGTCAGGGCTTCAAGGACCTGGTCAGCGGCTCGAAGAAGCTCCCCAAGGGCGGCGAGGTCTCCGTCAAGAAGGCGCCCAAGGGCAGCCTCTCGGGCGGCTCCTCCACCCGGACGACGGCCAAGGCCGCCGCCAAGAAGGCCACGGCCCGCAAGACCGCCGCCAAGAAGGCGACCACCGCCAAGAAGACGGCGGCGAAGAAGACCACGGCGGCCAAGACCACCGCGGCGAAGAAGACCACCGCCAAGAAGACGGCGGCGAAGAAGGCGACCACGGCGAAGACGGCGGCGAAGAAGACCACCGCCAAGAAGACCGCGCCCGCCAAGAAGGCCACCGCCAAGAAGGCCCCGGCCAAGAAGACGACGGCCCGCAAGACCGCCGCCAAGAAGTCCACCGCCCGCCGCAAGTAGGCGGTCCCGGTCCCTCCCAGCCACTCACACGCCGGGCCGGTCTCCTCGGGGAGACCGGCCCGCGGCATGTCCGCGGGAGGCGGCCGCCGGGACGCGGGGGCGAGGTCAGAAGGTCTGGAGCGTCACCAGGGTGATGCGCAGTTCCGCGCCCGACCCCTCGGTCTCGATCCGCACCCGCTGCCCGGACCGCAGCAGCCGCAGGCCGCCGGCGTCGAACGCGGCGGCGTCGAACGGGACCGGGGTCCCGTCGTCGAGCAGCACACTGCCGCAACGGGTGTCGGGGTCGTAGGTGTACGAGGTCGCCTGCATGGGCCCCAGCCTATGCCGCCGCCCGCCGCCCGCCGCCCGCCGCGTGAACGCCGGTTCAGGCGTGGTCCGGCTCCCGCGCCTGGGGGCCTCGCGCCCGGACCTCGCGCGCGGCCGCCCCGGGGGTGCGCGGATCACGCGCGGCCGGCAGCCGCAGCGCCGCCGCCCATGCGGCCGTACGGGGACCCACCCCGAGAGCCAGCGCCGCCGCCAGATCCGCTCCCGTGTCGACGTCCCGGCGTACCGAATCGACTCCGTCGAGAACGATTTCCACCGCCCCGGACGCCAAATGGCGGCGGCGCGAAGGCCCCCCGAATGCGGGACGCAATTCGACTCCCGGCAGTGCGCACAGCATTGTTGTGCCGATTCCCGCCGCATCCGCCAGAAATGCCCGCCCCAAAACCGATGCCGCACCGAGTACCCGGGCCAATTCCCGCGGGCGCAATGCCGGGAGATCCGCGTTCAGTGTCGCCACCGCCGCCCCGGGGCGCAGCGCCCGGGCGCTCGCCGCGCCGTGCGCCAGCGCCGCGTCCAGGCCGGCCGCCGGGGCGTCCGGCACGATCCGGGCGCCCAGCGCGGACAACGCGGCACCGGCCGTGTGATCGTCCGTGACGACCACCACATCGCGCACCAGCGGGCAGCCCAGCGCCGCGGCCACCGTGTCCTGGGCGAACGCCAGGGCGAGGCGGGGGCGCAGGTCCGCGCCGGCGGCGTCCGCCAGCCTGCTCTTGGCCCGCGCGAGCGGCTTCAGCGGCACGACGAGGGACCAGCCGAAGTGCGTGTCGGTGTCCGTGGCGAGCCCTCCCTCCGTGCGCGTCGGCCCCCATTCTCGCCCGGGACGCGGAAGGGTCCGGGACCCGGGGGTGCGCCCTGGGCGTACGGTGTCCTCGACAGACCAGGGGCCTGGGGCGACACTTGACCCCCAGCAGCCGGGCCGTGGCCCGGTCGTAGAGGAAGGTGTCCGAGTGTCCCGCCGTAGAATCGGCTTCTGGTACCGCCTGGCCGCGGTCATCGCAAAGCCCCCGCTGTTGCTTCTGTTCAAGCGGGACTGGCGGGGAATGGAGAACATTCCGGCCGAAGGCGGATTCATCACCGCCATCAACCACAACTCGTATCTCGACATGTTCTCCTACGGGCACTTCCAGTACAACAGCGGACGGGTGCCCCGCTTCCTCGCGAAGGCCGTGCTCTTCCGGACCCCCGGGGTGGGCCTGCTGCTGCGCGGCACCGGCCAGATCCCCGTGTTCCGCGAGTCCTCCAACGCCGTCGGCGCCTTCCGTGCCGCCGTCGACGCGGTCGAACGCGGCGAGTGCGTGGCCTTCTACCCCGAGGGCACCCTCACCCGCGACCCCGGTATGTGGCCGATGACCGCCAAGACCGGTGTGGCACGGGCCGCGCTGCAGACCAAGGCGCCCGTCATCCCCGTCGCCCAGTGGGGCGCCAACCTGGTGATGCCGCCGTACGCCAAGGAGAAGAAGGTCCGCCTCTTCCCCCGCAAGACCCTCCAGGTGCAGGCCGGTCCGCCGGTGGACCTCAGCCCCTACTACGGGCAGGAGCCCACGCCCGAGGTCCTCAAGGCGGCGACCGAGGAGATCATGGCCGCGATCACCCGCCAGCTGGAGGAGATCCGCGGCGAGAAGGCGCCCGAGAGGCCGTACGACCTGCGCGAAGCCCGCGCCGAGTTGCGCCGCAGGGGCGCCGGGGAGGAAGCGAAGTGAACGGGCCCGTCAAGGCGGCAGTCCTCGGAACGGGCTCGTGGGGCACCGCGTTCGGCATGGTCCTCGCGGACGCCGGGTGCGAGGTCGTCCTGTGGGGGCGGCGCGGCGAACTCGCCGAGGCCGTCAACACCACCGGCACCAACCCCGACTACCTCCCCGGGATCGAACTCCCCAAGAACCTCCGCGCCACCACCGACGCGGCCGAGGCCCTGGACGGCGCCGACTTCACCGTCCTCGCGGTCCCCTCGCAGACCCTGCGCGGCAACCTCGCCGGCTGGGCGCCCCTGCTCGCCCCGGACACCGTGCTCGTCTCCCTGATGAAAGGCGTCGAACTCGGCACCGCCAAGCGGATGAGCGAGGTGGTCGCCGAGGTCGCCGGTGTCACCGCCGAGCGGGTCGCCGTGGTCACCGGGCCCAACCTGGCCAAGGAGATCGCCTCCCGGATGCCCGCCGCGGCCGTGGTCGCGTGCACCGACGAGAACGTCGCCCGGCGGCTCCAGGCCGCCTGCCACACCCCGTACTTCCGCCCCTACACCAACACCGACGTGGTCGGCTGCGAACTGGGCGGCGCGGTCAAGAACGTCATCGGGCTGGCGGTGGGCATCGCCGACGGGATGGGGCTCGGCGACAACGCCAAGGGTTCCCTCATCACCCGCGGCCTCGCCGAGACCACCCGCCTCGGACTCGCCATGGGCGCCGACCCGCTGACCTTCTCCGGACTCGCGGGCCTCGGCGACCTGGTGGCCACCTGCTCCTCCCCGCTCTCCCGGAACCACACCTTCGGCACCAACCTCGGCCGGGGCATGACCCTTGAGGAGACCATCGCGGTCACCCGGCAGACCGCCGAGGGCGTCAAGTCCTGTGAGTCGGTGCTCGACCTGGCCCGCCGGCACGGTGTCGACATGCCCATCACGGAGACCGTCGTCGGGATCGTCCACGAGGGGAAGCCGCCGGTCGTCGCGCTCAAGGAGCTGATGTCCCGCGCCGCCAAGTCCGAGCGGCGCTGACGCCCGGGGTACCAGCAGGTACGCTCATCGCGATATGAGCACCGAGAACCTCCCCCAGAGCCCCGAGCAGCAGCTCCGCAAGCCGCGCGTAGCCGTCGTCTTCGGGGGCCGCAGCTCCGAACACGGGATCTCCGTGGTCACGGCCGGCGCGGTCCTGCGCGCCATCGACCGGTCCAAGTACGACGTGCTGCCCATCGGTATCACCGCCGACGGGCGCTGGGCGCTCACCGCCGACGAGCCCGAGCGGATGGCGATCACCGAACGGCGCACGCCCAGCGTCGAGGAACTGGCCGAGTCCACCGAGGGCGGCGTGGTGCTCTCCGTCGACCCGGGCAGCCGCGAGGTCGTCTACAGCGAACCGGGCTCCGTGCCCAAGGCGCTGGGCGAGGTCGACGTCGTCTTCCCGATGCTGCACGGCCCGTACGGGGAGGACGGCACCCTCCAGGGGCTGCTGGAGCTCTCCGGGGTGCCGTACGTCGGCTCGGGCGTGCTCTCCTCGGCCGTCGGCCAGGACAAGGAGTACATGAAGCGCGTCTTCACCTCCTTCGGCCTGCCCGTCGGGCCGTACGTGGTGATCCGGCCGCGCGAGTGGGACCGGGACCCGGCGGCCGCCCGGAAGAGGATCGTGGACTTCGCCGGCGAGCACGGCTGGCCGCTCTTCGTGAAGCCCGCCCGCGGCGGCTCGTCCATGGGCATCACCAAGGTCGACGACCTGGCCGGGCTGGACGAGGCCGTCGCGGAGGCGCAGCGCCACGACCCCAAGATCCTGGTCGAGTCGCTGCTGCGCGGACGCGAGATCGAGTGCGGTGTGCTGGAGTTCGAGGACGGGCCCCGGGCCAGCGTCCCCGCCGAGATCCCGCCCGTCACCGCCCACGAGTTCTACGACTTCGAGGCCAAGTACATCGACTCGGCCACCGGTCTGGTGCCCGCCCCGCTGAGCGCGGAGGAGACCGCCGAGGTGCAGCGGCTCGCGGTGGCCGCGTTCGAGGCGGCGGCCTGCGAGGGCCTGGTGCGCGCGGACTTCTTCCTCACCGAGGACGGCTCCGTCGTCATCAACGAGATCAACACCATGCCCGGCTTCACGCCGATCAGCATGTACCCGCGCATGTGGCAGGAGAGCGGGGTGCCCTACACCGAGCTGGTGGACCGGCTCATCCAGGCGGCACTGCGCCGGCCGACCGGCCTGCGCTGAGACCGGCCCGCACCGGGACCGGTCCGCACCGGGACCGGTCCGTGCTGGGACCTGCCCGCACCGGGACCGGTCGCGGAGGCACGGCTGCCGGTCCGGGGCGCGGGGGCCGGCCGGAGGGGACAGGAAAGCGGCCGGGCCCGTTCTCAGGACGGGCCCGGCCGGACGTGTGAGCGGGCGGGGCGCACGTCCCGCGCCCGGGGGCGGCCGTCCGCCCGGACCGGGCCACCGCGCGGCGCAGTACGATCGCGACCGACCGCGGCAGCGCGTCGGCCGGGCGCGGCACAGCGCAGACGGGGGCGAGGGAGTTCTAGAGGTGAACGACCGGGCAGGTCAGGGTGCGGGTGATGCCGTCCACCTGCTGGACCTTGGCGACCACCATGTGTCCCAGCTCGTCGACCGTGTCGGCCTGTGCCCGCACGATCACGTCGTAGGGGCCGGTCACATCCTCGGCCTGGATCACACCGGGAAGGGAGTTGATGGTCTCGGCGACCACCGACGCCTTGCCCACTTCGGTCTGGATGAGGATGTACGCCTGTACCACGGAGCCTCCAGGGCGGCAGCAGGATCTCGCCCCCTGCCGTCGGCGGAGAGATCCCAAGGAGAAGGGTCGCCACGGTATCGCGTCGCCGCGGGCCGCGGGGAGACCCTCGCGGCCGGGGCCGCTCGCGGTGTGGCGTACACAGAACAGAAGTTGACGTTTCTCTTGACGGTACCGAGGGCGGTGAGGGGCCGCGACCGCAGCAGTCGGGCGCGGACCGGAGCCCCGCGTACCACCGACGCATGGAGAGGTGAACCTCGGTGAAGGGCACTGTGGGCGAGTTGGGGGAGTTCGGGCTCATCGAGCAGCTCACCTCCCGGCTCACCTCCACCCCGGCGGTGCGGATCGGGCCCGGCGACGACGCCGCGGTCGTCTCCGCACCCGACCGGCGGGTCGTGGCGAGCACGGACATCCTGCTGGAGGGCCGGCACTTCCGCCGGGACTGGTCGACCGCCTACGACGTCGGCCGCAAGGCCGCCGCCCAGAACCTCGCCGACATCGCGGCCATGGGCGCGGTCCCCACGGCGCTGCTGCTGGGCCTGGTGGTCCCCGCCGAGCTGCCCGCCACCTGGGCCACCGAGCTGATGGACGGCATCCGGGACGAGTGCCAGGTCGCCGGGGCGGCCGTGGTCGGCGGCGACGTGGTGCGCGGCGACCTGATCACCCTCGCCATCACGGCCCTCGGCGACCTGCGCAACCACGAGCCGGTCACCCGGGGCGGGGCACAGCCCGGCGACGTCGTCGCGTACACCGGCTGGCTCGGGTGGTCCGCCGCCGGGCACGCGGTGCTCTCGCGCGGCTTCCGCTCGCCGCGCGCCTTCGTCGAGGCCCACCGCCGGCCCGAGCCGCCGTACCACGCGGGGCCCGCCGCGGCCGGGCTCGGCGCCACCGCGATGTGCGACGTGAGCGACGGACTCGTGGCCGACCTGGGGCACATCGCCCGGGCGAGCAAGGTCCGCATAGACCTGCGCTCGGGGCTGATCGACATCCCGACGCAGATGAACGACATCGGCCAGGCCGTCGGCGTCGACCCGATCCAGTGGGTGCTCACCGGGGGAGAGGACCACGCGATCGTGGCGACCTTCCCGCCGGACGCCAAGCTGCCCGCCCGCTGGAAGGTCATCGGTGAGGTGCTGAACCCCTCCGCGCTGCCGCAGGTGACCGTGGACGGCGCCCCGTGGACCCACACGGGCGGCTGGGACCACTTCGGGGACATCGAGGACGGGCGGGGCTGACCGCCCCGCCGCCCCGCCCCCACAACCGGGCGGGGCGGGGTCCGGCGGCGGGCGTGCCGGGGGCGGGCAGTAGATTCGCCGGCATGCAGACACCCCCGCTGTCACCGCCCCCGCGTGTGCTGACCGTCGCCGGTTCCGACTCCGGCGGCGGCGCAGGCATCCAGGCCGACCTGAAGACCATGCTCGCCCTCGGCGTCCACGGCATGAGCGTGCTGACGGCCGTGACCGCGCAGAACTCCGTCGGGGTGCAGGGCGCGTGGGAGCTGCCCGTCGAGGCGGTGACGGCCCAGTACCGCAGTGTGGCCGACGACATCGGCGTCCAGGCCGTGAAGACCGGGATGCTCTCCTCCGCCGCGCTGGTCTCTGCCGTCGCCGGGCTGCTCGCCACCACGGACGCCCCCGTCGTCGTCGACCCGGTGGGCGTCTCCAAGCACGGCGATTCGCTGCTCGCCGCCTCCGCACTGGACTCGGTACGCCGGGAGCTGCTCCCGGCGGCCACCGTGGCCACCCCCAACCTCGACGAGGTCGCCCAGCTCACCGGGATCACGGTGCACGACGAGGACGGCATGCGGGAGGCAGCCCGGGCCGTGCTGGACTTCGGGCCGCGCTGGGCGCTGATCAAGGGCGGTCACCTCGCGGGCGACGCGGTGGATCTGCTCACCGACGGCACCGAGGAGCACTGGCTGCGCGCCCCGCGACTGGACAACCGCCATACGCACGGCACGGGCTGCACCCTGGCGTCGGCCGTCGCGGCGGGCCTCGCGCGGGGCCTGACGGTCCC
The DNA here is from genome assembly GCF_000377145.1 of Streptomyces sp. CNT372. Taxonomy (NCBI): domain Bacteria; kingdom Bacillati; phylum Actinomycetota; class Actinomycetes; order Kitasatosporales; family Streptomycetaceae; genus Streptomyces; species Streptomyces sp. CNT372. The sequence continues at coordinate 149,769 of NZ_KB897789.1, read as the reverse complement.
GGAGGCGGTACGGGCGGCCAAGGAGTACGTCACCGGGGCGATCGCGGCCGGCTTCGCCCTCGGGGCGGGGATCGGGCCGGTGGACCACGGCTGGCGGCAGCGGGCCTGAGCCGGCGGGCTTCCCGCCGGCTCCCGCCGTCCGCGGCCGGGTACGGCAAGAAGCCGGTCCACCGAGGTGGACCGGCTTCTCAAGGCAACCGCAGGGGCTGCGCTACGACGAGACGTCGGCGGGAGCTTCCCCGCTGACGCGGGGGAGCACACTTAGCGCGAGACCTTGCCGGCCTTGATGCACGAGGTGCAGACGTTGAGCCGCTTCGGCGTCCGACCGACCACGGCACGCACGCGCTGGATGTTCGGGTTCCAGCGACGGGACGTACGGCGGTGCGAGTGCGAAATGTTGTTGCCGAAGCCCGGCCCCTTGCCGCAGACGTCGCAGTTGGCAGCCACGGGTCACTCCAAAGACTTCAGATGCACTTACAGTGAAATCCGGCGTGCCGGATCAGTGATCTGAGTGGCTTGCCGGGGGAATGGCCCGATTCTCATCGGGCAACCGGAGCAGCATACAACGGCTGCTTCGGAGATACGAAACTACCACGGGATCTCCGGCCCCCGCCCCGGCCCGGGACCGGCACCCGGTCTACGCTGCGGTGCAGCCCGCCGCCCACGGCCCGTACGCCACCGAGGAGGACCACCAGGTGCCGCAGACGATGGACGCCGCAGCGGTGCGCGCCTGGTGTGCTCTCACCCTGGACGCCCTCGGCCGGGAGCGCGAGGAGATCGACGCGATCAACGTCTACCCCGTAGCGGACGGGGACACCGGCACCAACCTCTATCTGACCGCCGAGTCTGCGGTCCAGGCGGTGGAGGCGGTCTTCGCCGCCCACGAGACCGGGCGCACCGAGCCCGCGCTCGGTGACGTGGTCCGCGCGATGGCGCACGGCGCGCTGCTGGGCGCCCGGGGGAACTCCGGCACGATCCTGGCGCAGCTGCTGCGCGGCATGTCCGAACGCCTCGCGGCCGGCGCGGGCCTCGCCCCGGCCCTGGCCCGCGCCGCGGCCCTGGCCCGCCAGGCGGTCGCCCACCCGGTCGAGGGCACGATCCTGACGGTCGCGGACGCCGCGGCGACGGCTGCGGGGCGCTGTGCGCCGGCGGCGCCCGCGGGCCCGGCGGGCGCCCCGGGGGCGGGGGACGCCCCCGGCGGGCCGAACACCGCCGGAGCGCGGGGCGCCGCACCGGGGCCCGCAGCGGCCTCCCGGCCCGCCGGGCCGGTGCCCGCGGCCGACCCCGGACCGGCCGCCCCCGGACCGGACGGGCCCGGACCCGACGGGCCCGGTTCCGCACCCCCCGCCGGTGACGGCGAGGTCGCGCGGGCCGCCTGGGCCGGGGCCAGGGAGGCGCTGCCCGCGACGACCGGGCAGCTCGCGGTGCTCGGGCGGGCCGGCGTCGTGGACGCGGGCGGGCTCGGGCTCCTCGCCGTGCTCGGGGCGCTCGTCGAGGCGCTGACGGGCGAGGCCCCCGAGCCCCCCGCCCCCCGACGGGCCCGGTCCGCCGTGACCCGTGCCCCCGAAGCCCCCGAACCCTGCGCCGAGGGCGGGCCCGCCTACGAGGTGATCTACCTCCTGGAGGCGGACGAGGCCCCCGTCGCACGGCTGCGGGAGCGGCTGGACACCCTCGGGGACTCCCTCGTCGTCGTCGGCGGCGACGGGCTGTGGAACGTCCACGTCCATGTCGACGACGCCGGCGCGGCCGTCGAGGCCGGCGTCGAGGCCGGCCGCCCGTACCGCATCCGGATCACCCACTTCGCCTCCGGCACCGCCGCCCCGCCCCGTGAACAGGTGCAGCGCGCCGTCGTCGCCGTCGTGCCCGGGGACGGGCTGCCCGCGCTCTGCGCCGAGGCCGGGGCGACGGCCGTGCCCACCCGTCCCGGCGAACCCCCCGCCAGCGGCGAACTCGTCGACGCCATCCGCCGGGCCCACGCCCGGGAGGTCGTCCTGCTGCCCAACGACCCCGCCCTGCGCCACACCGCCGCCGCAGCCGCCGAACAGGCCCGCGCGGAGGGCGTGCGCGTCGCCCTCATCCCCACCCGCTCCCCGGTCCAGGGCCTCGCCGCCCTCGCCGTGCACGAGGCCGGTCGCAGCTTCGACGAGGACGTGGTGGCCATGACCGCCGCCGCGGGCGCCACCCGCTACGCCGAACTCGCCGTCGCCGAGCGCCAGTCGTGGACCTCCGCCGGGGTCTGCCAGGCCGGTGACGTCCTCGGCCTGATCGACGGGGACGTCGCCGTCATCGGCGAGGACCTCGCCGCCACCGCCGCCGCCGTCCTCGACCGCATGCTCTCCTCCGGCGGCGAACTCGTCACCCTGGTCCTCGGCGACCCCGCCCCCGACGGGCTCGCCGCCCGGCTGGAGGACCATGTGCGCGAGGGCTACCTGGCCGTCGACACCGTCAGCTACCCGGGAGGCGGCCCCACCCCGCTGCTCATCGGCGTCGAATGACCCCGCTGTCGGCGGTGTGGTGTGCAATGGAGGGCGTGCCCGCGCTCGGTGAACCCCTCAAGAACGCGCTCGGCGCCGCCACCGCCAAGGTGATGGCCGAGCACCTGGACCTCCACACCCTCGGCGACCTGCTGCACCACTACCCGCGGCGGTACGCGGAGCGGGGCGAGCTGACCTCCCTCGCCGACCTCCCGCTCGACGAACACGTCACCGTCGTCGCCCAGGTCGCCGACGCCCGGGTGCACACCTTCAACGGCGGCCGCGGCAGACGGCTGGAGGTGACCATCACCGACGGCTACGGCAGGCTCCAGCTGGTCTTCTTCGGCAAGGGCGTCCACAAGCCGCACAAGGAACTGCTCCCCGGCACCCGCGCGATGTTCGCCGGCAAGGTGTCCATGTTCAACCGCCGGCTCCAGCTCTCCCACCCGGCGTACGAGCCGCTGAGCGGTGACGCCTCCGCCGCCGACGCCGTGGACGCCTTCGCCGGGCGGCTCATCCCGATCTACCCGGCCTGCAAGCAACTGGAGTCCTGGAAGATCTCCAAGGCCGTCGACGCCGTCCTCGACCGGGCCGCCGACGCCGTGGACCCGCTGCCCGCCGCCCTGCGCGAGGGCCGCGGCATGGTCCCCCTCCCCGAGGCGCTGCGCCTGATCCACCGCCCGCGCACCAAGGACGACATCGAGCGGGCCCGCGAACGGCTCAAGTGGGACGAGGCGTTCGTCCTCCAGGTCGCCCTGGCCCGGCGCCGGTTCGCCGACACCCAGCTCCCCGCCGCCCCCCGCGTCCCCGCCGAGGACGGCCTGCTCACCGCCTTCGACGCCCGGCTGCCCTTCACCCTCACCGAGGGCCAGCGCACCGTCAGCAAGGAGATCTTCGACGACCTCGCCACGGCCCACCCCATGCACCGCCTCCTCCAGGGCGAGGTCGGCTCCGGCAAGACCATGGTCGCCCTGCGGGCCATGCTCGCCGTCGTCGACGCGGGCGGACAGGCCGCGATGCTCGCGCCCACCGAGGTCCTGGCCCAGCAGCACCACCGCTCGATCACCGAGATGATGGGCGACCTCGCCGAGGCCGGACTGCTCGGCGGCGCGGAGCACGGCACCAAGGTCGTGCTGCTGACCGGCTCCATGGGCGCCGCCGCCCGCCGGCAGGCCCTGCTCGACCTGGTGACCGGCGAGGCCGGCATCGTCATCGGCACCCACGCGCTCATCGAGGACAAGGTCCAGTTCCACGACCTGGGCCTGGTCGTCGTCGACGAACAGCACCGCTTCGGCGTCGAGCAGCGCGACGCCCTCCGCTCCAAGGGCAAGCAGCCGCCCCACCTGCTCGTCATGACCGCCACCCCCATCCCGCGCACCGTCGCCATGACGGTCTTCGGCGATCTGGAGACCTCGGTCCTCGACCAGCTCCCGGCCGGCCGCTCGCCGATCGCCAGCCATGTCGTCCCGGCCGCCGACAAGCCGCACTTCCTGGCCCGCGCCTGGGAACGGGTGCGCGAGGAGGTCGAGAGCGGCCACCAGGCGTACGTGGTCTGCCCCCGCATCGGCGACGAGGAGGACGAGAAGAAGGCCGCCGCGAAGAAGGGCCCCGCCGACGATGCCGAGAAGCGCCCGCCCCTCGCCGTCCTGGAGGTCGCCGAACAGCTCGCCCGCGGCCCCCTGGCCGGCCTCCGGGTCGAGGTGCTGCACGGCAGGATGCAGCCCGACGACAAGGACGCGGTGATGCGCCGCTTCGCCGCCGGCGAGACGGACGTGCTGGTCGCCACCACCGTCATCGAGGTCGGCGTCAACGTCCCCAACGCCACCGCCATGGTCATCATGGACGCGGACCGGTTCGGCGTCTCCCAGCTGCACCAGCTGCGCGGCCGGGTCGGCCGCGGCTCCGCCCCCGGACTCTGCCTGCTGGTCACCGAGATGCCCGAGGCGAGCCCCGCCCGCGCCCGGCTCGGCGCCGTCGCCGCCACCCTGGACGGCTTCGAGCTCTCCCGCATCGACCTGGAGCAGCGCCGCGAGGGCGACGTCCTCGGCCAGGCCCAGTCCGGGGTGCGCACCTCGCTGCGGATGCTCGCCGTCATCGAGGACGAGGAGATCATCGCGGCGGCCCGGGAGGAGGCCGTCGCCGTCGTCCGCGAGGACCCGGAGCTGGAGCGCCTGCCCGGGCTGCGCACCGCCCTGGACGCCCTGCTCGACAAGGAGCGGGAGCAGTACCTCGACAAGGGCTGAGACACTGGTCGCACACGCCCCGGCCCCCGTCACCGGCCCCGCGCCCCGCGCGGCCGGGCGGGGCACGGACCACAGGAAGGCCCTCCATGACCCGCGTGATCGCCGGCGCTGCCGGCGGACGCCGGCTCGCCGTACCGCCCGGCAACGGCACCCGTCCCACCTCCGACCGCGCCCGCGAGGGGCTGTTCTCCAGCTGGCAGGCACAGCTCGGCACCCTGCACGGGGTCCGGGTGGCCGACCTGTACGCCGGCTCCGGGGCCGTCGGCCTGGAGGCCCTGTCCCGGGGCGCGTCGCACGCCCTGCTGGTCGAGGCGGACGCCCGGGCCGCCCGTACCGTCCGGGAGAACGTCCGCGCCCTCGGCCTGCCCGGCGCCGAGGTGCGCACCGGCCGGGCCGAACAGGTCGCCGCGGGACCGGCCCCCGAACAGCCCTACGACATCGTGTTCCTGGACCCTCCGTACGCCGTCACCGACGACGATCTTCGCGAGATTCTGCTCACACTCCGCCGTGGGGGCTGGCTCGCGGGCGACGCGCTCGCCACCGTGGAGCGCAGCACCAGGGGCGGGGCGTTCGACTGGCCCGGGGGCTTCGAGGCCGTACGGGCCCGTCGCTACGGCGAGGGAACGCTTTGGTACGGTCGCGCCGCCTCTACGTGCGAAGACGCACCATGACCGGACCGGAGAGCGAGGGACTTCAGTTGCGCCGCGCAGTCTGTCCGGGGTCGTTCGACCCCATCACCAACGGACACCTCGACATCATCGCCCGCGCCTCCAAGCTGTACGACGTGGTGCATGTCGCGGTGATGATCAACAAGTCCAAGCAGGGCCTGTTCACCGTGGACGAGCGGATCGACCTGATCCGCGAGGTCACCGGCGAGTACGGGAACGTCGTCGTCGAGTCCCACCACGGTCTGCTCGTCGACTTCTGCAAGGAGCGCGACATCCCCGCCATCGTCAAGGGGCTGCGGGCCGTCAGCGACTTCGACTACGAGCTCCAGATGGCCCAGATGAACAACGGGCTCTCGGGCGTCGAGACCCTGTTCGTCCCGACCAACCCGACCTACAGCTTCCTCTCCTCCAGCCTGGTCAAGGAGGTTGCGGCCTGGGGCGGGGACGTCTCCCACCTGCTGCCCGAGGCCGTCCACCGCGCCCTCGTCCGGCGGCTCGGCGAACGCGGCTGAGCAGCCGGGGCCGCCCGGTCCGGCCGCCCGGTCCGGCCGCCCGGGGCACGCCGGGACCGGACCCCGGGCCGCCGACGGTCCGTCATCCGGTGTCCGCGGACCGGCGACTGGCCGTACAGTCGTCCCGTCCGTCCTCTCGCAGCCCCGGACGGACACGGGGAGCAGGGGCTCCGATTCACCGGGAGAGTGGCGAACCACCGTGGATGTGCAGAAGAAGCTCGACGACATCGTCGAGGCGGTCACCAGCGCCCGGTCGATGCCCATGTCGGCCTCCTGCGTGGTCAACCGCGCCGAACTGCTGGCCATGCTCGAAGAGGTCCGCGACGCGCTGCCGGGCTCCCTGGCCCAGGCCCAGGAGCTGATCGGCGGCCGGGAGCAGATGGTGGAGCAGGCCCGCCGGGAGGCGGAGCGGATCATCGAGTCCGCGCACGCCGAACGCGGCTCCCTGATCTCGGACACCCATGTGGCCCGCCAGTCGCAGGACGAGGCCGACCGCATCCTCGCCGAGGCCCGCCGGGAGGCCGAGGAGATCCGCGCGGAGGCCGACGAGTACGTGGACTCCAAGCTCGCCAACTTCGAGGTCGTCCTCACCAAAACCATCGGCTCGGTCGACCGCGGCCGCGAGAAGCTCCTCGGCCGGGGCCCCGGCCTCGACGAGCAGGGCTACGCGGACGAGGACGCCCCCGAGCACAGCAGCGACCCCGCCACCCTGATCAACCGCGCGGACGAGTACGTGGACGCCAAGCTCGGCGCCTTCGAGGCGGTCCTCTCCAAGACCCTGGACGCCGTCGGCCGCGGCCGGCAGAAGCTGCACGGCCGGACCGCCGGGGACGACCTGGGCGACCACATGGCCGCGCAGGACGCCGCCGGGAACCCGCTGCACACCAGCGACGCCGACTACCTCGCGGGCCTCGCGGAACTGGCCGACCCGGCGCCCGCCCCGGCCCGGGCCCCGGTCCCGCAGCAGCAGGCCGCCCCCGCCGCCGAGCACCCCGGGCACCAGCCGTACGTGCCCGCCGCACCCCAGATCCCGGCCCAGCACGACCCGTACGGGTACGCCGCCCAGTCCGAGGACCCCTATGGGGGCTACGGACAGCAGCAGCCCGACCCGTACGCCGCGGCCGGCTACGGCGCCCAGCAGGGCTACGAGCAGCAGGGCTACGACCAGCAGGGCTACGGCCACCAGGACCCCTATGCCTACGCGCCCCCGCAGCCGGCGAACCCGCCCCAGCAGGCCGCCGCGCTGGACGAGACCAGCCTCTTCGACACCAGCATGATCGACATGGAGCAGCTGCGGCGCTACGAGCAGGGCCGCTGAGCCGGCGCCCGCCCGCCACGGCCGCGCTCCGCACCGACCGGGCCCGGGACCGCACCGGTCCGAGCCCGGACCGAAGCGATCCGGGGCGATCCGAGGCGGTCCGGGGCGGCCCCGGACCGGATTGGGTCTACGGCGGCCCTTGAAGTATCCTGGCTCTTCGGTCGCGCCCAGTTCCGCGATTCCGCCTGCCCGTTTCGCCCCGCGAACCGGGCACACCCCACGATCCGAAAGCAGGAAGACCCCTGAGCACGCGCCTCGACCACCGCAACCCCCTCGTGTTCGACACACACGAGCTGGGACGGCGGCCCGGTGCGCTCCAGCGGATCTCCCGCACGGTGGACGCACCCGCGCCGCCGGCCGTCCTCGGCATCGACGGGGTCATCGGCGTGCCCGAGGGCAGGCCGGTCGAGCTGGACCTCCGCCTGGAGTCCGTCATGGAGGGGGTACTCGTCACGGGTACCGCCCGTGCGGCCGCCGAGGGGGAGTGCGTAAGGTGTCTGGAGCCGCTGCGCGTCGATGTCGCGGCGGACTTCCAGGAGATGTTCACGTATCCCGACGCCGACGACCGGGGCCGCACCGCGGAGCCCGCCGACGACGCCGAGGACGAGGACATCCTCTATCTCGAGGACGGCATGTTCGACCTCGAGCCCGTGCTGCGTGACGCGGTGGTGCTCGCACTGCCGATGCAGCCGGTGTGCCGGGAGGACTGCGAGGGTCTGTGCTCCGAGTGCGGGGCCAACCTGAACGACGACCCGGACCACCACCACGACGCCGTCGACATCCGTTGGGCGGCACTGCAGGGACTCGCCGAGACCATTCAGGACGGCGAGAAGGACAACATGGGCGGCGCCGAAGCGGGCGTCGACGAGAAGCAGGAGAAGTAGCCGTGGCTGTTCCGAAGCGGAAGATGTCGCGCAGCAACACGCGCCACCGCCGGTCGCAGTGGAAGGCTGCGGTCCCCACCCTGGTTTCGTGTGAGCGTTGCCAGGAGCCGAAGCAGCAGCACATCGCGTGCCCGAGCTGCGGCACCTACAACAAGCGCCAGGTCCTCGAGGTCTGAGCGGCTGGTGAGAGGCGCCATGTCTGAGTCCAGCAAGACGGACAATGCCTCGTCCCACACGCTTCTGGAAGGGCGGCTCGGGTACCGACTCGAGTCCGCCCTTCTGGTGCGTGCGCTGACGCACCGCAGCTACGCGTACGAGAACGGCGGTCTGCCCACCAACGAGCGGCTGGAGTTCCTCGGGGACTCCGTGCTCGGCCTGGTGGTCACCGACACGCTGTACCGCACCCACCCCGACCTGCCCGAGGGCCAACTGGCCAAGCTGCGGGCCGCGGTGGTCAACTCGCGTGCGCTGGCGGAGGTCGGCCGCGGCCTCGAACTCGGCTCGTTCATCCGGCTCGGCCGGGGTGAAGAGGGCACGGGCGGCCGGGACAAGGCGTCCATCCTCGCCGACACCCTGGAAGCGGTGATCGGCGCGGTCTATCTCGACCAGGGCCTCGAAGCGGCGTCCGAGCTGGTGCACCGGCTCTTCGACCCGCTGATCGAGAAGTCCTCGAACCTGGGCGCGGGCCTGGACTGGAAGACCAGTCTCCAGGAACTGACCGCCGCCGAGGGGCTCGGCGTCCCGGAGTACCTCGTCAGCGAGACCGGGCCCGACCACGAGAAGACCTTTACTGCTGCCGCCCGCGTCGGTGGTGTCTCGTACGGCACCGGCACCGGCCGCAGCAAGAAGGAGGCGGAGCAGCAGGCGGCGGAGTCCGCCTGGCGGGAGATCCGCGCCGCCGCGGAGGACCGGGCCAAGGCTGCCGCGGCCGCCGAGGCGTCGTCGGCTTCGGCGGACGGGTCCTCCGGTGCGGACGAGGCCCTCGCGGATTCGCCGTCCGACGGGGGAGGGCCCGCCGGCACCCCCGCCGCCGCGGAGCCGGAATCCGCCGCGGAGCAAGAATCCGTCACGGAGTCGGACCGGGCGTCCGCCTGACCCGTCCGTCCTCCCGTCCGTCCGGTCCGCAGGGCCCCTCGCGCTCCCGTGCGAGGGGCCCTGCGGCACCCTGCCGCCCACCCCTTCCCCCGAGGAGACCCGTTGCCCGAGCTGCCCGAGGTCGAAGTCGTCCGCCGCGGACTCGCCACCTGGGTCACCGGCCGCACGATCGCCGAGGTGGAAGTCCTGCACCCCCGCGCGGTCCGTCGGCACCTCGCCGGCGGCGAGGACTTCGCCGCCCGCCTGCGCGGACGGCGCGTGGCCGACGCCCGCCGCCGGGGCAAGTACCTCTGGCTCCCCCTGGAGGGCACCGGCAGCTCGGTCCTCGGCCACCTCGGCATGAGCGGCCAGCTCCTGGTCCAGCCGGTCACCGCGGTCTCCGAGAAGCACCTCAGGATCCGCCTCCGCTTCGACGACACCCTCGGCACCGAGCTCCGCTTCGTCGACCAGCGCACCTTCGGCGGCTTGTCCGTCCACGACGACACCCCCGAGGGCCTCCCCGACGTCATCGCGCACATCGCCCGCGACCCGCTCGACCCCCTCTTCGACGACGCCGCCTTCCACACGGCCCTGCGCGCCCGCCGCACCACCGTCAAGCGCGCCCTCCTCGACCAGTCCCTGATCAGCGGTGTCGGCAACATCTACGCCGACGAGGCCCTCTGGCGCGCCCGCCTCCACTACGACCGCCCGACGGCCACCCTCACCCGCCCCAGGTCCACCGAACTCCTGGCCCACGTCCGCGAGGTCATGACCGCCGCGCTGGCGGTGGGCGGCACCACCTTCGACAGCCTCTACGTCAACGTCAACGGAGAATCCGGCTACTTCGACCGCTCCCTCGACGCCTACGGCCGCGAGAACGAACCCTGCCGCCGCTGCGGAACCCCGATCCGCCGCCGCCCGTGGATGAACCGCTCCAGCTACTTCTGCCCGAGGTGCCAGCGACCGCCGAGGGCCTAGGAGCGCCGCTTGCGCTTCGGGCGGCCTCGATCCTTCTTCGAGCGCCCCGGCAACTGCTGTGCCCGGTACGTGTGGCCCATCTCCGTCAGCAGCCCCGCAAGGACTTCGGTGACCGAGACCGTGTCCGGATGGTCGTGGCCGAGGTGACGCACGCGCTCCGGCACTTCTGTGCGTCAGTGCTCCTGGACGCGGGGGAGAGCATCAAGGCTCCGAGTGAGTACCGGGGCCACCATGACCCCGGCTTCACGCTGCGGACGTACACGCACCTGATGCCGTCGAGCGAGACCCGCACGAGGGCCGCCGTGGATACAGTCTGGGCCGCCTCGGTTGCCGATCACGGCCCCGAGACGGCCCAGGGAAGCTGACAAGTCGCTGACCTGCGGAAATCTCAGTAGCCGAAGTTCTGCGTCCACCAGGGCCCGCCGTCCCCCTCGTGCACCCCGACGCCCATCGTCGTGAAGTCGCAGTTCAGGATGTTCGCGCGGTGGCCGTCGCTCTCCATCCAGGCGTTCATGACCGCACCGGCGTCGGCCTGGCCGCGGGCGATGTTCTCGGCGCCGAGGTTGGTGATGCCGGCCGCGTCGGCGCGGGTCCAGGGGCTCGCGCCGTCGGGGGAGGTGTGGTCGAAGTAGTTGCGGGCCGCCATGTCGTCGGAGTGGGCCCGGGCCAGCTTCGACAGGGCGTCGCTCTCCTTCACCGGGGCGCAGCCCACCAGGGCGCGCTCCTCGTTGACGAGGGCGAAGACGGCGGACGTGAGGGACGGCGAGGGGGCCGAGGTGCTCGGTGCCGGCGGCTCGGCGGAGGGCTTCTTCGGCGCGGGCGCCTTCTCACGGGCCGGGGTCGGGGACGGGCTCGGGCGCTTCGCCTCGGGAGTCCCGGGGGTCGTGGACTTCTGCGCGGGCTTCTCGGCGGCCCGCTCGGTCGGCTTGGGCTTCGGCTTCTCGGCGGGCTTCGTGGAGGGCGTCGCCGACGGCTTCGGCTTCTTCGAGGGCTCGGCCGCCTTCTTCGGCGGGGCCGAGGGGGCCGGGGACTTCGACGCCTCGGCCGTCCGGCTCGGGGACGGTGTCGCCTCGGCGCTGGTGCCCCCGTACGGCTGGAGCTTCGGCGGTCCGTCGGTGCGGATCCCGGACGCCGGGGAGGAGTTGCCCGAGGAACCGATGGTGAACGTGTCGCCACCCGGCAGCAGCCCGGTCGCGACGGCGACGGCGCCGACCGCCGCGGCGGCGGAGACACCGAGCAGGCCGGTGCGCACAGGCGTGCCCGCCCGCTTCTTCCCATGGCGACCCATGTGATGTGCCTTCCTGGTCCCGGTTCCCGGCCCGCTGACCGCGGCGCCGACTCGGCGCTCCCACCCGAACGAGTGAGGCGCATTGCGTCCGGACTGTACGCCAATGCGTCCCGGGGGTGGGGTGATCCATCCGTATTCCGCCCGTTACCGTCATGAGCATGAACGACGATGCGCGCCTCACGGCGTGGGTACGCGGCCGGGTACAGGGAGTGGGCTTCCGCTGGTTCACCAGGGAGAACGCCATGGCGATCGGCGAGCTGAAAGGCTTCGCCCTCAACCTCGACGACGGCCGGGTCCAGGTCGTGGCGGAAGGGCCGCGTGAGAATTGCCACCGTCTCCTGGACTGGCTGCGGTCCTCCGACACACCCGGCCGCGTCGACGGTGTCACTGAGATCTGGGCCACGCCGAGGGGCGGATATCCGGACTTCGCGATCCGCTGACGGGCGTCACGGCCGTCCCGACACGCCGGGTACGGGCCGGCTCCGCGCGCGTCACCGCGTCGCCCCGGGTACGCGCGCGGAGACGGAAAGTACCAGGTGGTTGCCAAGACGGGCCATCCCGTGCCAGGCTGCGGCGGAACCAAAGATCGCGACGCCCCCAGGGCCCCGCAGGTCAGGCACCCCGCGCCGAGGCGACGGGCGTGTGCCCCCGGGACGCCCGTGGATACGGGGTGTGATCGTGTTGACCGTCAAACTTTTTGGTGAGACTCTGGAATCCCCGCGCACCTGAGCTGTCCGGCAGCTGGAACCGCAAGCACCACAAGAGCTGTCGCGCACCGCGGGTGCGAAAATCCCTCACGACCCACACCGCATCGGTCGGTCACTCATTGTGGAGGACCACTCATCATGGCAAAGGCGCTTCTCGGTTACGTCGGCGGTTCCGACCCGCGACTCCTCGCCGAGATGCGACGGCTTCAGCAGCGCGTCCAGGACCTCGAATCCGAGCTCGTACGGATCCAGTCCGAGAACGACGCGCTGAGCGCTGCCGTCGCCAAGCACCCGGGAGAGTCGCTGCTCGAAGGCATCGACATCGACGTTCCCCAGGCGGAGCCCGCGCTCACCTGAGCCGCGCGTCGCCGGAGATTCACCGCGCACCAGGATATGCAAGGGACGCCCCGGCGTCCCTTCTTTCTTCCCCCGCTTCCCCGCTTCCGCAGCCTCTGCCAGGCCCCCACCCCCGTGCGCGCGTTCTCGTACCGTCTGAGATGCCCTGCGCCTTCGGGGGCGAAACCGCGGGGGAAAGGTAGAGTCCGGCGGCGTGCACCTCAAGGCCATGACCCTGCGCGGCTTCAAGTCCTTCGCGTCCGCCACGACGCTGCGCTTCGAACCGGGAATCACCTGCGTCGTCGGCCCCAACGGCTCGGGCAAGTCCAACGTGGTCGACGCGCTCTCCTGGGTCATGGGCGAACAGGGCGCCAAGTCGCTGCGCGGCGGCAAGATGGAGGACGTCATCTTCGCCGGGACCACCGGCCGCCCGCCGCTCGGCCGGGCCGAGGTCTCCCTCACGATCGACAACAGCGACGGCGCCCTGCCCATCGAGTACGCCGAGGTCACCATCACGCGGATCATGTTCCGCAACGGCGGCAGCGAGTACCAGATCAACGGCGACACCTGCCGGCTGCTCGACATCCAGGAACTCCTCTCCGACTCCGGTATCGGCCGCGAGATGCACGTCATCGTCGGACAGGGCCGGCTCGACTCCGTGCTGCACGCCGACCCGATGGGCCGGCGGGCCTTCATCGAGGAGGCCGCCGGCGTCCTCAAGCACCGCAAGCGCAAGGAGAAGGCGCTGCGGAAGCTCGATGCGATGCAGGCCAACCTCGCGCGCGTGCAGGACCTCACCGACGAACTGCGCCGCCAGCTCAAGCCGCTGGGCCGCCAGGCCGCCGTCGCCCGCCGGGCCGCCGTGATCCAGGCCGATCTGCGCGACGCCCGGCTGCGGCTGCTCGCCGACGACCTGGTGCGGCTGCGCGAGGCCCTCGGCGCCGAGATCGCCGACGAGGCCGCCCTCAAAGAGCGCAAGGAGGCGGCCGAGACCGAACTCAAGGCGGCCCTCGGCCGGGAAGCCGATCTGGAGGACGAGGTCCGCCGCCTCGCCCCGCGGCTCCAGCGCGCCCAGCAGACCTGGTACGACCTCTCCCAGCTCGCCGAGCGCGTCCGCGGCACCGTCTCGCTGGCCGACGCCCGGGTCAGGAGCGCCACCGACCGGCCCGCCGAGGAGCGCCGGGGCCGCGACCCCGAGGACATGGAGCGCGAGGCCGCCCGGATCCGGGAGCAGGAAGCCGAACTGGAGGCCGCGCTGGAGGCCGCCGAACGCGCGCTGGAGGACACCGTCGCCCACCGCGCGGAGCTGGAGCGGCAGCTCCTCGCCGAGGAACGCCGGCTCAAGGACGCCGCGCGGGCCATCGCCGACCGGCGCGAGGGGCTGGCCCGGCTCAACGGGCAGGTGGGCGCAGCCCGTTCCCGCGCCGCCGCGGCCCAGTCCGAGATCGACCGGCTGGCCGCCGCACGGGACGAGGCACGCGAGCGCGCCGCCGCCGCGCAGGAGGAGTACGAGCAGCTCAAGGCGGAAGTCGACGGGCTCGACGCCGACGACACCGCCCTCGCCGCGCGGCACGAGGCCGCCAAGCGCGAACTCGCCGAGGCGGAGGCCGGGCTGACCGCCGCCCGGGAAGCCCTCACCGCCGCCGAACGGGCCCGGGCCGCCGTGACCGCCCGCCGCGACGCCCTCGCCCTCGGCCTGCGCCGCAAGGACGGCACCGGCGCCCTGCTCGCCGCCGGCGACCGGCTCGACGGCCTCCTCGGACCGGCCGCCGCCCTGCTCACCGTGACCCCCGGCTACGAGGTCCCCGTCGCCGCCGCGCTCGGCGCCGCCGCCGACGCGGTGGCCGTCGCCGGTCCGGCCACCGCGGCCGAGGCCCTCCGTCTGCTGCGCAAGCAGGACGGCGGCCGGGCCGCCCTCCTCCTCGCGGGCGGGCCCGAGACGGACAGCGCCCCGGCCGGCACCGACGGCCGGCCGTGCGCCGCGGACCTGGTCGGCGGCCCCGAGGAGCTGATGCCCGCCGTCCGGGCGCTGCTGCGCACCACCGTCGTCGTGGAGGGTCTGGAGGACGCCGAGGAGCTGGTCCGGTCCCGGCCCGCGCTCACCGCGGTCACCGCCGAGGGGGACGTGCTCGGCGCCCACTTCGCCCAGGGCGGTTCGGCGGGCGCGCCCAGCCTGCTGGAGGTGCAGGCCTCGGTCGACGAGGCCACCACGGAGCTGGAGCGGCTGGACGCCACCTGCGAGGAACTGGCCGGGGCCCAGCAGCGGGCCGCCGAGGACCGCCGCACCCGGGCCTCGCGGGTGGAGGAGCTGGGGGAGCGGCGGCGGGCCGCCGACCGGGAGAAGTCCTCGGTCTCCGGCCGGCTGGGCAGCCTCGCCGGCCAGGCCCGGGCGGCCGCCGGGGAGGCCGAGCGGGCCGGGACGGCGGCGGCGCGGGCGCAGGAGGCCCTGGAGCGGGCGCTGGAGGAGGTCGAGGAGCTGGCCGAGCGGCTGCTCGTCGCCGAGGAGACGCCCGTCGAGGAGGAGCCGGACACCCATGTGCGCGACCGGCTCGCCGCCGACGGCGCCAACGCGCGCCAGACGGAGATGGAGGCCCGCCTCCAGGTCCGCACCCACGAGGAGCGGGTGAAGGGGCTCGCGGGCCGGGCCGACGCGCTCGACCGGGGAGCGCGCGCCGAGCGCGAGGCGCGGGCGCGCGCCGAGCGCGTGCGCGCCCGGCTGCGTCACGAGGCGGAGGTCGCGGCGGCCGTGGCGAGCGGCGCCCGCCAGCTGCTGGCGCATGTCGAGGTCTCCCTCGTCCGCGCCGAGGCGGAACGGGCCGCGGCCGACGCGGCCAAGGCCGAGCGGGAACGGGAGCTGGCGGCCGCCCGGTCGGCGGGCCGCGACCTCAAGGGGGAGCTGGACAAGCTCACCGACTCGGTGCACCGGGGCGAGGTGCTGGGCGCCGAGAAGCGGTTGCGGATCGAGCAGCTGGAGACCAGGGCCCTGGAGGAGCTGGGCGTGGAGCCGACCGCTCTGGTGGCCGAGTACGGTCCCGGCCAGCTCGTGCCGCCCTCGCTGCCCGCCGAGGGGGAGGAGCTGCCCGAGGACCCGGAGCACCCGCGCAACCGGCCCCGGCCGTTCGTCCGCGCCGAGCAGGAGAAGCGGCTCAAGTCGGCCGAACGGGCGTACCAGCAGCTCGGGAAGGTGAACCCGCTGGCCCTGGAGGAGTTCTCCGCCCTGGAGGAGCGCCACCAGTTCCTGTCGGAGCAGCTGGAGGACCTGAAGAAGACCCGCGCCGATCTGCTCCAGGTCGTGAAGGAGGTCGACGAGCGTGTCGAGCAGGTCTTCACCGAGGCGTACCGGGACACCGCGCGGGAGTTCGAGGGCGTGTTCTCCCGGCTCTTCCCGGGCGGTGAGGGGCGGCTGATCCTCACCGATCCGGACAACATGCTCACCACCGGCGTGGACGTGGAGGCGCGTCCGCCGGGCAAGAAGGTGAAGCGCCTGTCCCTGCTGTCGGGCGGGGAGCGGTCGCTGACCGCCGTGGCCATGCTGGTGTCGATCTTCAAGGCCCGGCCGAGTCCGTTCTACGTGATGGACGAGGTGGAGGCGGCCCTCGACGACACCAACCTCCAGCGGCTGATCCGCATCATGCAGGAGCTCCAGGAGAGCTCCCAGCTCATCGTCATCACGCACCAGAAGCGGACGATGGAGGTCGCCGACGCGCTCTACGGGGTGTCGATGCAGGGGGACGGCGTGTCCAAGGTCATCAGCCAGCGACTGCGCTGAGCGCGACGGGGTAGACGGTCACCGTTCCTGCACCAGTGCTTCAAGACTTGAATTCTCAAGGTGATCCAATTGGTTTCCTCTGATCACGGACCGCCTCTTGACTTCGACACTTGAAGGCATATTCTCTGCAACGTTGTTTTTACCTTCAAGTGGTGGGTGACAGGAAGCTGTGCCCCACGTGAAGGGCTCGCCCCCACGCCCGGCGACGCTGCCGGTGGCCCCAGGAGTATTCGTGACCAGCACTGCCCAGCCCCCGGGATCGGGAGCCCGCCAGGCGCACCCCGAACACCTCGGGCACGTCGTCTTCATCACGGCAGCCGCCGCCATGGGCGGGTTCCTCTTCGGCTACGACAGTTCCGTGATCAACGGCGCCGTCGAGGCGATCCGCGACCGCTACGACATCGGGTCGGGCACCCTGGCCCAGGTCATCGCCATCGCCCTGATCGGCTGCGCCGTCGGCGCCGCGACCGCCGGCCGCATCGCCGACCGGATCGGCCGCATCCGCTGTATGCAGATCGCCGCGGTGCTCTTCACCGTCAGCGCCGTCGGCTCCGCCCTCCCGTTCGCCCTCTGGGACCTGGCGATGTGGCGGATCATCGGCGGCTTCGCCATCGGTATGGCGTCCGTCATCGGCCCCGCGTACATCGCCGAGGTCTCCCCGCCGGCCTACCGGGGGCGCCTGGCCTCCTTCCAGCAGGGCGCCATCGTCATCGGCATCGCCGTCTCCCAGCTCGTCAACTACGGCATCCTCCAGATCGCCGGCGGCGACCAGCGCGGGGAGATCGCCGGCCTGGAGGCCTGGCAGTGGATGCTCGGCGTGATGGTCGTCCCGGCCGTGCTCTACGGGCTGCTGTCCTTCGCGATCCCCGAGTCCCCGCGCTTCCTCGTCTCCGTCGGCCGGATCGACAAGGCGAAGGCCGTGCTGGAGGAGGTCGAGGGCAAGAAGGTCGACCTGGCGGCCCGCGTCGAGGAGATCCGCACGGCGATGCGCCGTGAGCACAAGTCCACCTTCAAGGACCTCCTCGGCGGACGCTTCTACTTCCTGCCCATCGTCTGGATCGGCATCGGCCTCTCGCTCTTCCAGCAGCTCGTCGGCATCAACGTCGCCTTCTACTACTCCGCGACGCTCTGGCAGTCGGTGGGCGTCGACCCGAGCAGTTCGTTCTTCTACTCGTTCACCACGTCGATCATCAACATCATCGGCACCGTGATCGCCATGATCTTCGTGGACCGGATCGGCCGCCGGCCGCTCGCCCTGATCGGCTCCACCGGTATGGCGATCGCCCTGGCCGTGGAGGCGTGGGCCTTCTCCGCCGACCTGGTCGACGGGAAGCTGCCGGAGACCCAGGGGGCCGTGGCCCTGATCGCGGCCCATGTCTTCGTGCTGTTCTTCGCGCTCTCCTGGGGTGTGGTCGTCTGGGTCTTCCTGGGCGAGATGTTCCCCAACCGGATCCGCGCCGCCGCGCTGGGCGTCGCCGCCTCCGCGCAGTGGATCGCCAACTGGGCCATCACCGCGAGCTTCCCGAGCCTCGCCGACTGGAACCTGTCCGGCACCTATGTGATCTACACCGTCTTCGCCGTGCTCTCGATCCCCTTCGTGCTCAAGTTCGTGAAGGAGACCAAGGGCAAGGCGTTGGAGGAGATGGGCTGAACCCCGCTGCCCCGCTCCTCTCCACTGCCCCGGCTCAGCGCGTGAGCCGGGGCAGTGCTCGCGTTCCCGAGGCCGTGACGACACCGTGCTCCGGGGAGCCGGACCGGCCCCTCGGGCGTCGCGCATACTGGACGGACCATGGAAATCGTCATCCTTGCCGTAGTCATCGCCCTGGTCGCGATCGGTGCGATCAGCGGGCTCGTGGTCAGCAGCCGCAAGAAGCGGAAGCTGCCGCCACCGGCGCCGCCGAGCACGCCGACCATCACCGCCCCGTCCGCCGAACCCCGTGTCGGCGAGGAGGCGGAGACTCCACGCGACGAGTCCCGCCGCACCATCGAGGAGGTCGGACTCCCGACGGCCGAGGAGGCCGTCGAGACCCCCGCGGCCGTCGAGGACCCCGTCGTCGCCGAGCCGCCGGCCCCCGAGATCGAGATCCCGGAGCCGACCGCCGGACGCCTGGTGCGGCTGCGCGCCCGTCTGGCCCGCTCCCAGAACTCCCTCGGCAAGGGGCTGCTGACCCTGCTGTCGCGCGAGCACCTCGACGAGGACACCTGGGAGGAGATCGAGGACACCCTCCTCACCGCCGATGTGGGCGTGGCGCCCACCCAGGAACTGGTCGAGCGACTGCGCGAGCGCGTGAAGGTCCTCGGCACCCGCACCCCCGACGAGCTGCGCACCCTGCTGCGCGAGGAACTGCTCGCCCTCATCGGCACCGACACGGACCGCGCCGTGAAGACCGAGAGCGGCCTCGACACCCCGGGCGTCGTGATGGTCGTCGGCGTCAACGGCACCGGCAAGACCACCACCACCGGCAAGCTCGCCCGGGTCCTCGTCGCGGACGGGCGGTCCGTGGTGCTGGGCGCGGCCGACACCTTCCGCGCCGCCGCCGCCGACCAGCTCCAGACCTGGGGCGAGCGCGTCGGCGCCCGCACGGTCCGCGGCCCCGAGGGCGGCGACCCGGCGTCGATCGCCTTCGACGCGGTCAAGGAGGGCATCGCCGAGGGCGCGGACGTCGTCCTCATCGACACCGCCGGTCGGCTGCACACCAAGACCGGGCTCATGGACGAGCTGGGCAAGGTCAAGCGGGTCGTGGAGAAGCACGGCCCGCTGGACGAGGTGCTGCTCGTCCTGGACGCCACGACCGGGCAGAACGGCCTGGTGCAGGCCCGCGTCTTCGCCGAGGTCGTGGACATCACCGGCATCGTGCTCACCAAGCTGGACGGCACCGCCAAGGGCGGCATCGTCATCGCCGTGCAGCGCGAGCTGGGCGTCCCGGTGAAGCTGGTCGGCCTGGGGGAGGGCCCGGACGACCTGGCGCCGTTCGAGCCCGAGGCGTTCGTGGACGCGCTCATCGGCGACTGAGCCGGCGCGCCGCGCCCCCGCGCGGACGAGGGCCCCGCGACCCGACCGGGTCGCGGGGCCCTCGCGCGTCCTACGGCCGCCTGTCGTGACGGCCCTGTCGCTACGACGGCCTGCCGCTACGGCCGCACGTCGTTACGGCCGCCCGTCGTCACGGCCGGCGCGCGCCGGAGCGGTGGCAGATGTACGCCAGGGTGCCCAGCAGCAGCCGGGCCTCCGGGGGCGCGGTCGCCGTGTCCGGTGCCGGGGCGCGCAGCCACCGGACGGGGCCCAGCCCGCCCCGGTCCGAGGGCGGGGCCGTGATGTACGCCCCGGGGCCGAGGCAGCGCAGGTCCAGGTCCGCGTCGTCCCAGCCCATCCGGTAGAGTAGCCGGGGCAGTCCGGCCGCCGCGCCCGGGGCCACGAAGAACTGGCAGCGCCCGTCCGGGGTGAGGCACACCGGGCCCGGCCGCACCCCCATCCGCTCCATCCGCACCAGCGCCCGCTGCCCGGCCGGGGCCGCCACGTCCAGGACGTCGAAGGCCCGCCCGGCGGGGAGCATCAGCGCGGCGCCGGGGACCTCGGCCCAGGCGCGCCCCGCCTCGTCCAGGGTGGCCCCGGCCGGTACCTCGCGGGCGAAGTCCAGCGGATGGGCCCCCGGCGCGGGACAGCCGTCCGCGCCGCAGGAGCACCGGCCGGCCGAGGCGCGCGCGCCCGGCGTCACCGCCCAGCCCCAGAGGCCGGTGTACTCGGCCACCGCGGTGGCCTCCGTCGTGCGCCCGCGGCGTCTGGTGCCGGGCCGGATCTGACCGATCCCCCGGGTGCCGCCGATCGTGAAGCCCATGCCCCCTCCAACGGGTCGAGTACGCCGGTGGTTACGTGAAGGAGCACAGGCGTGACGCTCCGTGGTCACTGTTCTGTCTCCGGTGGCGCGTGGATGCGTACGGGGGAGTGCGCGGTGCGACACGCGCCCGCGTGTGCAACGGTGCACCCCCCTGGATCGTGCTGTGTCAAGTGAATCGCGCCCGGCCGTAAGTGAGTTCACTCGGAGGGGTGGCGAATGGTGGCGTTTCTGCAATCCCACTCGCGGAGGCGTGATCGCGGGACTACTTTCGGTACCCGAGCCTGCAATTGCAGTTGGCGGTGGGTATGCCCCGGGCAACCGGGGAGCGGAGACCGTGCGGTGCAAGTGGGCTACCGGAAGCCGTGATTCGCGGCATTCTGGTAAGAGTTCGGCCGACGAGGGCATGGACGGATGGGGGCAATCCAGTGAGCGGCAGCGGCGCAGACGGTTCGAGCACCGGCAAGCGCCCCAATGAGCAGCTGAGTTCGTGGTTCCTGCGCAGCGGCTGGTCGAAGGGCGAACTCGCCCGCCAGGTGAACCGCAGGGCGCGCCAGATGGGCGCGCACCACATCAGCACGGACACCTCACGGGTCCGGCGCTGGCTCGACGGCGAACAGCCCCGTGAGCCGATCCCGCGCATCCTCTCCGAGCTGTTCTCCGAACGCTTCGGCAGCGTGGTCGCGATCGAGGACCTCGGACTGCGCACCGCGCACCAGGCCCCCTCCGTCTCCGGGGTCGACCTGCCCTGGGCCGGGCCCCAGACAGTCGCCCTGCTCGGCGAGTTCTCCCGCAGCGACCTGATGCTCGCCCGCCGCGGCTTCCTCGGCACCTCCCTCGCCCTGTCGGCCGGGCCCGCCCTCATCGAGCCCATGCAGCGCTGGCTGGTCCCCACACCCGCCGCCGAACCGGCCGCGGCCCAGGCCCCCGCGCCGCCCCGCCGGGCGGGCCGGCTCTCCGAGCCGGAGCTCCAGCTCCTGGAGTCGACCACCGCCATGTTCCGTCTGTGGGACGCCCAGTGCGGCGGCGGGCTGCGCCGCAAGGCCGTCGTCGGCCAGCTCCACGAGGTGACCGATCTCCTCCAGGAGCCCCAGCCGGCCGCGACCTCCCGCCGCCTCTTCCGCTGCGCCGCCGAACTTGCCGAACTGGCGGGCTGGATGAGCTACGACGTGGGCCTCCAGCCGACCGCCCAGAAGTACTTCGTGCTCGCCCTGCACGCCTCCAAGGAGGCCGGTGACAAGCCGCTCGGCTCCTACATCCTGTCCTCGATGAGCCGCCAGATGATCCATCTCGGCCGCCCGGACGACGCTCTGGAGCTCATCCACCTCGCCCAGTACGGCAGCCGCGACTGCGCCACCGCCCGCACCCAGGCCATGCTGTACGCGATGGAGGCCCGCGCCTACGCCAACATGGGCCAGCCCAGCAAGTGCAAGCGCGCCGTGCGCATGGCGGAGGACACCTTCGCCGACGCCGGCCTCGACGGCGAGCCCGAGCCCGACTGGATCCGCTTCTTCTCCGAGGCCGAGCTCAACGGCGAGAACGCCCACTCCTACCGCGACCTCGCCTACGTCGCCGGCCGCAGCCCCACCTACGCCTCCCTCGCGGAGCCCGTGATGGCCCGCGCGGTGGAGCTTTTCAGCCAGGACGGCGAGCACCAGCGGTCGTATGCACTCAACCTGATCGGCATGGCCACCGTCCACCTCCTCAAGCGGGAGCCGGAAGCGGCCACCGCGCTGGCCGACGAGGCCCTGCGCATCGCCTCCAAGGTCCGCTCCGAGCGGGTCAACACCCGGCTGCGCAAGACCGTCGACAGCGCCGCCCGCGACTTCCGCGACGTGCCGCAGGTCATCGACATCACCGAGCGGCTCGCCGCCCGGCTCCCCGAGACCGCCGAGGCGGTCTGACCCCACGAGCCCCCCGTCCGTACGGCCCCCGCGGCCCCCGCGGACGGGGCAGCAGACCCCGGCCGCGGCCCTCTCCCCGTACTGTCCGACTCGGCTCCCCCCGTGCCAGGTCACCCGGGAGAGTGCCGCGGCCGGCCGCTGATGTGGGCAGATGGTACGTCCGGGCCCCCCCGGACGATCAGCGCGTTCATGGGGGCGTAACACGCCCGGTCTCTTCGTCACGGCCGCGAAACATCGAGCGGCCTTTGCGGAAACCCCGCTGCGTCAACCTCATGGCGCATAACGGCCCCGCCCGCAGTCCGCCAAGGCTCCGCCCGCACGCGGCCGCACGACGACGAGGAGACGCCGATGCCCCCAGGCATCTCGACCCTTGCCGCAGACGCTCCCGAGCTGTCTGCCGCCAACACAGGGTTCATGCTCATCTGTTCCGCCCTGGTGATGCTCATGACACCGGGCCTCGCCTTCTTCTACGGAGGCATGGTCCGGGTCAAGTCCACCCTGAACATGCTGATGATGAGCTTCATCAGCCTCGGGATCGTCAGCATCCTGTGGGTGCTGTACGGATTCAGCCTCGCCTTCGGCAGTGACATCGGCTCCGTCGTCGGCTGGAGCTCCGAGTACGTCGGACTCAGCGGTATCGGCGTCAACGAGCTGTGGGACGGCTACACCATCCCCGTCTTCGTCTTCTCCGTCTTCCAGCTGATGTTCGCCGTGCTGACGCCCGCGCTGATCAGCGGCGCCCTGGCGGACCGGGTGAAGTTCACCGCCTGGGCCCTGTTCATCGCCCTGTGGGTGACCGTCGTCTACTTCCCGGTCGCGCACTGGGTCTGGGGCTCCGGCGGCTGGCTCTTCGAGATGGGCGTCATCGACTTCGCGGGCGGCACGGCCGTCCACATCAACGCGGGTGCGGCGGCGCTCGGCGTGATCCTCGTCATCGGCAAGCGCGTCGGCTTCAAGAAGGACCCGATGCGCCCGCACAGCCTCCCGCTGGTCATGCTCGGCGCGGCCCTGCTGTGGTTCGGCTGGTTCGGCTTCAACGCCGGCTCCTGGCTGGGCAACGACGACGGCGTCGGCGCCGTGATGTTCGTGAACACCCAGGTCGCCACGGGTGCCGCGGTCCTCGCCTGGCTGGTCTACGAGAAGATCCGCCACGGCGCGTTCACCACCCTCGGCGCGGCCTCCGGCGCGGTCGCCGGTCTCGTCGCCATCACCCCGGCCGGCGGCTCGGTCTCCCCGCTCGGCGCCATCGCGGTCGGCGCGATCGCCGGACTGGTCTGCGCCATGGCCGTCGGCCTGAAGTACCGCTTCAACTACGACGACTCCCTCGACGTGGTGGGCGTCCACCTGGTCGGCGGCGTCATCGGCTCCGTCCTCGTCGGCTTCTTCGCCACCGGCGGCGTACAGTCCGACGCGGCGGGTCTGTTCTACGGCGGCGGCCTGGAGCAGCTCGGCAAGCAGGTCGTCGGCGTCGTCGCGGTCCTCGCCTACTCCCTGGTGATGTCGGCCCTCCTCGCCCTCGTCCTGCACAGGACGATCGGGATGCGGGTCGACGAGGACGACGAGATCGCGGGCATCGACCAGGTCGAGCACGCCGAGACCGCGTACGACTTCAGCGGTGCCGGCGGCGGCGCCGGCTCCCGCAAGGCCGCCCCCGCCGCGGCCGACATCGTGGCAGCGGCGGCAGAATCCAAGAAGGTGGACGCATGAAGCTCATCACCGCAGTCGTGAAGCCGCACCGGCTGGACGAGATCAAGGAGGCCCTCCAGGCCTTCGGCGTCCAGGGGCTCACGGTCACCGAGGCCAGCGGCTACGGCCGGCAGCGCGGCCACACCGAGGTCTACCGCGGCGCCGAGTACACCGTGGACCTGGTCCCCAAGATCCGCATCGAGGTGCTGGTCGAGGAAGACGACGCCGAACAGCTGGTGGACGTGATCGTCAAGGCCGCCCGCACCGGCAAGATCGGTGACGGCAAGGTCTGGAGCGTTCCGGTCGACACCGCGGTACGGGTCCGCACGGGCGAGCGGGGCCCGGACGCACTCTAGGAACGCCCGGCCGGGGCGGCCCCACCACGGGCCGCCCCGGCCGCGTCCCGTTCCCCGGGCACCCGGACCGGGCGCGGCGGTCGGCGGTCACCAGCAGCACCGGCATCTGCAACGGCATCTGCAACGGCATCAGCACCCGGACGACCAGCACCCGCACGACGAGCACCCGGACGACGAGCACCCAGACGACGAGCACCGCGCACGCACCGAGCAGAGGAGCCGCCGGCGTGACGAGCCCCGAGACCACCGATGTGAACGACGCCTTTGGACCCGGCGGCTACGCGGCGGCCCGGCTGCGCCTCCTCTCCGAGGGGGCGGGCTCCGGACCGTCGCGCCGCGCCGCCCTCTCCGGCCTCACCGACACCTGGCTCGCCGCCCTGTTCACCGCCGCGGCCGCCGAGACCGGGGCCGGCGGCGCCGCCCTCGTCGCCGTCGGCGGCTACGGCCGCGGCGAACTCTCCCCCCGCAGCGACCTCGACCTCCTGCTCCTCCACGACGGCCACACGGACGCCGGCGCGATCGCCGCCCTCGCCGACCGGATCTGGTACCCGGTGTGGGACCTCGGCCTCGCCCTCGACCACTCCGTGCGCACCCCCGCCGAGGCCCGCGCCACCGCCGCCGAGGACCTCAAGGTGCAGCTCGGCCTCCTCGACGCCCGCCATGTCGCCGGCGACCTCGGCCAGGTCGCCGCCCTGCGCACCACCGTCCTCGCCGACTGGCGCAACCAGGCCCCCAGGCGCCTCCCCGAACTCGACGCCCTCTGCCGCGAGCGCGCCGAACGCCAGGGCGAGCTCCAGTACCTCCTGGAACCCGACCTCAAGGAGGCCCGCGGCGGCCTCAGGGACGTCACCGCGCTGCGTGCCGTCGCCGCCTCCTGGCTCGCCGACGCCCCCCGCGAAGGGCTCGCCGAGGCCCGCCGCGTCCTCCTCGACGTCCGCGACGCCCTCCACCGCGCCACCGGCCGCGCCACCGACCGTCTCTCCCTCCAGGACCAGGACCAGGTCGCCGCCGAACTCGGCCTCCTCGACGCCGACGCCCTGCTCCGACAGGTCTACGAGGCCGCCCGGACCGTCTCCTACGCGGGCGACGTCACCTGGCGCGAGGTCGGCCGGGTGCTCCGCTCGCGCGCCCGCCGGCCCCGGCTGCGCGCCATGCTCTCCGGCGGACGCGGCCAGGCCCCCGAGCGCACCCCGCTCGCCGAGGGCGTGGTCGAGCAGGACGGCGAGGTCGTCCTCGCCCGCACCGCCCGCCCCGACCGCGATCCGGTCCTCCCGCTGCGCGCCGCGGCCGCCGCCGCCCAGTCCGGCCTGACCCTCTCCCGCTACGCCGTCCGCCGGCTCGCCCAGAGCGCCGCCCCGCTGCCCGCGCCCTGGCCGGCCGAGGCCCGCGAGGAACTGGTCACCCTGCTCGGCGCGGGCGAGGCGACCGTCCCGGTCTGGGAGGCCCTGGAGGCGGAGGGGCTGATCACCCGGCTGGTGCCGGACTGGGAGCGGGTGCGCTGCCGCCCCCAGCGCAACGCCGTGCACACCTGGACCGTGGACCGGCACCTGGTCGAAACCGCCGTCCGGGCCTCGGCCCTCACCCGCCGCGTCGGCCGCCCCGACCTCCTCCTCGTCGCCGCCCTGCTGCACGACATCGGCAAGGGCTGGCCGGGCGACCACTCCGAGGTCGGCGAGACCATCGCCCGGGACATCGCCGGCCGGATCGGCTTCGACCGCGCCGACACCGACACCGTCGCCACCCTCGTCCGTCACCACCTCCTCCTCGTCGAGACCGCGACCCGGCGGGACCTGGACGACCCGGCGACCGTGGAGGCCGTCGCCAAGGCCGTCGGCTCCGCCGGCGCCCTGGAACTGCTGCACGCGCTCACCGAGGCGGACGCCCTCGCCACCGGCCCGGCCGCCTGGTCCGCCTGGCGCGGCTCCCTCGTCGCCGAGCTCGCCCGCCGGGTCGCCGCCGTCCTCGCCGGTGACCCGCCGCCCGACCCCGGGCAGGCCGCGCCCAGCGCCCAGGAGGAACGGCTCGCCATCGAGGCGCTGCGCACCGGCGAACCCGTCCTCGCCCTGCGCACCGAGCCCGCCGAGCCGCCGCAGGAGGACGCACCCGAACCCGTCGGCGTCGAACTCCTCATCGCCCTGCCCGACCAGCCCGGCGTCCTGCCCGCCGTCGCGGGCGTCCTCGCCCTCCACCGGCTGACCGTGCGCGCCGCCGAACTGCGCGCGGTGCACCTGCCGACCGGGCTCGGCCGGGACACCGTCCTGGTGCTGAACTGGCGGGTCGCCGCCGAGTACGGCTCGCTGCCGCAGGCCGCGCGGCTCCGCGCCGACCTGGTCCGTGTCCTCGACGGCTCCCTCGACATCCGGGGGCGCCTCGCCGAGCGGGAGGCGGCCTACCCGCGCCGCCGGGGGCTCACCGCCCCGCCGCCCCGGGTGAGGGTCGCGCCCGCCGTCTCCGACCGCGCCACCGTGATCGAGGTCCGCGCCCAGGACGCCCCCGGCCTGCTGCACCGCATCGGGCGGGCACTGGAGGGCGCCGACGTACGGGTACGCAGCGCCCATGTCTCGACGCTGGGCGCCAACGCGGTCGACGCCTTCTACGTGACCGGCCCCGAGGGCGCTCCGCTGGCGCCCGCCGCCGCGACGGCCCTCGCGACGGCGCTGGAGGAGGCGCTGCGGTAGGAAACGCGAGCGCAGGGCGGGGAGCTCGCTGACGATGGAGTGCTCCCCGCGCGAGTGGGGGTGGTCCCGCCCTTCGGGGCGAGGGACGCCTCGCCGATGCCTGCTCCCCGTCCGAGCGGCAACGGGCCCCCGCCCGCCGTATCCGGCGGGCGAGGGTTCCATTGCCGAGCGGCCGGATACCCTGGACTCCGACTGCCCGCCCGCTCCCTAGACCCGAGGATCCGCGACCGCCGTGTTCGACACCCTCTCCGACCGCCTTGCAGCGTCTTTCAAAAACCTTCGCGGCAAAGGAAGGCTGACCGAGGCGGACATCGACGCCACCGCGCGCGAGATCCGTATCGCCCTGCTCGAGGCCGACGTCGCGCTGCCGGTCGTGCGGGCGTTCATCAAGAACGTGAAGGAGCGGGCGCTCGGGACCGAGATCTCCAAGGCGCTCAACCCCGCGCAGCAGTTCATCAAGGTCGTCAACGAAGAGCTGGTCACGATCCTCGGCGGCGAGACCCGCCGGCTGCGGTTCGCCAAGACCGCCCCGACCGTGATCATGCTCGCCGGTCTCCAGGGCGCCGGTAAGACCACCCTCGCCGGAAAGCTCGGCTTCTGGCTGAAGAGCCAGGGCCACTCCCCGCTGCTGGTCGCCTGCGACCTCCAGCGCCCCAACGCCGTCAACCAGCTCTCCGTGGTCGCCGAGCGTGCCGGTGTCGGCGTCTACGCGCCGCAGCCCGGCAACGGCGTGGGCGACCCGGTGCAGGTGGCGAAGGACTCGATCGAGTACGCCCGCACCAAGCAGTACGACGTCGTCGTGGTCGACACCGCCGGCCGTCTCGGCATCGACCAGGAGCTGATGCGGCAGGCCGCGGACATCCGCGACGCCGTCAGTCCCGACGAGGTCCTCTTCGTCGTCGACGCGATGATCGGTCAGGACGCGGTCAACACCGCGGAGGCCTTCCGCGACGGCGTCGGCTTCGACGGCGTGGTCCTGTCCAAGCTGGACGGCGACGCCCGCGGTGGTGCGGCGCTCTCCATCGCGCACGTCACCGGCAAGCAGATCATGTTCGCCTCCAACGGCGAGAAGCTGGACGAGTTCGACGCGTTCCACCCGGACCGCATGGCCTCCCGCATCCTCGGCATGGGCGACATGCTCTCCCTGATCGAGAAGGCCGAGCAGACCTTCAGCCAGGAAGAGGCCGCCAAGATGGCCTCCAAGCTGGCGAGCAGCAAGGGCAAGGAGTTCACGCTCGACGACTTCCTGGCCCAGATGGAACAGGTCCGCAAGATGGGCAGCATCAGCAAGCTGCTCGGGATGCTGCCGGGCATGGCCCAGATGAAGGACCAGATCAACAACATCGACGAGCGCGACGTGGACCGCACCGCCGCGATCATCAAGTCGATGACGCCCGGGGAGCGCCAGGACCCGACGATCATCAACGGTTCGCGCCGCGCCCGTATCGCGCGGGGTTCCGGTGTCGAGGTCAGCGCCGTGAAGAACCTGGTCGAGCGGTTCTTCGAGGCCCGCAAGATGATGTCCCGGATGGCCCAGGGCGGCGGCATGCCGGGCATCCCGGGCATGGGCGGCGGCCCCGGCCGCCAGAAGAAGCAGCAGAAGCAGGCCAAGGGCAAGCGCAAGAGCGGCAACCCGATGAAGCGGAAGGCCGAGGAGGCGGCGGAGGCCGCACGGCGCGAGCAGGCCCAGCAGGGCGGCGCGTTCGGCCTGCCGGCCGGGCAGCCGGGGCAGGACTTCGAGCTGCCGGACGAGTTCAAGAAGTTCATGGGCTGACGGCCCGGGCGGCCCGGACACGCCCGTCCGCGTCCTCACACGTCTGTACACGGAAGGGGCCCGCGACCGCTCAAGCGGTCGCGGGCCCCTTCCGTGCGTGCCCTCAGGGGGTGCGGGCGATCAGGTACCGGAAGACGTTCGGCATCCAGACCGTGCCGTCCGGGCGGACATACGGGTGCAGCGCCTCCGTGATCTCCTTCTCCACCTGGGCGCGCTCCGACTCGCGTACCGCCGCGTCGTAGAGGCCGGTCGACATCAGGCCCCGGACGGCGCTGTCGGTGTCCGCGTAGCCGAAGGGGCAGGCGACCCGCCCCGAGCCGTCCGGACGCAGGCCCGCGCGGGCCGCGACCTCCTCCAGCTCGTCGCGCGGGGACGGTGCCCGGCCGGTGGCCTTGTCCGCGACCCGGAGCACTCCGGAGGTGGCGCACCGCTCCGGCGGCCCCCAGCCGGTGAGCACCACGGCCGCGCCGCGCTCGGCCCGCGATGCCGCCTCGCGCAGCGCCGCGTCGAGTCCGGCCGCCTCCTCCTCGCCGCCGAGCGGCTGGAAGAGGGTGACCAGGGTGTACGGGAGGCCCGGGACCGTCTCGCCCCCCGTGCCGCCGGGCCCGTCCGCGTGGAACCGGGCGTCCGTGGCCCCGGCCGCCGCCAGGCGTTCGCGGGCCAGCTCCAGCCGGGCGGTGTCGGGGTCGGCGCCCGTCACGGACGCGCCGCGCGCCGCCGCGATCAGCAGGGCCAGACCGGAGCCGCAGCCCAGTCCCAGCAGCCGGGAGTGCGGCCCGACCTCCAGGCGCTCGTAGACCGCCTCGTAGAGCGGAACGAGCATGCGCTCCTGGATCTCGGCCCAGTCCCGGGCCCGTTCCGAGGTCCGGGAGTCCCGGTCCGTGCGAGGTGAGGACGCCGACGCCGTGCGGGGCCGGTGCCGGACGAGCGTGGATGCCATCGATACGCCCCATTCCGCCGAGTGAGTCGTGTGCCGTGCGTGCCCGTGCGTGCCGGGCGTGCCCGTGTGTGCGACGCATGCCGTGCATGTCCGCAAGGGGCGCCCCGTGTGCGTTTCGCACCGACCCCGTATGCCAGGGAACTGCGTGTGCGCCCCCGCGTCCAGGGGTCGTGCGGCACTCCTTGTGCGCCCGGCGCGTGCGCCCCGGGTCGCGTGGCCGGATCCCGCCCCTGTCCGCGTCGCCGCCGGGATGCGCGCCGTACGGCTCCGGCCTCGGGAGCCGTCCACCAGTCTGACCCGACTCGGGAGGCCGGGCACCTCGGGGACGGGGCGGTGGCCCCTGGCGGCGGCCGCCCCGGTACCGTCGCGGTCGTGGCCCGCGCCCCGCTCCGGCGGCGCCCGCCTCCCGTATCCCGCCATGGTGTGACCTGCGGCTCTTCTGTGCAGATCGGCGCAGTTCGGCGCACCCGCCCCCGTCCGGTCCATCGACGGCAACTGACTGGTACGTGCAAATTATTTGGGATGCCCCGGAATGGAACCCGGGCGGCTTCCGGCTCGTTATCACGACGTGAGCACGACACCACCTGTCCTCGCCGCAGAGCTGGCACAGGCGTGGGCCGACATTCAACGGCACCACCCCGAACTGCCCGATCTTGCCGCGCCCGAGTCCCTGATCGGAGAGTCGTCGTCCGCCTGCGGCGCCGAACTCTCCTTCGAGCGACTGCTCCACGAGGCAGTCCACGGCATCGCCGCCGCCCGAGGAGTCCGTGACACCTCGCGTGCCGGCCGCTACCACAACCGCCGCTTCCTCGCGATCGCCGAGGAGATGGGCCTGGACCATCCCGAGGAACCGCACCCCAGCAGCGGCTTCTCCCTGGTCACGCTCAATCCCGAGGCCAAGCGCCGGTACCGCCAGACGATCGAGCGGCTCCAGCGCGCCCTCAAGGCGCACACCGTGGCCACCGCGTCCGACACCAAGCGCAGCTTCCGCGGCCCCGCGGCGCGGCACGGCTCCTCCGGGGGCGGTGTGCGGGTGAAGGCCGTGTGCGACTGCGGGCGGAACGTGAGAGTCGTCCCGTCGGTCCTCGCGCAGGCCCCGATCATGTGCGGAGGCTGCGGGAAACCCTTCCGCATCCCGGAGGTCGTGGGCGCCGCGGGCGGCTGACGGGAGGGCCGCGGGCGGGTGAGAGGGGGGCCTCGGGGGTGTGGCACAATGGCTAGCTGTACTCGACAGCCGCACAGGAACCCTCTCGCCTCCGGCTGACGCGTCCATCGGGCACCCGAGTACCGCAACCCCACGTGGCATCTCGTTGTGCCCAACCACGTCAACACCAGGAGACACCACTCCCGTGGCAGTCAAGATCAAGCTGAAGCGTCTCGGCAAGATTCGCCAGCCCCACTACCGCATCGTCGTCGCCGACTCCCGTACCCGCCGTGACGGCCGGGCCATCGAGGAGATCGGGCTGTACCACCCGACGTACAACCCCTCGCGCATCGAGGTCGACTCCGAGCGTGCCCAGTACTGGCTCTCCGTCGGCGCCCAGCCGACCGAGCCGGTTCTCGCCATCCTGAAGCTCACCGGTGACTGGCAGAAGCACAAGGGCCTGCCCGCCCCGGAGAAGCCGCTGCTGGCCCCGGCGACCAAGGAGGACAAGCGCGCCTCCTTCGACGCCTTCGCCAAGGCTCTCGAGGGTGACGACGCCAAGGGCGAGGCCATCACGCCGAAGGCCAAGAAGGCCGAGAAGAAGGCGGACGAGGCCGAGGCCGCCGAGTCCACCGAGGCCTGAGCATGCTCGAGGAGGCTCTCGAGCACCTCGTGAAGGGCATCGTCGACAACCCGGACGACGTGCAGGTGGCTTCGCGGAATCTGCGCCGCGGCCGCGTGCTGGAGGTCCGGGTGCACCCCGACGATCTCGGTAAGGTGATCGGCCGCAACGGCCGCACCGCGCGCGCCCTGCGCACCGTCGTGGGCGCCATCGGCGGACGTGGTATCCGCGTCGACCTCGTCGACGTGGATCAGGTCCACTGATCCGAAGTTGAACACCGGCTCGGGCCGGGGAGGGCCACCGGTCCTGCCCGGCCCTTGTCGTTTCGCGGTCCGGCGTGCCCGTGCGGACCATCCGTGGTGAGGAGAGGCAAGCGTGCAGCTTGTAGTGGGGCGGATCGGCCGCGCCCATGGCATCAAGGGCGAGGTCACCGTCGAGGTGCGCACCGACGAGCCCGAACTGCGGCTCGGCCCCGGAGCGGTGCTGGCCACCGACCCGGCCGCGGCCGGACCGCTGACCATCGCGGCGGGCCGGGTGCACAGCGGCCGGCTGCTGCTGCGCTTCGAGGGCGTGGGCGACCGCAACGCCGCCGAGGCGCTGCGCAACACCCTCCTGATCGCCGAGGTCGACCCGGAGGAACTCCCGGAGGACCCGGAGGAGTTCTACGACCACCAGCTCATGGACCTCGACGTGGTCCTGGCGGACGGCACGGAGATCGGCCGGATCACCGAGATCAGCCATCTGCCCTCCCAGGACCTGTTCATCGTGGAACGGCCCGACGGCAGCGAGGTCATGATCCCCTTCGTGGCGGAGATCGTGTCCGAGATCGACCTGGAGGAGCAGCGCGCGGTCATCACCCCGCCGCCCGGGCTGATCGACGACAGCGAGGCGGAGATCGCCTCCGCGCGCGACGCGGACGCCGGTGCCGGTACGAAGGTCCGTGCCGACGAGGTCTCGGGCTCCACGGCCCCGGCGGACCCGGCGGGCTCCCAGGACTCCCCGGGCTCCCAGGTCTCCGGCGGCGAGGACTCCGGCGGCAAGGGCTCCGGCGGCGAGGACTCCGACGACAAGGCCGGGGACGGCTCCTGATGCGGCTCGACGTCGTCACGATCTTCCCCGAGTACCTGGAGCCGCTGAACGTCTCCCTGGTGGGCAAGGCCCGCGCCCGCGGGCAGCTCGGTGTCCAGGTGCACGACCTGCGCGACTGGACCTACGACCGCCACAACACGGTCGACGACACCCCCTACGGCGGCGGCCCCGGCATGGTCATGAAGACCGAGCCCTGGGGGGACGCTCTCGACGACGTCCTCGCCGCGGGCTACGAGGCCGGCGCGCACGGCCCCGCCCTGGTCGTCCCCACCCCCAGCGGCCGGCCCTTCACCCAGGAACTCGCGGTCGAACTCTCCGAGCGCCCCTGGCTGATCTTCACCCCGGCCCGCTACGAGGGCATCGACCGCCGCGTCGTCGACGAGTACGCGACCCGGCTGCCCGTGTACGAGGTCTCCATCGGCGACTATGTGCTCGCCGGCGGCGAGGCCGCGGTACTGGTCGTCACCGAGGCCGTGGCGCGGCTGCTGCCGGGCGTCCTCGGCAACGCCGAGTCCCACCGCGACGACTCCTTCGCGCCCGGGGCCATGGCCAACCTGCTCGAAGGACCGGTCTACACCAAGCCCCCCGCCTGGCGCGGACGGGAGATCCCCGAGGTGCTCGTCAGCGGTCACCACGGGAAGATCGCGCGCTGGCGGCGGGACGAGGCGATCCGCCGCACCGCGGCCAACCGGCCCGACCTGATCGAGCGTTGCGACCCCTCGGCCTTCGACAGGAAGGACCGGGAGATGCTCTCGATCCTGGGCTGGGCCCCGGAGCCCGGGGGGCGATTTTGGCGCAGGCCGCAGGCCGTGGAAGAATGAGCCGCTGCTGTGCGTCCGGCCGGCGCCCCTGCCACAGGGGGAACGACGCCCGCCCGACCGGCAGCATCCCTGATCTCGAACCGACATACCGTCGATGACCTGTGGCATCGGCGAGGAAGCAGACCACCATGGCTCACCTGCTCGACAGCGTCAACACGGCGTCGCTCCGCTCCGACATCCCGTCCTTCCGCCCCGGCGACACCGTGAACGTCCACGTGCGCGTCATCGAGGGCAACCGCTCCCGTATCCAGCAGTTCAAGGGCGTCGTCATCCGCCGCCAGGGCGCGGGCGTGAGCGAGACCTTCACGGTCCGCAAGGTCTCCTTCTCCGTCGGCGTGGAGCGCACCTTCCCGGTGCACAGCCCGATCTTCGAGAAGATCGAGCTCGTCACCCGCGGTGACGTCCGCCGCGCCAAGCTGTACTACCTCCGTGAGCTGCGCGGCAAGGCCGCGAAGATCAAGGAGAAGCGCGAGAACTGAGCCCCGGCTCACACGCGCCGCCGGTGTCTCGGGGCGGCCGGATAGGCTCGGCCCCCGATGGACACCGACGCACAGCCCCTGGAGCGCGACCGCTCCTCCGCCCCAGACGAGGGGAGCACGGAGGAGGGGTCGCGCTCCACGTGTTCCCGGGCCCGCTCCCGGCTCGCCGCCGGGCCGGGGAGGGGCGCCGGGCTGCGGCTGTCCTTGCGGACCGCGACCCTCCTCGGCGCGTTCTGCGCCGTCTTCGTCCTGCTGCTGAGCACCTTCGTCGTCCAGCCCTTCCAGATCCCCAGCGGCTCCATGGAGCCGACGCTCCAGGTCGGCGACCGGATCCTGGTCAACAAGCTCGCCTATGACGACGCCACGCCGCCCGCCCGCGGCGACGTCGTCGTCTTCGACGGCCGAGGTTCCTTCGTTCGGGAGGAACTGACGGAAAACCCCGTGAGTTCCGTAGTACGAGAGGGACTGGCAATGCTCGGACTCGCCGAGCCCGCCGACACCGACTTCGTCAAACGCGTCGTCGGGACCGGCGGCGACCGCGTGGTCTGCTGCGACGACAAGGGCAGGGTCGAGGTGAACGGTGCACCGGTGGACGAGACGTACCTCCACCCCGGCGACGTCCCTTCCGAGGCGGCGTTCGACATCGTGGTGCCCGAGGGGCGGCTGTGGGTCATGGGCGACCACCGCAGCCGGTCCAGCGACTCCCGGGACCACCTCGGCTCCCCGGGCGGCGGCATGGTTCCGGTGGACCGCGTGATCGGCCGCGCCGACTGGATCGGCTGGCCGTTCGGGCGCTGGACCACCCTCACCCCCACCGACGCCTTCCGCCACGTCCCCCCGCCCGCCCCGCCGCGGGGCGGCGGCCATGGGTAACCGCGGACGGCCCCGCGCGAGCCACCGCGCCGACACCCGGCTGCCCACCGGCACCCGCCCGACGGACGGCGGCCGGTCCCTCCCGGGGCGCGCCGAGCGCCGACGGCTGGCCCTGAAGGTCAAGCGCAAGCGCCGGCGCTCGGCGGTCAAGGAGGTGCCCCTCCTGGTCACCGTCGCCCTGGGCATAGCCCTGGTGCTCAAGACCTTCCTGGTCCAGGCGTTCGTGATCCCCTCCGGCTCCATGGAACAGACCATCCGCGTCCAGGACCGGGTGCTGGTGGACAAGCTCACCCCGTGGTTCGGCTCCCGCCCCCAGCGCGGCGACGTGGTCGTCTTCAAGGACCCCGGCGGCTGGCTGCCCCAGGAGGAGCAGCAGCAGGGCGAGGACCCGGTCGTCGTCAAGCAGGTCAAGCAGGTACTCACCTTCATCGGCCTGCTGCCCTCGGACGACGAACGGGACCTGATCAAGCGGGTCGTCGCGGTCGGCGGCGACCGGGTGGTCTGCTGCGACCAGCAGGGCCGGGTCACCGTCAACGGCATGCCGCTGAACGAGACCTACCTCTTCCCCGGGGACGCCCCCTCGACGATCGACTTCGAGGTCACCGTCCCCGAGGGCCGCCTCTTCGTGCTCGGCGACCACCGCTCCGACTCCGCCGACTCCCGTTTCCACCTGACCGAGGAGGGGCAGGGGACGGTGGCCGAGGACTTGGTCGTCGGCCGGGCCGTCTACATCGCCTGGCCGCTCGACCACTGGAGCCGGCTGGGGGACGAGGAGCCCTTCGCCGCGGTCCCGCCCGGGAATGGCGCCCGGGCGGCCGCGGAGGCATCGTCGAATAGTGTGTCCTCCCAGGATCTGAACGGAATGGTCCTGCTCCCGACCCCTGCGGAACTCCCGCTCGTTATGGGAGTGGTGGGCCTGTTCCTTGTATGGAGCAGGCGGTTCGCACGGAGTGAGGAGTGGATGTGGGGGACGTGGCGGTCGGCGCGCGGTCCGGGCACGGCGATCCCGAGGAGAGGCCCGGGGCGTTCCCCGAGCAATCCTCGGACGGCGGTGGCAGGACGGCTCCGCCGGACAGCGGCGACGACGAGCCGGAGGGCAGCGGCACGGGACAGCACGGTGGTACGGGACAGCACGGTGGTACGGGACAGAAGAAGCAGCGATCCTTCTGGAAGGAACTGCCGCTTCTGATCGGTATCGCGCTGCTCCTCGCGTTGCTGATCAAGACCTTCCTGCTCCAGGCGTTCTCCATCCCCTCGGATTCGATGATGAACACCCTCCAGCGCGGCGACCGCGTGCTGGTGGACAAGCTCACGCCCTGGTTCGGATCGGAGCCGGAGCGCGGTGAGGTCGTCGTCTTCCACGACCCGGGCGGCTGGCTGGTGGGTGAGCCCACCCCCGAGCAGAACGTGTTCCAGCAGTTCCTGTCCTTCATCGGCCTGATGCCCTCGGCCGAGGACAAGGACCTGATCAAGCGCACCATCGCGATCGCCGGCGACACGGTGGAGTGCAAGAAGGGCGGGCCGGTCAAGGTCAACGGCAAGGCCCTGGACGAGCCGTACCTCTACCCCGGCAGCTCCGCCTGCGACGACGCGCCCTTCGGCCCGTTCAAGGTCCCCGAGGACCGGATCTGGGTCATGGGCGACAACCGCCAGAACTCCCAGGACTCCCGGTACCACATGGAGGACGCCAACCGGGGCTTCGTGCCCGTGGACGAGGTCGTCGGCCGGGCGGTCGTGGTGGCGTGGCCGCTGAACCGCTGGGCGACCCTGCCCG
Source organism: Streptomyces sp. CNT372 (assembly GCF_000377145.1). Classification (NCBI taxonomy): domain Bacteria; kingdom Bacillati; phylum Actinomycetota; class Actinomycetes; order Kitasatosporales; family Streptomycetaceae; genus Streptomyces; species Streptomyces sp. CNT372. The sequence continues at coordinate 113,548 of NZ_KB897789.1, read as the reverse complement.
TCCCGGCCACCTACGACCAGCCGGGGATCAACGCGGCCGCCGCCCTGGCGCCGCCGGTGCTCGGTCTCGCGGGCGCGGTGCCGCTGGTGCTGTGGCGCCGCCGGTGCCAGGCAGCGGGCTGAGGCGCTTCCGCAGGTCCCCGGCCGGGCCCGGGCCCGGCCGGGGCGGCCCGCGTTCAGGGCGAGGGCCGGTCGGCCCGGTTCCCGGCGGGCCGGGGCCGGGGCCGGCGGACGACTGCCGGGCGGGGCCTCTCCTGAGCTGATCGAGGGGCTGACCGTTCGCGTACCGCCGGGTAGGGTGCGATGCCGGACCGCACTTCCTCCGGGCCCGTCCCGGGGTGACATCGGAGCTGGGGAGCGCTGGTGAGCCGTACACAACAGGACGCCGAGGCCCGGGGCCGGCTGGGCAACGCGCTCTCCGGTATCGCCGTGGCGGTCGGCTGTGTCCTCTTCCTCGGCGGCTTCGTCTGGGGCGCGGTCGTGTACCAGCCCTACACGGTGCCCACCGACTCCATGGTCCCCACGGTGAACGTGGGCGACCGCGTGCTCGCCCAGCGGATGGACGGCGCCGACGTCCGCCGCGGTGACGTGGTGATCTTCCGCGACGAGGAGTGGGGCGACCTCCCCATGATCAAGCGGGTCGTCGGGGTCGGCGGCGACGAGGTCGCCTGCTGCGGCGACGGAGGCCGCCTGACGGTCAACGGCGAGCCGGTCGACGAGCCCTATCTGCGGGCCGAGGGCCCGGCGGCCGAGACGTTCACGGCCAAGGTCCCCGAAGGCCATCTGTTCCTCCTCGGCGACGACCGCCGCACCTCGCTGGACTCCCGCTCCCATCTGGAGCAGGCGGGCGACGGCTCGGTCCCGCGCTCGGCCGTCGACGGCCGCGTGGACGCCATCGCCTGGCCCCTCGGGGGCGGCGCGATCGACCGGCCCGCGGCCTTCGCCGAGCTGCCGGGCGGGGTGTCGCAGCCCGGCCCGGTCCGCCTGGTCGTGGCGACGATCGCGGTCGGGGTGGTGCTCATCCTGGGCGGGTCCGCCTACGGGCCGATCGCGGCCCGTGCGGCCCGGAAACGGAGCCGCAGGACGGGGCCGGCACGTGCCGCCTGAGACCCCGCAGGCGCCGGTGGTGCGCCGGGTCGCCCGGGTCGTCCTGCTGGACCCGGCGGACCGCATCCTGCTGATCCACGGCTTCGACCCCGCGGACCCGGCAAGCGACTGGTGGTTCACCCCCGGCGGCGGCCTGGAGGGGGACGAGTCCCGCAAGGAGGCGGCGCTGCGCGAACTGGCCGAGGAGACCGGGATCACCGAGGTCGACCTCGGGCCCGTGCTGTGGCGGCGGCAGTGCTCCTTCCCGTTCGACGGGCGGCGCTGGAACCAGGACGAATGGTACTTCCTGGCCCGTACGACCCGCACCGAGGCCGCCCCGGCCGGGCTGACGGAGCTGGAGCGCCGCAGTGTCGCGGGCCTGAGGTGGTGGACCTCCGCCGAACTGCTGGCGGCGCGTGAGACGGTGTACCCGACCGGACTCGCCGAGCTGCTCCGCACGCTGCTCGACGAGGGGCCTCCGAGTGAGCCCGTGGTCCTCGCCCCGGAAATCGCCTAGGGGCGCGGGGCGCTGGAGCACAATAGGGAGACGCAAGGCTGAAGGGGAACATGCCATGAGCGCCGAGGACCTCGAGAAGTACGAGACCGAGATGGAGCTGAAGCTCTACCGGGAGTACCGAGATGTCGTCGGGCTGTTCAAATACGTGATCGAGACCGAGCGCCGCTTCTACCTCACCAACGACTACGAGATGCAGGTGCACTCGGTCCAGGGCGAGGTCTTCTTCGAGGTCTCGATGGCGGACGCCTGGGTCTGGGACATGTACCGGCCCGCTCGTTTCGTGAAGCAGGTCCGGGTCCTCACGTTCAAGGACGTGAACATCGAGGAGCTCAACAAGAGCGACCTGGAGCTGCCGGGCAGCTAGGAGGTGTCCGGCCCGGTCCTGCTCGGCGGCCGGCCCGGCCCGGTCGTGCCCGCTGCTGGTCCGGGCGGGTCGTGCCCGCTGCTGGTCCGGGCCGGTCGTGTCTGTTGCCGGTCCGGCCAGGTCCTGTCCGCTGCCGGGCCGGACCATCGCCGGTTCCGGTCGCACGTTCCGGTCGCCGGTTCACTCGTCCGGGTGGCGGAGTTCTCCACAGGGGCCGGGTTGTCCACGGGTTTGGACCAAGATCCACTCGGTGGGCGGCGGGCGGTCAGAGTCGGTGCCGGAGGTGGTGCCGACATGAACGCCACGAGGGCACTGGGACGGTACGGCGAGGACCGGGCGGCACGGCTGCTGTCCGGATCGGGAATGCGGCTGCTCGCGAGAAACTGGCGGTGCGGCCGCGCCGGTGAGATCGACATCGTCGCCCGGGACGGCGACACACTCGTCGTCTGCGAGGTCAAGACCCGCAGAGAGAGCGCGTACGAGCATCCGATGGCCGCGGTCACCCCGGCCAAGGTCCGGCGGCTGCGGCGGCTCGCCGACTGCTGGCTGGCGCGCCACGGGGACGCGCCACCGGGTGGGGTCCGCATCGATCTGGTGGGCGTCGTCCTGCCGCGTCGCGGGGCCGCCGTCGTAGAGCACGCCAGGGGGGTGGCGTGATGGGCTTCGCACGCGCCTGCTCGGTGGCCCTCGTCGGGGTCGAGGGCGTGGTCGTCGAGGTACAGGCCGACCTGGAACCGGGCGTCGCCGCGTTCACCCTCGTCGGGCTGCCGGACAAGAGCCTGGTGGAGAGCCGGGACCGGGTGCGGGCCGCGGTGGTGAACTCGGGCGCGGACTGGCCGCAGAAGAAGCTCACCGTGGGGCTCAGCCCGGCGTCCGTTCCCAAGAGCGGCTCCGGTTTCGATCTCGCGGTCGCCGCCGCCGTGCTCGCCGCCGCCGAGCGGATCGACCCGCGGCAGATCGCCGACCTGGTCCTCATCGGGGAACTGGGGCTGGACGGCCGCGTCCGGCCGGTGCGCGGGGTGCTGCCCGCCGTCCTCGCGGCGGCGGAGGCGGGATACGACCAGGTCGTGGTGCCGGAGCAGACCGCGGGCGAGGCCGCCCTCGTGCCCGGGGTCTCGGTGCTCGGCGTCCGCAGCCTGCGCCAGCTGATCGCCATCCTCTCCGACGAACCGGTGCCCGACGAGGAGCCGGTCGAGCCGGGGCGGCCCGACCCCGCCCTGGCGGGCCTGCTGGTCCCCGGCGCGGGAGTGGGCACGGGAGTGTCCCCGATGGACCGGGCCACCGGCCCCGACCTGGCCGATGTCGCCGGCCAGCACGCGGCACGCACCGCGCTGGAGGCCGCGGCCGCCGGCGGGCACCATCTGCTGCTCTCCGGGCCGCCCGGCGCGGGCAAGACCATGCTGGCCGAACGCCTGCCCGGGATTCTGCCGCCGCTCGGCAGACAGGAGTCCCTGGAGGTCACGGCCGTCCACTCGGTCGCCGGACTCCTCCCGCCCGGGGAGCCCCTGGTCCGTGCCGCGCCCTACTGCGCACCGCACCACTCGGCCACCATGCAGGCCCTGGTCGGCGGCGGGCACGGGCTGCCGAGACCGGGGGCCGTCTCCCTGGCGCACCGGGGCGTCCTCTTCCTCGACGAAGCCCCGGAGTTCACCGGCAAGGCACTGGACGCGCTCCGGCAGCCCCTGGAGGCGGGCCATGTGGTGGTGGCCCGGAGCGGGGGAGTGGTGCGGCTGCCCGCGCGCTTCCTGCTGGTCCTCGCGGCGAACCCCTGCCCCTGCGGGCGGCACACGCTGGTCGGCGCGGGCTGCGAGTGCCTGCCCTCGATCGTCCGGCGCTATCAGGCGCGGCTCTCCGGCCCGTTGCTGGACCGGGTGGACCTGCGCATCGAGGTGGAACCGGTGAGCCGGGCCGATCTGCTCGGCCCCGGCGGGCGCGGGGAGTCCTCGGCGGAGGTCGCCGGCCGGGTGCGGGAGGCCAGGGAGCGGGCGTCCGCCCGCCTCGCGGACACCGGCTGGACGATGAACGCCGAGGTCCCGGGCCATGTCCTGCGGACCCGGTGGACGGTCGCGCCCGGAGCCCTCGCGGCCGCCGAGCGGGATGTCGAGCGGGGGCTGCTCACGGCCCGGGGGCTGGACCGCGTCCTGCGGGTCGCCTGGACGCTCGCGGACCTCGCCGGGCGGGACCGGCCCGACGCACGGGACGTGGCCCACGCCCTCCAGTTGCGCACCGGGATCGCCCGGGGTGTCCCCGACCTGGCCGGGGCCCCGCGATGATCCGCCGGAGGGGTGCGGGGCCGGGGGTTCGTCGCGGGCGCCGGAGGGGTCCGGCGGCGGCGTGCCCGGCGGCGTGGCTCGCGAAGCCGGGCCCGGGCGTCGGTCCCGGTGCCGCTTCCGGTTCCGGCGGGGCTTCCCGTGCCGGTGCCGGTGCCGGTGCCGGCCCCGGCGCGGCTTCCGGCCCGGGAGGGGGTCCGCCATGACCGCCGAGGCCCACGGGCCGCCTCCCCCCGGACCGGGCACGGAGCACGTCGCCCGGGCGGCCGTCCCACCCGGACCGGCCTTCGGGGCGGACGAGGAAGGCGCCGACCGGGCGCACGCGCCGGCGCACTCCCCACCCGACGCGGAGCGGGTCGCCAGATCAGCTCTGACGGAGATCCTGGAGCCCGGCGACGCGCGAGCAGGCCGCTGGCTCAGGGACCTCGGCGCGGAGGAACTGCTCGCCCGGCTGCTGCCCGGCCGCGCGGGGGAAGGGGCCGGGCTGCCGGGGCTTACCCGGGAGCGGTCCGCCGGGCTGCGGGCACGCGCCGCCGGGGTCGTCCCCGGCCGGAGCCTCGCCACCGCCCGCGCCTTCGGCGGCCGGTTCCTCGTCCCCGGCGACCCCGAGTGGCCGACCCAGCTCGACGACCTCGGCGACGCCCGCCCGATCGGGCTCTGGGTGCGCGGGAGCCCCGACCTGCGCAGATGGGCGCTGCGGTCCGTCGCACTGGTCGGCGCGCGGGCCTGCACCCCGTACGGCGCGCACATCGCCGCGGAGCTGGCCGGCGGACTGGCCGAGCGGGGGTGGGTCGTGGTGTCCGGTGCCGCGTACGGGGTCGACGGCGCGGCGCACCGGGGCGCGCTCGCCGCCGGGGGTGTCACGGCCGCGGTCCTGGCGTGCGGGGTCGACGTCGCCTATCCCCGGGGCCACGGGGAGCTGATCGACCGGATCGTGCGCCAGGGCCTGGTCCTCGGGGAGCTGCCGCCCGGGCAGCACCCCACACCCAGCAGGTTCGTCCTGCGCAACCGGGTGATCGCCGCCCTGACCAGGGGCACGGTGGTCGTCGAGGCCGCGCGCCGCAGCGGCTCGCTGGTCACCGCGCGCAGCGCGCAGCGACTGGGCCGCTTCACCATGGGCGTCCCCGGCCCGGTCACCAGCGCGCTCTCCGCCGGGGTGCACGAGCTGCTGCGTGGCGAGGCGGTCCTCGTCGGGGGCGCGGCGGAGGTGGTCGAGCTGGTGGGGGAGATCGGCGAGCTGGCCCCGGAGCACACCGGTCCCGTGCTGCCCCGGGACCTGCTGGACCCGGTGAGCCGGAGCGTGCTGGAGGCCCTTCCCGGCCGGGGTGGGGCCGGGGCCGAGGAGGTCGCGCGGGCGGCCGGGACAGGGCCCGACGAGGCGCTGGCCCGGCTGTACGAACTGCACTCCCTGGGGTTCGTCGAGCGCAGCGGGCGGGCGTGGCGGCTGGCACCCCGGGCGGATCGGTGCTCGAACACCCGGCGAGGCGGTGCTTGACCTGGAGCATTCGGGTGAAAAGGTGAGGGGCGATGGCCCTCCCAGTCGTGCGTGTGACGCCGCGGGGGCCGGTGCGCGGCGCATCGGCCCCTATTCGAAGGTGTGGGCGAGGGCGCATACCCCCATCGGTCCGATCCGCGCCCGCTCGCCCACCGCGACGGCGCAGTCACGCTACGCTCGCGATTTCCGGCCTCGGCCGCCTCACCCGATTTACCGTCCACAGCAGAACGGCTCAAGGCAACGCATGCCCCAGCACACGTCCGGGTCCGACCGCGCGGTAGTGCCCGCTGCTGCCCGTGCCGCCGTGCGGCCCTCGGCTCCCTCGTCGCTGGAGGAGCTGTGGCGGTCGTACAAGGCCACCGGCGACGAGCGGCTGCGGGAGCAGCTGATCCTGCACTACTCCCCGCTGGTCAAGTACGTGGCCGGCCGCGTCAGCGTGGGGCTCCCCTCCAACGTCGAGCAGGCGGACTTCGTGTCCTCCGGGGTCTTCGGGCTCATCGACGCCATCGAGAAGTTCGACGTCGACCGGTCGATCAAGTTCGAGACGTACGCGATCACCCGTATCCGCGGTGCCATGATCGACGAACTCCGGGCGCTGGACTGGATTCCGCGCTCGGTACGGCAGAAGGCCCGCGCGGTCGAGCGCGCCTACGCCACGCTCGAAGCGCAGCTGCGGCGCACCCCGTCGGAGGCCGAGGTCGCGGCCGAGATGGACGTGACGGTCGAGGAACTGCACTCGGTTTTCAGTCAGTTGTCGCTGGCCAACGTGGTCGCGCTGGAGGAGCTGCTCCATGCAGGCGGCGAGGGCGGCGACCGGCTCAGCCTCATGGACACCCTGGAGGACACGGCCGCTGACAACCCGGTGGAGGTGGCCGAGGACCGCGAACTGCGCAGGCTGCTCGCCAGGGCGATCAACACCCTGCCCGACCGGGAGAAGACCGTGGTCACGCTCTACTACTACGAGGGCCTGACCCTCGCCGAGATCGGCCATGTGCTGGGCGTCACCGAGAGCCGGGTGAGCCAGATCCACACCAAGTCGGTCCTCCAGCTGCGGGCGAAGCTGGCCGACGTCGGACGCTGAGCCCCACGGAGGCGGCGGCATCCGTAAAGTGGAGGGGTGCCCAGGATTCGAGCGGCCTCCGTGGCCGAGCACCGGACGATGCAGCGAGGCGCCCTGCTGGACGCCGCGCGCTCCCTCCTGTCCGAAGGTGGTACCGAGGCGCTGACCTTCCCCGCGCTGGCCGAGCGCACGGGTCTCGCGCGGTCCTCCGTCTACGAGTACTTCCGCTCCCGCGCGGCGGTCGTCGAGGAACTCTGCGCCGTCGACTTCCCCGTCTGGGCGGCCGAGGTGGAGGACGCGATGGCCCGGGCGAGCACGCCCGAGGACAAGGTCGAGGCGTATGTGCGGCGCCAGTTGGAGCTGGTCGGGGACCGGCAGCACCGTGCGGTCGTCGCGATCTCCGCGAGTGAACTGGACGCTGGGGCGCGGGAGAAGATCCGCGCCGCGCACGGCGGCCTGATCGCCATGATCGTCGAGGCGCTCGGCGAACTCGGGCAGCGCGAGCCGCGCCTGGCCGCGATGCTCCTCCAGGGCGTGGTGGACGCGGCGGTCCGCCGGATCGAGCTCGGCGCGGCGGAGGACCCGTCCACCATCGCGGACGCGGCGGTCGCGATGGCCCTGCGGGGCGTCCGGGGCTGACGGCCTCCGCCCCGCCGCCCCGGGACTCAGCCCACGGTGAGCACCGGCAGCAGACGGGACGGGGCACGGCGCAGCATCCACGGCGGCAGCAGGGACAGCGGGTCCAGATACGCGTCCCCGCGCAGCAGGCCCCAGTGCAGACAGCTCACGGGGCAGTGGGTGCCGCCCGGCTCCAGCGTGGCGACGGCCTGTCCGGCGACCACCTCGTCGCCGGCGGCGACGAGCGGGCGCACCGGTTCGTAGGTGATCCGCAGTGGCGGGTCCCCCGTACCGGTGAGCGCGATGCTCAGGACGCCGCGCCCCGCGACCCGGCCCGCGAACACGACCCGCCCCCGGGCGGCGGCGCGCACCGCCGTGCCCGGCCCGGCGGCGAGATCCACGCCCCGGTGCCCGGCCGCGTACGGCGACGAGGGCGGGTCCCACCCCCGCACCACCACGGGCCTCGGCGCCCCGACGGGCCAGCTCCGCCCCGTCCCGCCGTCCGCGCGGCCCGCCGCCGGGGCCGACCGCTCCCGGACCGTGCCCGGCGGGCGCGTCGCGGAGTGTGCCAACGCCTCGCCCGCGTCCGGACGATGCCCGGCGGCGGGCCGTACCCGCCCCTCGGCCGGACCGGGGCCGTACCGGATGCCCGCCCCGTCCGGGCCCGGTACCGGCGGCTCGCCCCGGCCCACCGCATGAGCCGCGCCCGGCTTCCCCGGCGCGAGCGGTCCCGTCCGCGCCCGCTCCGCGTCCGCGCGCGGGACCTGCCCGGCGGCGGGCCGCGCGGCAGGGGCCGCCTGCCGGGGGAGCCACCCGTCCGTGCGGGTGCCGTACCGGGTGTCCGCCCCGGCCGGAGCCGCCACGGCCGGCGGGCCGTCCCCGCCCATCGCGGGAGCGGGCCCCCGCGCCGGCGGCCCGGTCACCCCCGCTCCCACCACCAGCAGCCCCAGAGCCACGGCCACGGCCGCCGCACACGCCCGCCGCACGGCGACCCCGTGCCGACTGCGGCTCCGGGCCCGGGCACCCGCCCCGTCCAGCCGCCGCCCGGCCCGCGCCCCGCGCGCACCCCCGACGCGCGGGTCCAGGGCGTCATCGGCTCCCGCTCCAGGGGCGCCCCCGCACGCGTCTTCGGCCGGGGCGCCCGTCCCGCACGCCCACCGGCAGGCCCGCGCCCCGCGCGCGGCCAGGGCTGCGACCCCGCGCGCACCCCGCGCTCGAGCGCCCGCGACGCGCGCACGCCGCCCCACGGGGGCGGCCCCGCGCGTAACCGGGGCGCGGGCGCCCGGTCCAGGAACAGGGCGTCCGTCAGGGCGATCCGGCGGCGCAGCGCAGCAGTTCATGCCTCCACCGTGGCGGAACCCGCCCCCGCACCAGCCCGGGCTGTGGACAAGGGGAGCGTTGTGGACAGCGGCGTCACCCGGGGGTCTTCGGGTCCCGTACACTTCTTACGGCGATCCGGGTCACCGGGTCGACTTCGCACGCCCCGCCACCGGTCCCTTCGCGGACGGTGGCCGCGCTCCTCGGTCCTTCTGTGGCACGGCGCGTTGGGGCGTCAGGACACAACCGAGAATCCAAGGAGATACGGCCATGGCCGTCGTCACGATGCGGGAGCTGCTGGAAAGCGGCGTCCACTTCGGTCACCAGACCCGTCGCTGGAACCCGAAGATGAAGCGCTTCATCTTCACCGAGCGCAACGGCATCTACATCATCGACCTGCTTCAGTCGCTGTCGTACATCGACCGCGCCTACGAGTTCGTCAAGGAGACCGTCGCGCACGGCGGCTCCATCATGTTCGTCGGCACGAAGAAGCAGGCCCAGGAGGCCATCGCCGAGCAGGCGACGCGCGTCGGCATGCCGTACGTCAACCAGCGCTGGCTGGGCGGCATGCTCACCAACTTCTCGACCGTCTACAAGCGTCTGCAGCGCCTCAAGGAGCTGGAGCAGATCGACTTCGACGACGTCGCCGCCTCCGGTCTCACCAAGAAGGAGCTCCTGGTCCTCTCGCGTGAGAAGGCCAAGCTGGAGAAGACCCTCGGTGGTATCCGCGAGATGCAGAAGGTGCCGAGCGCCGTCTGGATCGTCGACACCAAGAAGGAGCACATCGCCGTCGGTGAGGCGCGCAAGCTCCACATCCCGGTCGTCGCGATCCTCGACACCAACTGCGACCCCGACGAGGTCGACTACAAGATCCCGGGCAACGACGACGCGATCCGCTCCGTCACCCTGCTCACCCGCGTGATCGCCGACGCCGTCGCCGAGGGCCTCATCGCCCGCTCCGGCGCCGCCACCGGCGACTCCAAGCCGGGCGAGAAGGCCCAGGGCGAGCCGCTCGCCGAGTGGGAGCGCGACCTGCTCGAGGGTGAGAAGAAGGCCGACGACGCCGAGGCCCCCGCCGCGGAGAAGCCGGCCGAGGCCGCCGCCGAGGCTCCGGCCGCCGAGGCCCCCGCCGCCGAGGCCGAGCAGGCCTGACCCGCGGGACCGGCCCGCACGGACCGGTCGACGACGGCGGGGGCACACGATGCCCCCGCCGTCCACCCGTAGATCCGCCCGGTCCGCACGATCCACCGGGCCCGGGTCTTTCGCAGATCTCAGACCGATCTCACAGACTTCGAGAGAGAAACCCAGACTCATGGCGAACTACACCGCCGCTGACGTCAAGAAGCTCCGCGAGCTCACCGGCGCCGGCATGATGGACTGCAAGAAGGCCCTGGACGAGGCCGACGGCAACGTCGACAAGGCCGTCGAGGCGCTGCGCATCAAGGGCCAGAAGGGCGTCGCCAAGCGTGAGGGCCGCTCCGCCGAGAACGGCGCCGTGGTCTCCCTCATCGCCGACGACAACACCTCCGGTGTCATCGTCGAGCTGAAGTGCGAGACGGACTTCGTCGCCAAGGGCGAGAAGTTCCAGGCCGTGGCGAACTCCCTGGCCGCTCACGTCGCCAAGACGGCCCCGGCCGACCTGGAGGCCCTGCTCGCCTCCGAGATCGAGCCCGGCAAGACCGTCCAGGCGTACGTGGACGAGGCCAACGCCAACCTCGGCGAGAAGATCGTCCTGGACCGCTTCGCGCAGTTCACCGGCGGCTACGTGACCGCGTACATGCACCGCACCATGCCCGACCTGCCCCCGCAGATCGGTGTCCTCGTCGAGCTCGACAAGGAGAACGCCGAGGTCGCCAAGGGCGTCGCGCAGCACATCGCCGCCTTCGCGCCGAAGTACCTGTCCCGTGAGGACGTCCCGGCCGAGGTCGTCGAGTCCGAGCGCCGCGTCGCCGAGGAGACCACCCGCGCCGAGGGCAAGCCCGAGGCCGCCCTCCCGAAGATCGTCGAGGGTCGCGTCAACGGCTTCTTCAAGGAGGCCACCCTCCTCGGCCAGCCCTACGCCCTGGACAACAAGAAGACCGTCCAGCAGATCCTGGACGAGGCCGGCGTCAGCCTGAAGCGCTTCAGCCGCATCAAGGTCGGCATCTGAGTCCGTACACGACGGACACCGGACCCCGGTAGGGTCTGAGGCAGTCGTCCGCGCCCGCGCCGGACGACCGCAGATCTGACGAGGAGGCCATTGCCGTACGGGAAGCCGCAAGGACCCCAGGGCAATGGCCTTCTTCGTATGTGCACGAGGAGATCCCCATGAATCAGGGCGCCGCTACAGGCGACGACAACCACGGCAAAAAGGCCGGCCGCTTCATGCTGAAGCTGTCCGGAGAGGCGTTCTCCGGCGGCACCGGCCTGGGCGTCGACCCCGACGTCGTGCACGCCATCGCACGCGAGATCGCCGCGGTCGTCCGCGACGGCGCGGAGATCGCGATCGTGATCGGCGGCGGAAACTTCTTCCGCGGCGCCGAGCTCCAGCAGCGCGGCATGGACCGGGCGCGCTCCGACTACATGGGCATGCTGGGCACCGTCATGAACTGCCTCGCCCTCCAGGACTTCCTGGAGAAGGAGGGCATCGACTCCCGCGTCCAGACCGCCATCACCATGGGCCAGGTCGCCGAGCCGTACATCCCGCTGCGCGCCGTGCGCCACCTGGAGAAGGGCCGCGTCGTCATCTTCGGCGCCGGTATGGGCATGCCCTACTTCTCCACCGACACCACGGCCGCCCAGCGCGCCCTGGAGATCGACGCCGAGGCCCTGCTCATGGGCAAGAACGGCGTCGACGGCGTCTACGACTCCGACCCCAAGGCGAACCCCGACGCGGTCCGCTTCGACGCCCTGGAGTACGGCGAGGTCCTCTCCCGCGACCTCAAGGTCGCCGACGCCACGGCCATCACGCTCTGCCGTGACAACGCCCTGCCGATCCTCGTCTTCGAACTCCTCGCCGAGGGCAATATCGCCCGCGCGGTGAAGGGTGAGAAGATCGGCACGCTCGTGAGCGACCGCGACACCCGGGTCTGATCCCCGGGCCCCGGGGGGCGACTTCCGGGGATGGACAAAGTCCTGCCGGTCGGACACCGTGCAGGGAACACGCGACGCAGGTTCCGACGGCCCAGTGGGATGCCGGGCCCAACTCAAGACACGCAGGAGCAAGTGGTGATCGAAGAGACCCTCCTCGAGGCCGAGGAGAAGATGGAGAAGGCCGTCCTGGTCGCCAAGGACGACTTCGCCGCGATCCGTACCGGACGTGCGCACCCGGCGATGTTCAACAAGATCGTGGCGGACTACTACGGTGCCCTGACCCCGATCAACCAGCTCGCCTCGTTCTCGGTGCCCGAGCCGCGGATGGCGGTCGTCACGCCGTTCGACAAGTCCGCGCTGCGCAACATCGAGCAGGCCATCCGCGACTCCGACCTCGGCGTCAACCCGAGCAACGACGGCAACATCATCCGTGTGGTCTTCCCGGAGCTCACGCAGGACCGCCGCAAGGAGTTCATCAAGGTCGCCAAGACCAAGAGCGAGGACGCGAAGATCTCGATCCGCGCCGTCCGCCGCAAGGCCAAGGAGACCATCGACAAGTTCGTCAAGGACGGCGAGGTCGGCGAGGACGAGGGCCGGCGTGCGGAGAAGGAGCTCGACGACACCACCGCGAAGTACGTGACGCAGGTGGACGAGCTGCTCAAGCACAAGGAAGCCGAGCTGCTCGAGGTCTGATGAACGACTCTTCCTGGGGGGCCTCCGCCGGCGCGGGATACGCCGGTGCCTGGCCACCGCCCGACCAGGGGCCCCTCCCGGCGGGTCCTGCCCGCGATGGGCACGACGCACAGCAGACTCGGCCCATGCCCATCGTGCCGGACTTTCCCGACGCAGGGAGAGACGCCCAGTCCGCAAACCGCCCCGGCGGCCGTCACGGCCGCCGCGGGGGCCCCGAGGAGGGAGCCGCCCGGCTCGGCGGCCCCCTGTTCCGTGACGACGATCCGCAGGAGCCCATGTCCACCCCGCCGCCGGCCGCGCACCCGTCCCCGCCGGCCGCGCCGCGGCCCTCCGGGGGTCCGTCGCAGCCGCCGCAGGACGAGGCCCGGCAGCACGCTCAGCAGCCGCCGCCCCCGATGCCCGCGCACCCGACGGGCAAGAAGCGGGCCGGCCGGGACCTGCGGGCGGCCATAGGGGTCGGCGTCGGGCTCGGCGCCGTGATCGTGGCCTCGCTCTTCTTCGTCAAGGCCGTGTTCATCGGCGTGATAGCGGTCGCCGTCGTCGTCGGGCTGTGGGAGCTCACCACCCGCCTGGAGGAGCGCAAGCAGATCAGGGCGCCGCTGGTGCCCCTCGCCGTCGGTGGCGCGGCCATGGTGGTGGCCGGCTACCTCCGGGGGGCGGAGGGCGCCTGGGTGGCCATGGCGCTCACCGCGCTCGCCGTCCTCGTGTGGCGGATGACCCAACCGCCCGAGGGCTACCTCAAGGACGTCACGGCCGGCGTCTTCGCCGCCTTCTACGTCCCGTTCCTGGCCACCTTCGTGGCGATGATGCTCGCCGCCGACGACGGCCCGCAGCGGGTGCTCACCTTCCTGGTGCTCACCATCGTCAGCGACACCGGCGCGTACGCGGTCGGCTGGCGCTTCGGCAGGCACAAGCTCGCCCCGCGCATCAGCCCCGGGAAGACCCGCGAGGGGCTGCTCGGTGCCGTCGGCTTCGCGATGGCGGCGGGCGCGCTGTGCATGCAGTTCCTGGTGGACGGCGGCGCCTGGTGGCAGGGCCTGCTGCTGGGTCTCGCGGTGGCGGCCAGCGCGACGCTGGGCGACCTCGGCGAGTCGATGATCAAGCGCGACCTGGGCATCAAGGACATGGGCACCCTCCTCCCGGGCCACGGCGGCATCATGGACCGCCTCGACTCCCTCCTGCCGACCGCGCCCGTGGTCTGGCTGCTCCTGGTGATCTTCGTCGGCACGGGGTGACCTGCGCTTCTTCGGCTGGGGGCCCGCCGCCCACAGGGCGGCGGGCCCCCATTCTCATCTCTGCGACACTGGATGAACCATGCCTAAGCCCGGAGAACTCACTTTCGTCGCGCCCCGCGGAGCCAAGAAGCCGCCGCGGCACCTCGCCGACCTCACGCCCGCGGAGCGGAAGGAGGCCGTCGCCGCGATCGGCGAGAAGCCGTTCCGCGCCAAGCAGTTGTCGACGCACTACTTCGCCCGGTACGTGCACGACCCCGCGCAGTGGACCGACATCCCCGCCGCCGCCCGCGAAAAGCTCGCCGGGGAGCTGCTGCCCGATCTGATGTCGGTCGTCCGCCACATCTCCTGCGACGACGACACCACCCGCAAGACCCTCTGGCGGCTGCACGACGGCACGCTCGTCGAGTCCGTGCTGATGCGCTACCCGGACCGGGTCACCATGTGCATCTCCTCGCAGGCCGGCTGCGGGATGAACTGCCCGTTCTGCGCCACCGGCCAGGCCGGGCTGGACCGCAACCTGTCCACGGCCGAGATCGTGCACCAGATCGTCGACGGCATGCGTGCCCTGCGGGACGGGGAGGTCCCCGGCGGCCCCGCCCGGCTGTCGAACATCGTCTTCATGGGCATGGGCGAGCCGCTTGCCAACTACAAGCGGGTCGTCGGAGCCATCCGCCGGCTCACCGACCCCGAGCCGGACGGCCTCGGCCTCTCCCAGCGCGGGATCACCGTCTCCACCGTGGGTCTGGTGCCGGCCATGCTGCGCTTCGCCGACGAGGGCTTCAAGTGCCGTCTCGCCGTCTCCCTGCACGCCCCCGACGACGAGCTGCGCGACACCCTGGTGCCGGTGAACACCCGCTGGAAGGTCCGTGAGGTCCTCGACGCGGCCTGGGAGTACGCGGAGAAGTCCGGCCGCCGCATCTCCATCGAGTACGCGCTGATCCGGGACATCAACGACCAGGCCTGGCGCGGCGACCTCCTCGGGCGCCTCCTCAAGGGCAAGCGGGTGCACGTCAACCTGATCCCGCTCAACCCGACCCCGGGCTCCAAGTGGACCGCGTCCCGTCCCGAGGACGAGCGCGCCTTCGTCGAGGCGATCGCCGCGCACGGCGTCCCGGTCACCGTCCGGGACACCCGCGGGCAGGAGATCGACGGGGCGTGCGGGCAGCTCGCCGCCCAGGAGCGCTGAGGCCCCCGGCCGGCCGGGGCCCGGCGGAGGTGGCTGATACTGTGCGCCCTGTACGTTCGCACAGATGAACAGTGGCTGAGCGGACGACCCCGTCCGCGCCGAGCACGGTGCGGACGGCCGACAACGAAACATTCCGACAGGGGAGCGCACCACAGCGCTGAGAGTGCGGCACGGCCGCAGACCCTCGGACCTGATCCGGGTCATACCGGCGTAGGGAGTCAGCACACCATGAACAGCCAGCTTCGCCGTGCCGTCGGCACGGCCCTCGCCGCCGCCCTCGGCATCACCTCCCTCGCGGCCTGCGGCAGCGGCTCCGAGGACAGGGGCGGCGGCAACGGCGACGGGGCCGGGTCCAAGACCGTCACCCTGGTCACCCACGAGTCCTTCGCGGCCTCCGAGGCCGTCCTCGAGGAGTTCACGGAGCGGACCGGCTACACCGTGAAGATCCTCAAGAGCGGGGACGCCGGCACCGCGCTCAACAAGGAGATCCTCACCAAGGGCTCCCCGCAGGGCGACGTCTTCTTCGGCGTCGACAACACCCTGCTCTCCCGCGCCCTCGACAACGACCTGTTCACGCCCTACGAGGCGAAGGGCCTGGACCGTGTCGCGCCCGAGGTGCGGCTCGACGGGGACGAGCACCGCGTCACGCCCGTCGACACCGGTGACGTCTGCGTCAACTACGACAAGAAGTACTTCGCGGACAGGAAGCTCGCCCCGCCGAAGACCTTCGCCGACCTCGCGAAGCCCGCGTACAGGAACCTCCTGGTGGTCGAGAACGCCGCCACCTCCTCGCCCGGCCTCGGCTTCCTCCTCGGCACCGTCGGCGCCTTCGGCGAGGACGGCTGGCAGGACTACTGGAAGAAGCTGAAGGCCAACGGCGTGAAGGTCGTCGACGGCTGGGAGCAGGCGTACAACGAGGAGTTCTCCGGCTCCGCCGGCGGCAAGAAGGCTGGCGCCGACCGTCCCCTCGTCGTCTCCTACGCCTCCAGCCCGCCCGTCGAGGTCCTGTACGCGGAGCCGCAGCCGAAGGAGGCGCCCACTGGCGTCGCGACCGGGACCTGCTTCCGGCAGATCGAGTTCGCGGGCCTGCTCGACGGCGCGAAGAACGAGCAGGGCGGCAAGGCGCTCCTGGACTTCCTGGTCTCCACGACCTTCCAGGAGGACATGCCGCTCAACATGTTCGTCCACCCGGTCGTCTCCGACGCGAAGCTGCCCGAGCTGTTCACCGAGCACGGCGTGGTCGTGGACGAGCCCGAGACCGTCGCGCCCGCCACGATCGCCGGCAAGCGCGAGCAGTGGGTCCGGTCGTGGTCCTCGCTCGTCCTGAAGTAGACCCCGCCAGGGACCCGGGCCGGGGCCCGGTCCGCGAGCCCGGACCCGGGCCGGGCTCGCTCCGGGGGAGCGCGGCCCGGCTCGCGCTGATGGCCGGGCCGGTCGCGTTCTTCGCGGTCTTCTTCGCCTACCCGGTCACCGCCATCGTCGGCCGTGGCCTGCGCGCGGACGGGGCCTGGCACCTGGACCGGATCGGCGAGGTGGTCACCCGCCCGGACATCCTGTCCGTGCTGTGGTTCACCACCTGGCAGGCCCTCGCCTCCACCGCGCTCACCCTGCTGATCGCCCTCCCCGGCGCCTACGCCGTCGCCCGGCTCGACTTCCCCGGCAGACGACTGCTGCGGGCGGTGATCACCGTGCCGTTCGTGCTGCCGACGGTGGTCGTCGGCACCGCCTTCCTCGCCCTCGTCGGGCGTGGCGGGTTGCTGGACGAGCTGGCGGGCGTCCGCCTGGACACCACGGTCTGGGCGATCCTGCTGGCGCACGTCTTCTTCAACTACGCCGTCGTGGTGCGCACGGTCGGCGGGCTGTGGGCCCAGCTCGACCCCCGGCAGGAAGAGGCCGCGCGGATGCTGGGCGCCGGGCGGCTCCGGGCCTGGCGGACGGTCACGCTGCCCGCGCTGGCCCCCTCGCTGGCGGCGGCCGCGCTGATGGTCTTCCTGTTCACCTTCACCTCCTTCGGCATCGTGCAGATCCTCGGCGGGCCCACCTTCGCCACCCTGGAGGTGGAGATCTACCGGCAGACCGCCGACCTCCTCGACCTGCCGACCGCGGCCGTCCTGACCCTGGTGCAGTTCGCCGCCGTGGGCGTGGTCCTCGCCGTGCACGCGTGGACCGTCCGCCGCCGGGAGAGCGCCCTGCGGCTGGTGGACCCCGCGCGCACCGCGCACCGGCCGCGCGGCGCGGCGCAGTGGGCGCTGCTGGGGGGCGTGCTGGCGACCGTGCTGGTGCTCCTCCTCGCCCCGCTCGCCGTGCTGGTCGAGCGGTCCTTCGACACCCCCGCCGGCTACGGCCTGGACTACTACCGGGCGCTGACCGAGGTCGACTCCCGGGGCGGTGTCTTCCTCGTCCCGCCGATCGAGGCGGTCGCCAACTCCCTCTGGTACGCGCTGGCCGCGACCGCGATCTCCGTCACGGTCGGCGGGCTGGCCGCCGCCGCGCTCACCCGGCGGGCCGGACGGCTGGTTCGCGGCTTCGACGCGCTGCTGATGCTGCCCCTCGGCGTCTCCGCGGTGACCGTCGGCTTCGGCTTCCTCATCGCCCTCGACGAACCGCCGCTGGACCTGCGCGCCTCCTGGATCCTGGTGCCGCTGGCCCAGGCCCTGGTCGGGGTGCCGTTCGTGGTGCGGATCATGCTGCCGGTGCTGCGGGCCGTGGACACGCGGCTGCGGGAGGCGGCGGCGGTGCTGGGGGCGTCCCCGCTGCGCGCCTGGCGGGAGGTGGATCTGCCGCTGGTGCGGCGGGCGCTGCTGGTCGCCGCCGGCTTCGCGTTCGCCGTCTCGCTGGGCGAGTTCGGGGCGACGGTGTTCATCGCCCGCCCCGACAACCCGACCCTGCCCGTCGCCGTCGCCCGGCTGCTGGGGCGTCCCGGGGAGCTCAACTACGGGCAGGCGATGGCCCTGTCGGTGATCCTGATGGTGGTCTGCGCCGTCGCCCTGCTCCTCCTCGAACGCATCCGTTCCGACAAGACCTCCGGGGAGTTCTGATGGCGCTGCTGGAACTGGCGGACGTGACCGTGCGGTTCGGCGGGCGGACCGCGCTCGACGCGGTGGACCTGGAGGTCGCCGAGCACGAGACCGTGTGCGTCCTCGGGCCGAGCGGCAGCGGCAAGTCGACACTGCTGCGGGTGGTCGCGGGCCTCCAGCGGGCGGACGCGGGGCGGGTGCTGCTCGCCGGGGCGGACCAGGCCGGGGTCCCGGCGCACCGGCGCGGGGTGGGCCTGATGTTCCAGGACCACCAGCTCTTCCCGCAGCGGGACGTGGCCGGCAACGTGGCCTTCGGGCTGCGGATGCACGGTGTCCCCCGGGCCGAACGGGCCCGCCGGGTGGGGGAGTTGCTGGAGCTGGTGGGGCTGCCCGGTGCGCAGGGGCGGGCGGTGGCCGCGCTGTCCGGGGGCGAGCAGCAGCGGGTGGCGCTGGCGCGGGCGCTGGCCCCGGAGCCCAGGCTGCTGATGCTGGACGAGCCGCTGGGGCAGCTCGACCGGGGGCTGCGGGAGCGGCTCGTCGTCGAACTGCGCGGTCTGTTCGGGCGGCTGGGCACCACGGTGCTGGCGGTCACGCACGACCAGGGCGAGGCGTTCGCGCTCGCGGACCGGGTGGTGGTGATGCGGGACGGGCGGATCGCCCAGGCCGGGACGCCGACCGAGGTGTGGCAGCGGCCCGCCTCCGCGTTCGTGGCCCGGTTCCTCGGCTTCGACAACGTGGTGGCCGCGCGGGTGACGGGCGCGGCGGCGGCCACGCCCTGGGGCGAGGTCCCGGTCCCGAAGGAGGCGCCGCAGGGGGAGCGGACGCTGCTGGTGCGTCCCTCGGGTGTCCGGCTGACCGGTCCGGCGGCCGGGCTCCCGGCCGCGGTCGAGGCACGGACCTTCCGCGGCAGCCGCGTCGCCGTCCGCCTCCGCCCGGAGACCGGTCCCGTGCTGGAGGCCGAGTGCACCCTGCGCGACGCCCCGGCGGAGGGCGCGGTGGTGGGGGTCCGTTTCGACCCGGAGGACGTGGTGGTCCTCGACCACGGGTGAGCCGGCCCGAGCCCCGGCACACACGCGCCCCGGCCGCCGGTGGCGAGACCGGGGCCGGGGCGCGGGATCGGGGGGCGAGGACGAGCGCGGGCGGTCAGCCCGTCAACGGCGCCGCGGCGAGGGCGGCGACCGCCCAGGTCAGAGGGACGAACAGCAGGAGCAGCGCGCCCACCCGGACCGCCGCCGCACGGCGCAGCGCCGTCGGGGAGGCGCCCATCCGCAGCAGCGCGGCGTTGGTCGCCTCCCGTGACCGGCGCGCTTCGAGGGCCGCCGTGAGCAGCGTCGCGCCGGTGCAGGCGGCGACGAGGACCGCGCCGAGGACGGTCAGCGGCCCCCAGGGACTCCCGGGCCCGCCGTAGACCGTCGCCGCGGCCAGCCCCGCCGAGGCCACCGCGCACACCACGCCCAGCGGGCGGCCGATGCGGCGGGCCTCCGACATCAGGATCCTGCCCGCGAGCAGCCGGGTCGCACCGGGCCGGAAGGCCTGGAGGAACCGCCCGCACAGATGGGTCAGGGCCGGCCCGGCGAGCCAGAGCCCGAGCGCGGTCAGGCACCAGCCGCCCAGGACCGCTGCGGGCAGGTTCTCGGCCTGTCCGGGCAGCGGAACGGTCCGCCCGCCCGGCCGCCCGCCCGCGTACGCCTCGACGGCGAGCCCGGCGGCGACCAGCGCCACACCCCAGGGCAGCCCGGCCGGCGCGGTCGGCGGCGCCTCCCGGACCGCGTCCCCGGTGTCCTCGGCCTCCCCGGGGGCCGACGCGCCCCCGCCGCCGGGCCGCAGGGCGAGCGCCGCCGCGCCCGAGGCGGTCAGCGGGACGAGCGCCAGCAGGAGCAGCGCGGCCCCCAGCGGAAGCGATTCGCCCGCGGCGAGCAGGTCGGCGGCCGCCCCGTCGAACGGCAGCCCCGTCAGATCGCCCCGCAGATGCAGGAAGAAGAGCAGGGCCACCGCGCTGCCGAGGGTCGCGGCCACGGCGGTGGTCGCCGCCGCGACCGCCGTGAGCCGTGCCGGGCCCAGCCCGACCGAGGAGAGTCCGGGCCGCGGCCGGGTCCCCGGGTCGGTGCGGGCGACGGCGACGGCGAAGTACACCGTCGCGGCGAGCGGGACGAGGCACCACAGCAGGCGCAGGGCCGCCCCCGGGTCGCCGGGGTGGGCGAGGGCGTACGCCAGCGCGCACAGCAGCAGGAAGCCCACGCCCGCCGACGCGGCGGCGACCATCAGCCGCCGCAGCTGGACGAGGGCGTGCGCGCCCCGGGCTAGACGGAGAGCGAGCACGCGGCCCGGCCCTCCGCCTCGTCGGCCGGGGTGAGGCCGGCGCGCCGCCCGTCGGCCAGGGTGATCACCCGGTCCGCGAGCCCGGCCGTCTCCGCGTCGTGGGTGGCGAGCACCATGGTGATGCCGTGCGACCGGGCGGCGGCGGTGACGGTCCGCAGGACATGGGCGGCGTCGGCGGAGTGCAGCGCCGCGGCCGGCTCGTCGGCGAAGAGCACGGCGGGTGTGGCCACCAGGGCCCGGGCCACCGCGACCCGCTGCTGCTCGGCCCGGACCAGGGCGTGCGGGCGCTTCTTGGCGACGGCGCCGATGTCGAGCCGGTCCATCCACTCCAGGGCGGCCGCCCGGGCTGCCCGACGGGAGTCGCCGCGCAGCAGCAGCGGCAGGGCCGCGTTCTCCCATGCCTTCAGTTCGGGGACGAGGACCGGTTCGGGGTCGATCCAGCCGAAGCGGTCGCGGCGCAGCCGCTCCCGGTGGAGCGGGGCCATGGTGTGCACGGGGGAGCTGTTGAACCACACCTCGCCCTGCTGCGGGACGAGTTGGCCGGACAGGCACTTCAGCAGGGTCGTCTTGCCGCTGCCGCGAGCGCCGTGCACGGCGAGGATCTCGCTCTCGCGCACCCCGAGCGAGACGCCGACGAGCGCCGGCGAGCCGCGGTGGGCGTGGTGCAGGGAGCGAGCCCAGATCACATCGTTGTCCGGCGGGGCCACCATCGCGTACTCCTCGGTTCTCATCAGATTTCCGGCCCCCCGTACGGGGGAACGAAGACAGGTCCGATGGGTCACTGGGCACGCTAGGGAGTCGCCGCCGGGGTCCGGGGAAGCACGCGGCCCGGGGGCCGTCCATCTCACTCGGATGGACGGCCCCCGGGCCGTGGCGGGGCGCCGGAGCCGGGGAGGGTGTGCTCCGGGCCCGGGTCCCCGGGGAGACCGGGAAGGTCTTGAGGGGGACCGGGGGGTGGTCCGCCCGCGCCGGCGGGGCCGCGCCGGCGCGGGCGGACGCCGTGGTGGGCGTGGTCGGCCGGGCGCGGGGCCCGGGCCGCGGCCGGGTCAGAGCTTGGTCCACGCCTCCGTCAGGACCCCGCGCAGGATCTGCTCGATCTCGTCGAAGGTCGACTGGTCGGAGATCAGGGGCGGGGCGAGCTGGATCACCGGGTCGCCGCGGTCGTCGGCGCGGCAGTACAGGCCGGCGTCGAAGAGGGCCTTGGAGAGGAAGCCGTACAGGACGCGCTCGGTCTCCTCGTCGGTGAAGGACTCCTTGGTGGTCTTGTCCTTGACCAGTTCGATGCCGTAGAAGTACCCGTTGCCGCGGACGTCGCCGACGATCGGGAGGTCGTACAGCTTCTCCAGGGTGGCCCGGAAGGCGTCCTCGTTGTCGAGGACGTGCTGGTTGAGGCCCTCCTTCTCGAACAGGTCGAGGTTGGCCAGGCCGACGGCGGCGGAGACGGGGTGGCCGCCGAAGGTGTAGCCGTGCAGGAAGGTGTTGTCGCCCTTGTAGAACGGCTCGGCGAGGCGGTCGGAGATGATGCAGGCGCCGATCGGGGAGTAGCCCGAGGTCATGCCCTTGGCGCAGGTGATCATGTCCGGTACGTAGCCGAACTTCTGGCAGCCGAAGACGGTGCCGAGGCGGCCGAAGGCGCAGATGACCTCGTCGGAGACGAGGAGCACGTCGTACTCGTCGCAGATCTCGCGGACCCGCTGGAAGTAGCCGGGCGGGGGCGGGAAGCAGCCGCCCGCGTTCTGCACGGGCTCCAGGAAGACCGCTGCGACGGTCTCGGGGCCCTCGAAGAGGATCTGCTGCTCGATCTGGTCGGCGGCCCAGCGGCCGAAGGCCTCGGGGTCGTCGCCGAAGAGCGGGGCGCGGTAGATGTTGGTGTTCGGCACCTTGTGCGCGCCGGGGACCAGCGGCTCGAAGGGGGCCTTCAGGCCGGGGAGGCCGGTGATGGAGAGGGCGCCCTGCGGGGTGCCGTGGTAGGCGACCGCGCGGGAGATGACCTTGTACTTGGTCGGCTTGCCCTTGAGCTTGAAGTACTGCTTGGCAAGCTTCCAGGCGGTCTCGACCGCCTCGCCGCCGCCGGTGGTGAAGAAGACCTTGTTGAGGTCGCCCGGCGCGTGGTGGGCGAGGCGCTCGGCCAGCTCGACGGCCTTGGGGTGGGCGTAGGACCAGACCGGGAAGAAGGCCAGCTCCTGGGCCTGCTTGTAGGCCGTCTCGGCGAGCTCGTGGCGGCCGTGGCCGGCCTGGACGACGAAGAGGCCGGCGAGGCCGTCGAGGTAGCGCTTGCCCTTGTCGTCGAAGATGTAGGTGCCCTCACCGCGCACGATGGTGGGGACGGGGGCGTTCTCGTACGACGACATGCGGGTGAAGTGCATCCACAGGTGGTCGTAGGCGGACTTTGAGAGGTCGCTGAGGTCCTGGCTCACGGCTATCGGGTTCCCCACATGTAGGTCTGCTTCTTGAGCTTGAGGTAGACGAAGCTCTGGGTGGAGCGCACGCCGGGGAGCGCGCGGATCCGCTTGTTGATCACTTCGAGCAGGTGGTCGTCGTCCTCGCAGACGATCTCGACCATCAGATCGAACGAGCCCGCGGTCATCACCACGTACTCGCATTCGGCCATGGCCGTGAGCGCGTCGGCGACCGGGTCGAGGTCTCCCTCGACGGTGATGCCGACCATCGCCTGCCGTCGCAGACCCACGGTGAGAGGGTCGGTGACGGCGACGATCTGCATCACGCCCTGGTCGAGCAGCTTCTGGACGCGCTGCCGGACGGCCGCCTCGGAAAGGCCCACGGCCTTGCCTATCGCGGCGTACGGACGGCGACCGTCCTCCTGGAGCTGTTCGATGATCGCGAGGGAGACGGCGTCGATCGTCGGCGACGATCCGCTGCCGGTCCCGTTCCTGGAGTCTGCGCTACGGCTGGCCACGACCTCACTCTGCACCGGGACTCGTCGGTCTCGCAACCCCGAACCGATGAAATTCGTTGAATCGTGCTCTCGATCTGACTGAATCCGAAGTCGGGGAGGGGTGGGCCTGTTGAAAACGTCGGGACTCGGATTAGGGTGGGTGTGTCTCACCCATCGGACATCTCACAGGAGGGGTGGCAACAGTGACCACCGAGCTGCGTCGTCTGCGCAACTACATCAACGGGGAGTTCAAGGACGCCGCCGACGGCCGGACCATCGACGTCGTCAACCCCGTCACCGGGGAGGCGTACGCCACCTCGCCGCTGTCCGGTCAGGCCGACGTGGACGCGGCCATGGAGGCCGCCGCCGCCGCCTTCCCCGCGTGGCGCGACACGACCCCCGCCGAGCGCCAGAAGGTCCTGCTGAAGATCGCGGACGCCTTCGAGGAGCGCGCCGAGGACCTGATCGCGGCCGAGTCGGAGAACACCGGCAAGCCGCTGGAGCTGACCCGCACCGAGGAGATCCCTCCGATGGTGGACCAGATCCGGTTCTTCGCGGGTGCCGCGCGGATGCTGGAGGGCCGCTCGGCGGGCGAGTACATGGAGGGCCTGACCTCGATCGTCCGCCGTGAGCCGGTGGGCGTCTGCGCGCAGGTCGCGCCGTGGAACTACCCGATGATGATGGCCGTGTGGAAGTTCGCGCCGGCGCTGGCGGCGGGCAACACCGTCGTGCTGAAGCCGTCCGACACCACCCCGGCCTCCACCGTGCTGATCGCCGAGATCATCGGCGCCATCGCGCCCAAGGGCGTCTTCAACGTGGTCTGCGGCGACCGCGACACCGGCCGCCTGATGGTCGAGCACCCGACCCCGGCGATGGCCTCCATCACCGGTTCGGTACGCGCCGGCATCCAGGTCGCCGCCTCGGCCGCCAAGGACGTCAAGCGCGTCCACCTGGAGCTGGGCGGCAAGGCCCCGGTCGTCGTCTTCGAGGACACCGACATCCCCAAGGCCGTCGAGGACATCTCGGTGGCGGGCTTCTTCAACGCCGGCCAGGACTGTACGGCTGCCACCCGGGTCCTGGTGCAGGAGTCCATCCACGACGAGTTCGTGGCCGCCCTCGCCAAGGCCGCCGCCGAGACCAAGACCGGCGCCCCGGACGACGAGGACGTGCTCTACGGCCCGCTGAACAACGCCAACCAGCTCGACCAGGTCTCCGGCTTCGTGGACCGCCTCCCGGCCCACGCCAAGGTCGAGGCGGGCGGCCACCGGGTCGGCGACAAGGGCTACTTCTACGCCCCGACCGTCGTCTCCGGCCTCAAGCAGGACGACGAGATCATCCAGAACGAGGTCTTCGGCCCGGTCATCACCGTCCAGTCCTTCACGGACGAGGCGCAGGCCCTGGAGTGGGCGAACGGCGTCGAGTACGCGCTCGCCTCGTCCGTGTGGACGAAGGACCACGCGCGGGCGATGCGGATGTCGAAGGCGCTGGACTTCGGCTGCGTCTGGATCAACACGCACATCCCGCTGGTCGCGGAGATGCCGCACGGCGGCTTCAAGAAGTCCGGCTACGGCAAGGACCTCTCCGCGTACGGCTTCGACGACTACACGCGCGTCAAGCACGTGATGACGTCCCTGGACGCGTGAGCCGCCGGCCGGCGGCGGTGTGAGGGGCCCGGGGAGCACGCTTGCTCCCCGGGCCTCTTCGCGCGGGGCGGGCCGGCCCGGCGCGCGCGCCCGCGCCGACCACGCGGCCCGGGAGCAACACCCGCACCCGGTGTGCCGTGGGGCCCGGCGGCGACCGGTTCCCGTCCGGCTCGACAGGCTGTCGCCCGGCGCCCGCAGGGGTCGACGCAGCGTCCATTGCCGCGCCCCCGCGCCCGGCGACATCCTGCGGGCGTGACGGTGATCCGGAAGCACCCCCTGCCCGCTCCCTCCCGCCGGTCCCTGCTCCGCGCCCTCGGCGCGGGCGGCGCCGGTCTCGCGCTCGCCGGCTGCGGGGTCCCGCCCGCACGGGTGGCGCCCGCGGACCGCGCCCGCGCCGACCTCTCGGGGCGGGAGCGCCGGGTGGACTTCGCCAACTGGCCGCTCTACATCGACACCGACGAGGAGACCTCCCGCCGGCCCACCCTGGAGGCGTTCAGCCGCCGCACCGGGATCGCGGTCCGCTACTCGGAGGAGATCAACGACAACGACGAGTTCTTCGGCAAGATCAGCCCGTCCCTGATCAACCGTCAGGAGACCGGCCGGGACCTCGTCGTCGTCAGCGACTGGATGGCCGCGCGCTTCGTCCGGCTCGGCTGGGTGCAGGAGATGGACCGCGCACGCCAGCCGAACGTCGCCGCCCACCTCGACCCGCAGCTGCTCTCCCCGGCGTTCGACCCGGGCCGCCGTTCCACCGTGCCCTGGCAGAGCGGTATCACCGGCATCGCCTACGACCGCCGCCGCCTCGGCCGGGAGATCCGCGCCACGGCCGACCTGTGGGCGGCCGACCTGCGCGGCCGGGTGACCTTGCTCTCCGGCCTCGACGAGGCGTTCGCCCTGCTGATGCGCGGGGACGGGGTCGACATCACGCGCTGGCGCGCCGAGGACTTCCACCGGATGTGCGAGCGCGTCGAGAAGCTGGTGAGGGCCCGTCACATCCGCCGCTTCACCGGCAACGACTACATCAAGGACCTCTCCACCGGCGACGTCCTCGCCTGCCAGGCGTACTCCGGCGACGTCATCCAACTCCAGGCCGACAACCCGGACATCGAGTTCGTCGTCCCCGAGGAGGGCGGCGAACTCTGGGCCGAGAGCCTGATGATCCCGAACCTCGCCCGCCACAAGCGCAACGCCGAGGCGCTGATCGACCACTACTACGACCCCGAGGTCGCCGCCGGACTCGCCGCCTGGGTCAACTACGTCTGCCCCGTCCCGGCCGCACGCGACGTCCTCGCCGCCTCCAGGGACCCCGACACCGCCGCCCTCGCCGAGGACCCCCTGATCTTCCCCGACTCCGCGATGCGCTCCCGTCTCGCCATCGCCCGCGACATCACGGCCGACGAACGCGCGGAACTGGCGGGGCGCTGGAACGCGATCGTGGGGTTGTGACCGGCGGGTGCCGGCCGGTCAGGCCCTCCGGCCGCCCCGGTCCAGCAGGTTCCCCAGGACGTCCACCCGGTTCGTCGTGATCGAGTCGGCACCCGCGGCGAGCATCCGGCGGAGGGTGCGGCGGGTGTCGGGGGTCCAGACGGAGAGGAGGAGGCCCCGATCGTGGACGCGGGCGGCGAGGCCGGGGCGGACCAGGCCGAAGCGGTAGTTGAGCCACCTGGGGCGGACCGCGTCCAGCAGGACCGGGCGGGGCGGGGCCAGGGTGGTCCAGGTCAGGGAGATCTCGGCGGCGGGGTCCGCGGCGCGGACGGAGAGCATCGTGGAGGTGCCCGCGCAGTACGCGACCCGCTCCGCCGCCCCGCACTCGCGCACGGTCCCCAGGACCGTGCGCGCCGACGCCGGGGTCGCGCCCGGCAGGTCGATCAGCAGCCGGCGGCCCTCCGTCGCGGCGAGCGCCTCCCGCAGGGTCGGCACCCCGCCCCCGGTCAGCTCCCGGACCTCCCCGGCGGTGAGCCGGGCGAGCGGGCGGTCGTGCTCCCACAGCCGCTTCAGCGAGTCGTCGTGCAGCAGGACCGGCACGCCGTCCCGGGTGAGGCGGACGTCGATCTCGACGACGTCCGCCCCGCGTTCGTAGGCGGACCGCAGCGACGGCAGGGTGTTCTCCCGCACCCGGAACGGGTCGCCGCGGTGGCCGACGACCGTGACGCGGCGCGGCCCGTGGACCGGCCGGGCCTCGGCGGCGGCGCTCACCGGGCGAGCCAGGCGGTGGTGTACGCGTCGATCTCGCCGGCGATCCGGGCCTTGCCCGCCGGGTCCAGGAAGGACGCCTCCACCGCGTTCTTCGCCAGTTGGGCCACGCCCCGCTCGTCCAGGTCCAGGAGCCGGGCGGCGACCGCGTACTCGTTGTTGAGGTCGGTGCCGAACATCGGCGGGTCGTCGCTGTTGACGGTGACCAGGACCCCGGCCGCGACCATCTCCCGGACCGGGTGCCGTTCGATGTCGGCGACCGCGCGGGTGGCGATGTTGGAGGTCGGGCAGACCTCCAGCGCGATCCGGTGCTCGGCGAGGTGCGCCAGCAGGGCCGGGTCCCGGACGGAACTGGTGCCGTGGCCGATGCGTTCGGCGCCCAGCTCGTTGAGGGCGTCCCACACGGTCTGAGGGCCGGTGGTCTCGCCCGCGTGCGGCACGGAGCGCAGACCGGCGGCGCGGGCGCGGTCGAAGTAGGGCTTGAACTGCGGGCGGGGCACGCCGATCTCGGGGCCGCCGAGCCCGAAGGAGACCAGCCCCTCGGGGCGCAGGTCCACCGCGAGCCGCGTGGTCTCCTCGGCCGCCTCCAGTCCGGCCTCGCCCGGGATGTCGAAGCACCAGCGCAGGACCACGCCCAACTCCCGTTCGGCCGCCGTCCGCGCGCCCTCGATCGCGGCCATGAACGCCTTCTCCTCGATCCCGCGCCGGGTCGAGGAGAACGGGGTGACGGTCAGCTCCGCGTACCGGATGTTCTGCCGGGCCATGTCCCGTGCCACCTCGAAGGTGAGCAGGCGTACGTCCTCCGGGGTGCGGATCAGGTCGACGACCGACAGATAGACCTCGATGAAGTGCGCGAAGTCGGTGAAGACGAAGTAGTCGGCCAGCGCCTCGGGGTCGGTCGGAACCCTGGAGTCCGGGTGCCGCGCGGCGAGTTCGGCGACGATCCGCGGTGACGCGGAGCCCACGTGGTGGACATGCAGCTCGGCTTTGGGAAGACCTGCGATGAAGGGATGCAGATCGGTCATCGGGTACCTCCGTGTGCGATGCGCCGCTCCTGGCCGGGGGATCATCGTAGGCGGACCCGGGGGCCGGAGGCCGAGGCCGTAGCATGGCCGGACCACCGATGGGGGAGATGAATGTCCGACAATCAGGAGCCCGCGGGGGCGCAGCAGCCGAACGACCCGTGGGCACCGCCGGCCGGCGGCGCTCCGCAGGACCGGGTGCCCCTGGACAAGCAGGCGTCGCAGCCGCCGTCCGGGCCGACCCCGCCGAGCGTGCACGACCAGCCGACGATCATCGGGATGCCCGGAGCGCCGGGCGGCCACCCCGGGTCCGTCCCGCCGCCCCCGGTCGCACCGGGCGGCCCCGCCACGGGCGGCTACGGCTACCCCGGCGCCGCGGCAGCACCGGGCTACGGCTACCCGGACGCCTCGTCCACCCCCGGGTACGGCTACCCGGCCGCGAGCATGCCGCCGCCCCCGGCCACCGGCACCTCGGGCGGCTTCGGTGTCCCGGGCGACCCGTACGGCGCGGGCTACCCGGCGCCCTACGCGGGTCCGGCCGGAGGCTGGGCACCGCAGCCCGCCAACGGCATGGGCATCGCCGCGATGGTCCTCGGCATCCTGTCCGTGTGCCTGTTCTGCCTGTACGGCGTCGTCGGGATCATCCTCGGCGCACTGGGCCTGATCTTCGGCATCCTCGGCCGCAAGCGTGCCCAGCGGGGCGAGGCGACCAACGGCGGCATGGCGCTGGCGGGCATCATCACCGGCTCGATCGGGATCGTGTTCGGGATCGTCTTCATCCTGCTGATCGCATGGGGCGTCACCACGGCGATCAACGAGGAGCAGAAGCGGCAGGACCGCTACGAGTCCGACTACGACCCGTACGCGAACAGCCTGGTGATCGACACCCGCCGCTGACCCGGGAGGGCCGGCCCGGAACCACCGGGCCGGCCCCGGGTCGCCGCGCCCCGAAGCAGCCGGCCCCCTAAGCAGCCGGCCCCCGGGGCACGCAGGCCCCCGGGCCCAGGCGCGGCTCCCGGTTCACACCGGCCCCGGGGCACGCGGGCGGGGTCAGACCGACGCCCGCAGTTCCTCCCGCGCGTCCATCAGCGCGAAGCCCAGCAGGTTCAGCCCCCGCCACCGCAGCGGGTCCGCCGCGCGCTCGTCGTCCGCGGCCAGGCCGATGCCCCAGATGCGGTCCACCGGACTCGCCTCCACCAGCACCCGGTCCCCGGTGCCCAGCAGGAACGCCCGCAGCTGCGGGTCCTGCCCGAACTTGTGGACGCTGCCCTCGCGCACGATCGCGAACCGCTCCCGCTTCCAGACCCCCTCGTCGAAGCCGCGCACCAGCCGCCCCGCCTTCTTCGCCTCCGCCGGGCCGGCCGCCGCGAGCGCCCGGCGCTCCGCCTCCGCGTCCCCGAAGAGGCGTGCCTTGGCGGCCATCATCCAGTGCTCCGCGGTCGCGTAGCGCACCCCGCCGACCTCGAAGGGCGACGGCCACCACTGGCTGAGGCAGCTCGCGCCGATCCCGCCGTCGCGGCGTGGCGCGTGACCCCAGAAGTGCAGGTACTTGATTCGCTGTCCCGCGGCTGCCTGCTCGATCAACCCGTCCCTACCGGTGTTCCCCATGCACGGGAGTCTCGCAGCAGCCACGGACACTGCGTACGGGTATTCCGCCGCGGAATCGACACATGGTCGACCGATTCCGTCGCGTAACCAAAAGGCAACAACGGAATCCCTTGTTGCGTGGGTCACCCTCTGTCAGGATCGGCACTCACATCGAGCTGGAACAACGGAGAGCGTCATGGGCAACCCCGACCCGGTCCAGGAACGGTTCGCGGCCGGCGCGCAGTACGTCGGCGGACGGCTGCGCCCCGGCACCTCGGGACGGACACAGGACATCGTCGACCCGGCCACCGGCAAGACCCTCCACACCTACGAACTCGCCGGCCCCGCCGACGTCGACGCGGCCGTCTCCGCCGCCCGCGAGGCCCTGCCCGGCTGGGCGGGCGCCACCCCGGGCGAGCGCTCGGACGCCCTGCACCGCTTCGCCGGGGTCCTCGCCGAGCGGGCCGAGGAGTTCGCGCGCACGGAGAGCGTCCAGTGCGGGAAGCCGATCCGGCTCACCACCGAGTTCGACGTCCCCGGCACCGTGGACAACACCGCCTTCTTCGCCGGTGCCGCCCGCCACCTCCAGGGCCAGTCGGCCGGCGAGTACAGCGCGGACCACACCTCCTACGTACGCCGGGAACCGATCGGCGCCGTCGGCTCGATCGCGCCCTGGAACTATCCGCTCCAGATGGCCGCCTGGAAGGTCCTCCCGGCCGTCGCCGCCGGTAACACCATCGTTCTGAAGCCCGCCGAGATCACCCCCCTGACCTCGCTCCTCTTCGCCGAGGCCGCCACCGCGGCGGGAATCCCGGACGGCGTCGTCAACATCGTCAGCGGCGCCGGGCGGGACGCGGGTGAACACCTCGTCGGACACCCGGACATCGCCATGACGTCGTTCACCGGATCCACCGCCGTCGGCCGGCGCGTCGCCGAGATCGCGACCGCCACCGTCAAGCGCCTCCACCTCGAACTGGGCGGCAAGGCCCCCTTCGTCGTGTTCGACGACGCCGACGTGGAGGCCGCCGCGCACGGCGCCGTCGCCGGATCCCTGATCAACTCCGGGCAGGACTGCACCGCGGCCACCCGCGCCTACGTCCAGCGCCCGCTCTTCGACGCCTTCGTCGCCGCCGTCGCCGACCTGATGGCCGGCGTCCGCCTCGGCGACCCGCTCGACCCCGCCACCGACCTCGGCCCCCTGGTCTCCCACGCCCAGCGCGACCGCGTCGCCGGCTTCGTCGACCGCGCCCGCGGCTACGCGAGTGTCGTCACCGGCGGCGAGGCCCCCGGCGGCGACCTCGCGGCCGGCGCCTACTACCGGCCCACCCTCATCACCGGCGCCGCCCAGGACAGCGAGGTCGTCCAGTCCGAGATCTTCGGCCCGGTCCTCGTGGTCCTCCCCTTCGACACCGACGACGAGGGCATCGCCCTCGCCAACGACACCCCCTACGGCCTCGCCGCCTCCGCCTGGAGCCGCGACGTCTACCGCACCGGCCGCGCCACCCGCGAGATCCAGGCCGGCTGCGTGTGGATCAACGACCACATCCCGATCATCAGCGAGATGCCGCACGGCGGCTACCAGGCATCGGGCTACGGCAAGGACATGTCGGCGTACTCCTTCGAGGAGTACACGCAGGTCAAGCATGTGATGTACGACAACACCGCGGTCGCCCGGAAGGACTGGCACCGCACGATCTTCGGGGACCGACCGTAACGACCCACGGCCGCCCGCCGCGCGGGGACCAGCCCGCACGGCGGCGGCCGCAGCACCCGAAAGGGCAGAGCGACATGGAGCAGTACGAGCCCGAACGCCTCTCGGCGGCCCAGCTCGCCGCGATGCGACGCAGCATGACCAGCGGCCGGGGCGCCCTCTCCCGCCGTTCCCTGCTGCGCGCCTCGGGCATCGGCGCGCTCACGGCCGGCGGCGCCGGCGTGCTGAGCGCGTGCGGCATCCCGCCCGCCAAGCGCGAGGCGGGCGCCGCCGAGTCGGACGACCGCTCGGACCAGGAGAAGCGGCTCAGCTTCTCCAACTGGACCGAGTACATGGACATCAGCGAGGACGGCAAGACCCGCCCCACCCTCGCGGCGTTCACCAAACGCACCGGCATCGCCGTCAAGTACACCGAGGACATCAACGACAACGTCGAGTTCTTCGGCAAGATCCAGCCCCAGCTCGCCGCGGGCCAGGACACCGGCCGCGACCTGATCAACGTCACCGACTGGCTCGCCGCCCGGATGATCCGCCTCGGCTGGGTGCAGAAGCTCGACCCCGCTCTGCTCCCGCACGCCTACGCCAACCTCGCCCCGCAGTTCCGCAGCCCCGACTGGGACCCGGGCCGGGCCTACAGCTACCCCTGGACCGGCATCCCGGCCGTCATCGCCTACAACATCAGGGCGACCGGCGGCCGCAAGGTCACCTCCATGACCCAGCTCCTGGACGACCCCCGCCTCAAGGGCCGGGTCAGCCTGCTCACCGAGATGCGCGACACCGTCGGGCTCACCCTCCTCGACATGGGCAAGGACCCGGAGAAGGTCACCGACGCCGACTACGACGCGGCCCTCGGCCGCCTCCAGAAGGCCGTCGACAAGAAGCAGATCCGACGCTTCACCGGCAACGACTACACCTCGGACCTCGACAAGGGCGACATCGCCGCCTGCGTCGCCTGGGCCGGCGACCTGATCCAGCTCCAGGTGGACAACCCGGACATCCGCTATGCCATCCCGACGGCGGGCTACATGACCGCCACCGACAACCTGCTGGTGCCCGCCCAGGCCCGGCACAAGAAGAACGCCACCCGGCTCATCGACTACTACTACGAACTCCCGGTCGCGGCCCAGCTCGCCGCCTACATCAACTACGTCACCCCGGTCGCCGGCGTCGGCCCCGAGCTGGCGAAGATCGATCCCGAGCTCGCGAAGAACCCGCTGATCCTCCCGGACGAGGCCATGGCCGCGAAGTCCCACTCCTTCCGCTCGCTCAGCGCCGACGAGGAGACCGCGTACGAGGAGAAGTTCGCCGGGCTCATCGGAGCCTGACCTCCGCCCACGCGGAGCCTGACCTCCGCCCATCCGGAGCCTGCCCCTCCGCTGCCGGCGCCCGCCCCGAGCCACCCGGGGCCGGGCCCGCCACCGGACCGACCGACACACCAGGACGCGACGCATGACTGACACCACCGCGGGCGGGGACGTCCGCCTCGCCGGGCTCGGCAAGACCTACGGCTCCTTCACGGCCGTGCACCCCCTGGACCTGACCATCCCGCAGGGCTCCTTCTTCGCCCTGCTCGGCGCGTCCGGCTGCGGCAAGACCACCACCCTGCGCATGATCGCCGGCCTGGAGGAGCCCAGCACCGGCACCGTCTCGCTGGGCGGGCGGGACGTCACCGACCTGCCGCCGCACAAGCGCCCGGTGAACACGGTCTTCCAGAGCTACGCCCTCTTCCCGCACCTGAGCATCTACGAGAACGTCGCCTTCGGCCTGCGCCGCCGGGGCGTGAAGTCGGTGAAGAAGCAGGTCGCCGAGATGCTCGACCTGGTCCAGCTCGGCGACTTCGCCCAGCGCAGACCGCACCAGCTCTCCGGCGGCCAGCAGCAGCGCGTCGCCGTGGCCCGCGCCCTGATCAACCACCCCCAGGTCCTGCTCCTCGACGAGCCGCTCGGCGCCCTCGACCTCAAGCTGCGCCGCCAGATGCAGCTGGAGCTCAAGCGCATCCAGACCGAGGTCGGCATCACCTTCGTCCATGTCACCCACGACCAGGAGGAGGCCATGACCATGGCCGACAGGGTCGCGGTCATGAACGGCGGCCGGGTCGAGCAACTGGGCGCGCCCCAGGAGCTGTACGAGAACCCGCGCACCACCTTCGTCGCCAACTTCCTCGGCACCTCCAACCTCATCGAGGCCGAGGTGGTCGGCACCGCGGGCGAGGAGATCACGGTGAGCGCCGGCGGCGGGAAGCTGCGGCTGCCGAAGAGCCGGTGTCCGGACGGCGCCCGAACCGGCGGGCGGCTCCTCGTCGGCATCCGCCCGGAGAAGATCTCCCTGGTACCGGCCGACGCGGCCGAGTCCGTGGCCGCCGGACGCAACACCGTCACCGGCCGGATCTCCGACTCCTCGTTCATCGGCGTCTCCACCCAGTACGTCGTGGAGAGCCCCGCGGGCAAGGGACTCGAGGTGTACGCGCAGAACGTGGAGCGGCAGGCCGGGCTGGTCCCGGGCGCCGAAGTCGTCCTGCACTGGAACCCGGAGCACACCTTCGGGCTCGACGCCGACCAGGACATCTCGGCGGGCGTGGAGTCGGTGGAGGAGACGCCGTGACCGTTACCGAGGCGCCGCCCGTGTCCCCGCCCCCGGCCCCCGGCGCACCCGTCGTGCACAAGCGGTCCGTGCGCCGCCGGCTGGTCCCGTACTGGCTGCTGCTGCCGGGCATCCTGTGGCTGCTCGTCTTCTTCGCCCTGCCGCTGGTCTACCAGGCGTCCACCTCGGTGCAGACCGGCTCCCTGGAGCAGGGCTACGAGGTCACCTGGCACTTCGCGACCTACTGGGAGGCCCTGACCGACTACTGGCCCCAGTTCCTGCGCTCGCTCCTGTACGCCGGCACCGCGACGCTGCTCTGCCTGCTGCTGGGCTACCCGCTCGCCTATCTGATCGCCTTCAAGGCCGGCCGGTGGCGCAACCTGCTGCTGGTGCTGGTGATCGCCCCCTTCTTCACCAGCTTCCTGATCCGCACCCTGGCGTGGAAGACGATCCTCGCCGACGGCGGCCCGGTCGTGGACTTCCTCAACACCGTCCACCTCCTGGACGTCACCGCCTGGCTCGGCCTGACCGAGGGCGAACGGGTGCTCGCCACCCCGCTCGCGGTCGTCACCGGTCTGACGTACAACTTCCTGCCGTTCATGATCCTGCCGCTCTACACCTCGCTGGAGCGGATCGACCCGCGGCTGCACGAGGCGGCCGGCGACCTCTACGCGAGCCCCTCGACGGTCTTCAGGAAGGTCACCTTCCCGCTGTCGATGCCCGGCGTGGTCTCCGGCACCCTGCTGACCTTCATCCCGGCCAGCGGCGACTACGTCAACGCCGAACTCCTCGGCTCCACCGACACCCGCATGATCGGCAACGTGATCCAGTCGCAGTTCCTGCGGGTGCTCGACTATCCGACGGCCGCGGCGCTGTCGTTCATCCTCATGGCGGTCGTGCTGATCACGGTCACCGTCTACATCCGCCGGGCGGGAACGGAGGACCTGGTCTGATGCGTTGGCTCAAGCGGAACCTCGTGGTCCTGGCGGGCGTGCTCACGCTGGCCTATCTGATCGTGCCGAACATCGTCGTGATGGTGTTCTCGTTCAACAAGCCGGCCGGCCGGTTCAACTACTCCTGGCAGGAGTTCTCCACCGACGCCTGGACCGACCCCTGCGGTGTCGCCGACATGTGCGGCTCCCTGGCGCTGTCCCTCCAGATCGCCTTCTGGGCCACCGCCGGCGCGACCCTGCTCGGCGCGATGATCGCCTTCGCCCTGGTGCGCTACCGCTTCCGGGCGCGGGGCACCGTCAACTCGCTGATCTTCCTGCCGATGGCCATGCCCGAGGTCGTCATGGCCGCCTCGCTGCTCACCCTCTTCCTCAACCTCGGTGTGCAGCTCGGCTTCTGGACCATCCTCATCGCGCACACCATGTTCTGCCTCAGCTTCGTGGTGGTCGCGGTCAAGGCCCGCGTGATGTCGATGGACCCCCGGCTGGAGGAGGCCGCCCGCGATCTGTACGCGGGGCCGTTCCAGACCTTCTGGCGCGTCACCCTGCCGATCGCCGCGCCCGGTATCGCGGCCGGCGCGATGCTCGCCTTCGCGCTGTCCTTCGACGACTTCATCATCACCAACTTCAACTCCGGCTCCACCGTCACCTTCCCCATGTTCGTGTGGGGCTCGGCGCAGCGCGGTACCCCCGTGCAGATCAATGTGATCGGCACCGCGATGTTCGTGATCGCGGTCCTGGTCGTGGTCGCCGCGCAGATGATCGGCAACCGCCGGAAGAAGACCGCGCTGTAACCGCCCTGAGCAGCAGGCCGGTGCACCAGGAGGCCGCCCCCGGGCGGCCGACGAAGGAGTGGAAACCATGGCCCCAGCAGCCATGACCTTTGCCTCATCGCTCGCGGACGCCCAGCCCGTCCCCTTCTGGCTGGAGGACCCCGGCAAGCCGGGCGCCCTGCCCGCCCTGACCGGCACCGAGCGCTGCGACCTGCTGGTCGTCGGCGGCGGCTACAGCGGACTGTGGACCGCCCTGCTCGCCAAGGAGCGCGACCCCGGGCGGGACGTCGTCCTGATCGAGGGCCGGGAGGCGGGCTGGGCCGCCTCCGGCCGCAACGGCGGCTTCTGCGCCGCCTCCCTCACCCACGGCCTCGGCAACGGACTCGCCCGCTGGCCGGGGGAGCTGCCCGTGCTGGAGGAGCTGGGGCTGCGCAACCTGGACGCCATCGGGGAGACCGTCGCCCGCTACGGCATCGACTGCGACTTCGAGCGCACCGGCGAGATCGACGTCGCCACCGAACCCCACCAGCTGCGCGAACTGGAGGAGATGCACCAGGAGGCGGCCCGGCTCGGCTTCACCGGGCTGGAGCTGCTGGACCGGGAGGCGGTGCGCGCCGAGGTCGACTCGCCGACCTTCCTCGGCGGCATCTGGGACCGCGAGGGCGTCGCGATGCTGCACCCCGCGAAACTCGCCTGGGGCCTGAAGCGGGTCTGCGAGGAGAAGGGCGTACGGATCTTCGAGAACACCCCCGGCCTCGAACTCGCCCGCGCCGGGGCGGGGATGGCCGTACGCACCCCGTACGGCCGGGTGTTCGCCCGGCAGGTGGCCCTGGGCACCAACGTCTTCCCGTCCCTGGTGCGACGGGTGCGCCCGTACACCGTCCCGGTCTACGACTACGCGCTGATGACCGAGCCGCTCAGCCCGGAGCAGCTGAAGTCGGTGGGCTGGCAGCGGCGGCAGGGCCTCGGCGACAGCGCCAACCAGTTCCACTACTTCCGCATCACCGCCGACCACCGCATCCTCTGGGGCGGCTACGACGCGATCTACCCCTGGGGCGGCCGGCTGAGCGAGGCGAGGGACCACCGGCCCGAGACGTACCTCAAGCTGGCCGGGCACTTCTTCCGCTGCTTCCCGCAGCTCGAAGGGCTGCGCTTCTCGCACGCCTGGGGCGGGGCGATCGACACCTGCTCCCGTTTCTCCGCCTTCTTCGGCACCGCCCACGGCGGCCGGGTCGCCTACGCGGCCGGGTACACCGGCCTCGGTGTCGGCGCGACCCGGTTCGGCGCGGACGTGATGCTCGACCTCCTCGGCGGCGAGGACACCGAGCGGACCCGGCTGGAGATGGTGCGCAGCAAGCCGCTGCCGTTCCCGCCGGAGCCGGTGGCCTGGGCGGGCATCGGGATCACCAAGTGGTCCCTGGCCCGCGCGGACGCCAACGGCGGCCGGCGCAATCTGTGGCTGCGGACGCTGGACCGGCTGGGGCTCGGCTTCGACAGCTAGGACCTCCCAGGGCCTGTGGCGGGGCAGGGGCCGACCCCTCCCGGCCGGCCGGAGGCTCCGCCGGTGCGGCCGCATTTCCGCTGGTGCGGGCGGGTTCGCGCCGCCCGCACCACCGCCGTGACCCGGTTCACTCCGACGAGATCGCCGAAGTCGCGTAATGCACACCGCTCCGGGCTCTCTCTGTGGGGGACAGCACCGTCCCCACACGGAAGGGAGACCACGATGAGCGGCTCGGGGGCCAGGAACGCGGTGGAATGGCTGGTGTCGGCGGCACCGGATCCCGGCGCCTGCCGGTGGGCGTGGGAGCGCAACCCGCACGGGGTCGCGCTGCTGCCGGCCGGCCGGCGCTGGGACGTCCTGATCCTCCCCGGTGAGCTGGGGTATCCCACGCTGGACGTGCTCAACCGCCTGGTCGGCAGGCCCGGTCCGGTGCTCGCCGACTTCGGCGAGGAGCGGATGGGGTTCTTCGTGCCGCCCGGCACGGCGGGCCGCTGGATCGGCACCGGTGTCCGCACGGCGGGCAGTGGCACCTGGATCGTGGTCCCCTACCCCGGGCGCGCGGCGGGCAAGGTGCGCTGGCTCGTCGTCCCGGACGGCTCGGGCACCCTCAACGACCCGCAGTTGCTGGAACTGGCGATGCACGAGGCGGCGGCGGGGATCGCGCGGGCGCGGCCGGGGGAGTGAGCGGCCGGCGCGTGCCACAGGTCTTGACAACATGATTGGTCTGGACCATGTTGTGCGCGCCGCACCTCTCCACCACCCCCCTGTCCGGAGGCAGTTGTGCACCGCACCAGACCCGCCGCCGTTCTCGCCGCCACCGCCCTGGCCGCTTCCCTGCTCGTCGCCCTCGCCCCGGCCGCCACCGCCGCGGACACCGAACTCGCCCGCAACGGCGGCTTCGAGGCCGGGCTGACCGGCTGGAGCTGCACCGCGGACAGCGGCCGGACCGTCACCTCGCCCGTCCGCAGCGGGACGTCGGCCCTGCGCGCCACCCCGGCCGGCTCCGACAACGCCCGCTGCTCCCAGACCGTCACCGTGCAGCCCGACTCCGCCTACACCCTCAGCGGCTGGGTCCAGGGCTCCTACGTCTACCTGGGCGCCTCCGGCACCGGCACCACCGACGTGTCCACCTGGACCGCTTCCGCCCCCACCTGGCAGAAGCTCACCACCACCTTCCGCACCGGCCCCGCCACCCGGTCCGTCACCCTCTACACCCACGGCTGGTACGGCACCCCCGCCTACCTCGCCGACGACCTCTCCCTCATCGGCCCCGGCGGTGACCCGGTCACCGTCCCCGCCGCCCCCGGGAATCTGCGC
This sequence comes from Streptomyces sp. CNT372, assembly GCF_000377145.1. Lineage (NCBI taxonomy): Bacteria > Bacillati > Actinomycetota > Actinomycetes > Kitasatosporales > Streptomycetaceae > Streptomyces > Streptomyces sp. CNT372. Next base: position 75,127 of record NZ_KB897789.1, on the reverse strand, counting down.
GCGGGCGCCCCCGGCGCCACCTCCGTGCCGCTGAGCTGGAACGCCTCGGCGGGCGCGAGCGGCTACCACGTCTACCGGGGCGCCCAGCGGGTCGCCACGGTCACCGGCACCTCGGCCACCGTCACCGGGCTGACCCCCGCGACCGCCTACAGCTTCCAGGTCGCCGCGTACAACGAGGCGGGGGAGTCGGCGAAGTCCGCCGCCGTCTCCGCGACCACCGCGGAGAGCGGCGGGGGCGGCGGGGACGGACTCCCGGCCCACGCCCTGGTCGGCTATCTGCACGCCAGCTTCGCCAACGGCTCCGGCTACACGCGGATGGCGGACGTGCCGGACTCCTGGGACGTCGTCAACCTCGCCTTCGGGGAGCCGACCACCGCCACCTCCGGCGACATCCGCTTCTCCCTCTGCCCGAAGGCCGAGTGCCCGAACGTCGAGTCGGAGGCCGAGTTCAAGGCGGCGATCAAGGCCAAGCAGGCCGCGGGCAAGAAGGTCCTCATCTCCATCGGCGGTGCCAACGGCCAGGTGCAGCTCGCCTCCACGGGCGCCCGGGACGCCTTCGTCACCTCCGTCTCGAAGATCATCGACGAGTACGGCCTGGACGGCCTGGACATCGACTTCGAGGGCCACTCGCTGTCCCTCGACAAGGGCGACACCGACTTCCGCAACCCCACCTCACCCGTGATCGTCAACCTGATCTCGGCCGTGAAGACCATCAAGGCCAGGTACGGCCAGGACTTCGTGCTGACCATGGCCCCGGAGACCTTCTTCGTCCAGCTCGGGTACCAGTTCTACGGCTCCGGGCCCTGGGGCGGCCAGGACCCGCGCGCCGGCGCCTATCTGCCGGTCATCCACGCCCTGCGCGACGACCTGACCCTGCTGCACGTCCAGGACTACAACTCCGGCCCGATCATGGGCCTGGACAACCAGTACCACTCCATGGGCGGCGCGGACTTCCACATCGCCATGACCGACATGCTGCTCGCCGGCTTCCCCGTCGCGGGCGACCAGAACCGCTTCTTCCCCGCCCTGCGCCCCGAGCAGGTCGCGATCGGCCTGCCCGCCTCCACCCAGGCGGGCAACGGGCACACCACCCCGGCCGAGGTGAACAAGGCGCTCAACTGCCTCACCCGCGGCACCGACTGCGGCTCCTACCGCACCCACGGCACCTGGCCCGCCCTGCGCGGACTGATGACCTGGTCGATCAACTGGGACCGCTTCAACGGCTGGGAGTTCTCCCGGAACTTCGACGCCTACGCCTGGCGCTGACCCCGGCGCGGTACAGCGGTTCGACCGGGAGCCCGCGGACCACGGCCGGGAGCAGCAGCACCGCGCCGAACAGGCACCAGCTCCCGAGCACGTCCAGCGGCCAGTGGTAGCCGCGCAGCACCAGCCCGATGCCCGTCGCCACCGTGAGCACCACGGCGACGGGCATCGCCCATCGGCGGCGCAGATACGGGGTGAGAAGCAGGGCCGCGCACAGGTAGGCCACCATCGCGGTCGCCGTGTGCCCGGAGGGGTACCAGCCCGTGCCCGGCTCCAGCGGTCCCGGCCGCGCGATCAGCGCCTTCAGCGGCGCGACGAGCGCGGGCACGGCCAGCAGCGCGAGGACGGCGGACGCGGCGGGCCGCCACGGCGTCCGGCCCGTGTCCCGCCGGCCCCGCCACAGCGACCAGGCCAGTGCGACGGCGAGCACCAGGGGCGCGACCGTCATGTTGCCGAGGTCGGCCAGGGGTTCGGTGACGGCGTCCGGCACGTGCCGGAAGACCGCCCGCCCCAGTCGCTCGTCCGCCACCCGCAGCGGTCCGTCCGCCGCCACCTGCCAGGTGACCAGGGCGAAGAGGGCGCAGCAGAGCGCGAACACCGCGTACGCGGCGGCCGGCCCCGAACGCCGAGAGGCCGGCCGTATCGGAACAGGGGGGATTGTTCCGTCACGGCCGGCCTGATCGGCTCGCCGCGCGCCCCGGGGGGTGTGGGGCGGGCGGCCGTCCGATCGGTGAGGAGATCCGGAGCCCAGGGCTCCGGCGGTGTGCGCGGTGGCACGACCGGGTCGGGGCTGGGGAGGCTCCGTCCCGGAGTCGCCCGGGGTCGCCCCCGGTGCGGGTGTTTCTCTCATCTGCGACGACCGTACGGCAGAGGGCGGGGGGACCGACAGACGGATTCCCATCCCGCCATCGGCCCCCCACAGCTTCTTCACAGGCGGGGGGCTCCCCTCCTGGCCGGCCCGGGCGGGCCAGGGATCAGATGCCCGCGAACGCCTGCTCCAGGATGTCCAGGCCCTCGTTCAGCAGGTCCTCGCCGATCACCAGCGGGGGCAGGAAGCGCAGCACGTTGCCGTAGGTCCCGCAGGTGAGGACGAGCAGGCCCTCGGCGTGGCAGGCCTTGGCGAGGGCGCCGGCCGCCTCCGGGTGGGGCTCCTTGCCCGCCGGGTCCTTCACCAGCTCGACGGCGATCATCGCGCCCCGGCCCCGGATGTCGCCGATGACGTCGAACTTCTCCTGCATCGCGGCGAGGCGGCCCTTCATGACCTCCTCGATCCGCTTCGCCTTCGCGTTGAGGTCCAGCTCCTTCATCGTCTCGATGGAGCCGAGCGCACCGGCGCAGGCGACCGGGTTGCCGCCGTAGGTGCCGCCGAGGCCGCCCGCGTGCGGGGCGTCCATGATCTCGGCGCGGCCGGTCACGGCGGCGAGCGGCAGACCGCCCGCGATGCCCTTGGCGGTGGTGATCAGGTCCGGGACCACGCCCTCGTCCTCGCAGGCGAACCACTGGCCGGTGCGGCAGAAGCCGGACTGGATCTCGTCCGCGACGAAGACGATGCCGTTGTCCTTGGCGAACTGCGCGATCGCGGGCAGGAAGCCCTTCGCGGGCTCGATGAAGCCGCCCTCTCCGAGCACCGGCTCGATGATGATCGCGGCGACGTTGTCCGCGCCGACCTGCTTGGAGATCTGGTCGATCGCCTGGGCGGCGGCCTCCGGGCCGCAGTTCTCCGGGCCGGTCGGCCAGCGGTAGCCGTACGCCACCGGCACCCGGTACACCTCGGGCGCGAACGGGCCGAAGCCGTTCTTGTACGGCATGTTCTTCGCCGTCAGCGCCATCGTCAGGTTGGTGCGGCCGTGGTAGCCGTGGTCGAAGACGACGACGGCCTGGCGGCCCGTGTACGAGCGGGCGATCTTGACCGCGTTCTCGACGGCCTCGGCGCCCGAGTTGAACAGCGCGGACTTCTTCTCGTGGTCGCCCGGGGTCAGCTCGGCCAGCGCCTCGCAGACCTCCACGTAGCCCTCGTAAGGAGTGACCATGAAACAGGTGTGGGTGAAGTCGGCGAGCTGCGCGGAGGCGCGGCGGACCACGGCCTCCGCGGAGGCGCCGACCGAGGTCACGGCGATGCCGGAACCGAAGTCGATCAGACGGTTGCCGTCCACGTCCTCGATGATCCCGCCGCCCGCACGGGCCGTGAACACGGGAAGCACGGACCCCACACCGCCGGCGACCGTGGCCGTGCGGCGGGCCTGAAGCTCCTGCGACTTCGGGCCGGGGATGGCGGTGACGACGCGGCGCTCCTGCGGGATAGCGGTCATGCGGGGCTCCTGGGGGTGTACGGGGGTACGGAGAGGTGTGTCCGGACGCTGGATGTCTTTCTTCGCAGGCTAGGTCCGGGGGCGGGGTGCGGGCATGCGCCGATCGGGAGTGTTGAGGGGTGTGTCGTTGTCCGTGACGGCCATAGGAGGCACCGGACGCCGCGCACGGGCGTCCGGCACCGGGCCCGGAACGCGCGGCCGGCGGCCCGACACCCGCCCGAGTCGCTGAACTCCCCAGCGCCTGGCACTAGATTGACCGTGCACACGGCGGGCCTGGCTGGTCAGGGGGCAGCGGTTTCATGGAATCCGAAGGCACATTCGACGCACGCGGCACACACGCCAAACCCGTGCCCCGTCCGGCCGGACCGCCACCCGAGGCACCCCTCGTGCCCCCGGGCGCACCCCGGCGGCCCGCCCACGCCCCGGTCACCCGGCCCGCCCTCGTCGAGTGGCTGCGCACCGCACGGCCCGCCGCCGCCCCCGGCGTCTGGCGCTTCGGCCATGTCGAGCGCCCCGACCAGGCGCCCGACCCGGTCCCCGCCCGCCAGCTCCTGAGCGGCGCGTTCATCGCCTACCTCTGCGGCTGGCTGCTCTGGTCGCTGCTCTGGAACGGCTACCTCGAAGGCTGGTGGATCTTCGTCGACGACTGGTGGCTGCTGCCGATGCTGTGGCTCGTCCCCGAGGACTGGCGCTCGGGCACCAGCTCCTACACCGAGCTGTACGTCGTCGTCGCCTACCTCTACTACGCCCTGATCCTCTCCCTGCTCGCCCGCGGTTTCGGCCGGGTCGGCAACTGGGGCGAGGTGTGGCAGCGCTTCGGGGTGCCCGTCTGGCCGCTGTTCGTGCTGCTGCCCGGGGTGTGGCGGGAGATGCCCCGCACCAGCTGGCTGCTGTGGGTGTCCAACGTCTACTGGGTGCTGCTCGCCGTCGCCCTGGTCGCCGCCGTCGGCCGGGCCGGCCGCCGGCCCGCCGTACGGCGCCGGCTGGAGGCCCGGCGGGGCGGCCTCGCGGCACCGCCCCCGCCCGGGGCCGACCCCGCCGAATGGCCCGAGATCCAGCGCGCCGGACTGCCCGAGGCCGCCGCCCGGCTCGCCGAGGCCACCCGCTCCGGGACCCTCGGCGACGTCGACGTCGCCCGTATCCGGCGCGCCTGGCAGAGCGTGCACGCCCGCCCCGAACGGCTCGCCGCCTTCGCCGACACCGTCCGCCGGGACGGCCCCGCCGCCTGCGCCCACCCGTCCGGACTGCGCGACCTGCCGGTGCGCACCGCCCGCCACGATCTCGCCACCGCCCAGGTGCGCATCGGCACCGTCGTCGACGACGACCGCAACCCGTACGCGCGCCGCACCACCGGCCTCGCCCTGGAGCCCGCCCTGCTCGGCACCTCCCTCGTCGCCGTCGGGCCCTCCGGCTCCGGCAAGAGCGTGCGCCTGGTCCGCCCGGTCGTCGAGTCGCTGTGCCTGCTGGCCCTCGCCAACCGGGCCGCCGTCGTCGCCGTCACCGCCCAGGGCTCCGGCATCGCCCCCGACGACGCCTTCGACCTGGTCGTCTCCGTCGGCCGCCCCGACTCGACCCACGACCTGGACCTCTACGGCGGTGCCGACGACCCCGACGAGGCCGCCCGCACTCTCGCGGAGGCACTGGTCGGGGATCTCGCCGCCGCACTGCCCGGCGGCGACAGCCGGCGGGCCGCCACCGCCCTCGCCCAGCTCATCGGCCCCTACCGCGCCGTCCACGGGCACTTCCCCGGCATCCCCGAACTCCGCGAACTCCTCGGCGGAGCACCCGAGGCGACCGGCGCCCTGCGCGCCGCGCTGCGGGCCGCGGGGGAGGCCTCCCAGCTCCGTGAACTCGACGCCCGCGAACGCCAGTCGGCCCGCGCCGACGACATCGGCGTTCTCCTCGCGGAACGCGTCGCCTACCTGGACCGGCCCGCGTTCGCCGGTTCCTTCCGCACCGACGGCGGTGGACGCCCCTTCTCCCTGCGGGCGATCGAGCACCCCCTGCGGGTCCGCGTCGACCTCCCCGAACGCGGTCACGCCGAGGCGTCCCGGATCCTCGCCCGCCTCGTCCTCGCCCAGTTCACCGACGCGGCCCTCACCCGCGACGACCGGTCCCTCTTCGCCTGCCTCGTCCTGGACGACGCCTCCTCCACGGTGACCGCCGATGCGGTCCGTGCCGTCCAGCGCCTGCGCAGCGCCAACGCCGGGGTGGTGTTCGCCCTGCGCAGCCTGGAGGACGTCCCCGAGACCCTGCGCGGTCCGCTGCTGGGGGCCGTCGGCTGCCGGATGGCCTTCGCCGGGCTCGCCCCCTGGGACGGCAACCGCTTCGCCGAGACCTGGGGCACCGAGTGGGTCCAGACCCGGGACGTCACCAACCGGCAGATCATCTCCGACGAGCCCCTGACCAAGGCCCTGCACCTGATGCGCCGCCTGGTCACCGGCAAGGCGGCCACCGCCGAGGCGGTGACCGTGCGCGAGGTGGAACGGGCCCGCTGGTCCGCCTCCGACCTGGCGCACGCCGTGCCGGCCGGACACGCCGTGCTCTCCCTCACCAGCGTCGGCGGGGACCACGCTCCGCCGCTCCTGGTGGACCTGCGGACCTGACGGGAGCGCGCGTGTCCGACGGGGGCGCGTGAGGGGCGCACGGGCGGAGCGGGCGTTCCCGGCGGGGGCGCGTGAGGGGGCGGGCGCGTGGGCGGCCACTCCCGGTCGTCCCCCCGCTTTGGTACTCCCTGGCAGAATCGAGGGTGGCCGTTCATACGGGACGGCGTAAACCCGTGGCGGTGCGTGCCGCCGCGGCCCGCCCGCGAAGCCCCCGAGGACCCATGCCGCCCACTCTCGCCTCGCTCGTGCAGCACTCGGCGCTCAAGCTCACCGTGCGCGCCGGGGCGGACCGGCTGGAGACACCGGTGCGCTGGGCCCACGTCAGCGAGCTCGCCGACCCCGTCCCCTACATGGAGGGCGGCGAACTCCTGCTCGTCACCGCCATGACCCTCGACGCCGAGGACCCCGACGCGATGCGCCGCTATGTGCGCCGCCTGGTCGGCGCGGGCGTCGTGGGGCTCGGCTTCGCCGTCGGCGTCTACTACGAGGACGTGCCGGACGCCCTCGTCCGGGCCGCCGAGGAGGAGGGGCTGCCGCTGCTCGCCGTACCCCGGCGCACCCCCTTCCTCGCCATCGCCAAGGCGGTCTCGGCCGCCATCGCCGCCGAGCAGTACCGGTCCGTGACGGCGGGCTTCGAGGCGCAGCGCGAGCTGACCCGCGCCGCCCTCGCCGAGGGCCCCGCCGCGGTCGTCGCCCGGCTCGCCGCCCATGTCGACGGCTGGGCGGCCCTGTACGACGCCTCCGGCGCGGTCGTCGCCTCCGCACCCGAATGGGCCGCCCGCCGGGCCGCCCGCCACACCGCCGACGTGGTGCGCCTGCGCGAGCGGGCGGCCCCGGCCAGCGCCGTGGTGGGGGACGCCGACGGCGACGACCGCGTGGAGCTCCAGTCCCTGGGCACCGGGCGCCGGGTCCGGGGCGCGCTCGCGGTCGGGACCGGGGCCCCGCTCGGCACGGGCGAGCGGTACGCCGTCCACTCGGCCGTCGCCCTCCTCACCCTCGCCACGGCCCGCTCGCGCACCCTCCAGGCGGCGGAGCAGCGACTCGGCGCGGCCGTCGTCCGGATGCTGCTCGCGGGACAGCCCGACCACGCCCGGGCCGTCGCGGGCGACCTGTACGGCGACCTGCTCGACGCGCCCTTCAGGCTGCTGGTCGCGGAGCCCGCGGCCGACCGGGGCGAGGGCGACGGACGCGAGGGCGGCGGACGCGAGGGCCGCGGACGCGAGGGCCGCGGGGCGGAGGGCGCCGGGGCCCGCCCGCTGCCCGCCCTGGCCGAGACCCTGGAGGCCGCGGCGGCCCAGGCGGGCGAGCCCGTCCTCGTCGTCCCCGGGCCCGGCGACCGGCTGACCGTCCTGGCCGCCGACGGCGGCACGGTCGCGGCGCACTGCGCGGCCGCGTACGGGGACGCGGAGGCGGAGGAGGCCGGGCTCTTCCTCGGCCTCTCCGCCCCGACCGGGCCCACCGCTGCGGCGGGCGCGTACAAACAGGCCGAACAGGCCCTGTCGGTGGCCCGCCGCCGGGGCCGCGCCTTCGTCGAACACGAGGAACTGGCGACCGGTTCCATCGTTCCCCTCCTCGCCGACGACGCGGTCCGCGCCTTCGCCGACGGCCTCCTCCGCGCCCTTCGCGAACACGACGCCACCGGCCGCGGCGACCTCGTCGCCTCCCTGCGCGCCTGGCTCTCCCGCCACGGCCAGTGGGACGCGGCCGCCGCCGACCTCGGCGTGCACCGCCACACCCTGCGCTACCGCATGCGCCGCGTCGAGGAGATCCTCGGCCGCTCCCTCGACGACCCGGACGTCCGCATGGAACTCTGGCTCGCGCTGAAGTACTGAGGCTCGGTTCGCCTCCAGGGCCCCTTCTCGGGCCGCGGCGCCTCGGGCGCTTTCGGCGGATGCCGACCGCCGGCCGTGCTCGGTCCCTCGTCCTCGGGTCTGCGCGCGGCCTCCCTTTCGGCCCCCGCGCGTCCCTCCGGCTCACTCGCCGGCCCGGAACGGGGCGCACGCCCGGCCCGGGCCGGGGTGGAAGTGCCCCGAGGGGCGGGCGCTCGGCGCCGGCCCTTCCCGGATGGGCGCCGGCACTTCCCGGAGCGGAGTCGCCCCCGGCGCGCGAGCGCTTGGGTCGGCTCTTCCCGGCCCGGGCGCCGGGCCCAGGTCGGGGCGGAAGTGCTCCGAGGCGCGGGCGCCGGGCCCGGGTCGGGGCGGAAGTACTCCGAGGCGCGGGCGCCGGGCCGGGCCGGAGTGGAGTCGCCCCCGGGGCGCGCGAGCGCCTGGTGCCGTCCGTTCCCGGCCCGGGCGGGGGTGGAAGTGTGCCCGGGCGGAAGCACCCCCGAGGCGCGAGCGCTCGGTATCCGCCCCTCCCGGCGCGGGCGCCCGGCTCCGGGGGCGCCCTCGGCCCCTCGGGACCCGGCGCCCACGGCGCGAAGGCATGCGCCCCGCCAAAGCGGCGAGGGCAGCCGCGCCACCACTCCACCACGGACAAACGACCAACCGCTCCCGCGGCCCTACCGTGTGGGCAGAGGCAGTAACCCCCACCACTTCGGAAGGGCCGGACCCCCGCTATGACTTCCACCCACGCCTTCTGGCTCGCCGGCCGCCAGGCCACCGGCGAGACCGCGTTCGACGTCACCTCCCCCTGGGACGGCAGCCTCGTCGGCCAGGTGTCCGTGCCCACCGAGGCGCAGGTCGAGGAGGCCGTCGCCGCCGCGTACGCCGTGGTGGACGAGTTCGCCGCCACCCCCGCCCACGTCCGCGCCGCCGCCCTGGACCACGTGTCGCGGCGGCTCGTCGAGCGGACCGAGGAGATCGCGCGGCTGATCTCCGCCGAGAACGGCAAGCCGGTCAAGTGGGCCCGGGGCGAGGTCGGCCGGGCCGTGTCCGTGTTCCGGTTCGCGGCCGAGGAGGCCCGCCGCTTCAACGGCGGCGAGGCGCAGCGCCTCGACACCGACCCCGGCGGCCAGGGCCGCCTCGCGCTGACCCGCCGCATCCCCAAGGGCGTCGTCCTCGGCATCGCCCCGTTCAACTTCCCGCTGAACCTCAGCGCCCACAAGGTCGCCCCGGCCATCGCCGTCGGCGCGCCGATCATCCTCAAGCCGGCCCCGGCCACCCCGGTCTCCGCCCTGATCCTCGGTGAGCTGCTCGCCGAGACCGAGCTCCCGGCCGGCTCCTGGTCCGTGCTGCCCGTGCCGAACGACCGGATGCCCGCCCTCGTCCAGGACGAGCGCCTGCCGGTCATCTCCTTCACCGGCTCCGGCCCGGTCGGCTACGCGATCATGGACTCGGTCCCGCGCAAGCACTGCACCCTGGAGCTCGGCGGCAACGGCGCGGCGGTCGTCCTCGCCGACTGGTCGAGCGAGCAGGACCTGGACTGGGCGGCGAGCCGTATCGCCACCTTCTCCAACTACCAGGGCGGCCAGTCCTGCATCTCCGTACAGCGCGTGATCGCGGACGCGAGCGTCTACGACCGCCTGCTGCCGAAGATCGTCGCCGCGGTCGGGGCCCAGGTCACCGGCGACCCGGCCGACGACGCCACCGACGTCGGCCCGCTGGTCAGCGAGGACGCCGCCAAGCGCGTGGAGTCCTGGGTCGACGAGGCTGTGGCCGCGGGCGCGAAGCTGCTCGCCGGCGGCAAGCGCGACGGCGCCTCCTACGCGCCGACCGTCCTTACCGACCTGCCCGACGGCGTCACCCTCGCCGGCGAGGAGGTCTTCGGCCCGGTCCTCAGCGTCACCCGCGCCGACGGCGAGGCCGAGGCGTTCGCCGCCGTCAACGACTCCAAGTACGGCCTCCAGGCGGGCGTGTTCACCCACGACCTGCAGACCGCCTTCCGCGCCCACCGCGCCCTGGAGGTCGGCGGCGTGATCATCGGTGACGTCCCGTCCTACCGCGCCGACCAGATGCCCTACGGCGGAGCCAAGCAGTCCGGCGTCGGCCGCGAGGGCGTCGCCTACGCCATGGCGGACTACACCTACGAGCGCGTCATGGTCCTCACCGGACTGGCCCTGTAGCCGACGCGCCCGCGAGACCGCGGCCGGAGCCCACTGTGCGGGGGCTCCGGCCGCTTCGCGTGTCCGGAACATCCCGTTGCAGGGCTGGTGCGGGCCGCCTTTATCGGGTACCAGGGGACGAGTGGCAGTGCCGGCCGGCAGTCCTTCCGTCCGGCCCCTACCCGTGGCGAGGTGAGCTGTATGTCCGCCCCACCCGACAAGCCGGTCGACCCGGCTGCCGACCCCACCCGTGCCCGGCCCAAGGTCACCGAGCGCGAGGCGCGCCAGGTGGCCGAGGCGGCGCGTGAACAGGACTGGCGCAAGCCCAGCTTCGCCAAGGAGCTCTTCCTCGGCCGCTTCCGGCTCGACCTGATCCACCCGCACCCCATGCCCACCGGCGAGGCCACCCGCCGCGGCGAGGAGTTCCTCAACAGGCTCCGCCGCTTCTGCGAGGAACACATCGACGGCGCGCGGATCGAGCGGGACGCCCGTATCCCCGACGAGGTGATCAACGGCCTGCGCGAACTGGGCGCCCTCGGTATGAAGATCGACCCCAAGTACGGGGGCCTCGGCCTCACCCAGGTCTACTACAACAAGGCGCTCGCGCTGGTCGGCTCGGCCAGCCCCGCGATCGGCGCGCTGCTCTCCGCGCACCAGTCCATCGGCGTGCCGCAGCCCCTCAAGCAGTTCGGCACCGAGGAGCAGAAGGAGCGGTTCCTGCCCCGTCTGGCGCGCTCCGACATCTCCGCCTTCCTGCTCACCGAGCCGGACGTGGGCTCCGACCCGGCCCGCCTCGCCACCACCGCCGTCCCGGACGGGGACGACTACGTCCTCGACGGCGTGAAGCTGTGGACCACCAACGGCGTCGTCGCGGACCTCCTCGTCGTCATGGCCCGGGTCCCGAAGAGCGAGGGCCACAAGGGCGGCATCACCGCCTTCGTCGTCGAGGCGGACAGCGAGGGCATCACCGTCGAGAACCGCAACGCCTTCATGGGCCTGCGCGGCCTGGAGAACGGCGTCACCCGCTTCCACCGCGTCCGGGTGCCCGCGGCCAACCGGATCGGCCCCGAGGGCGCCGGGCTGAAGATCGCGCTGACCACGCTCAACACCGGGCGCCTCTCGCTGCCCGCGATGTGCGTGGGCGCGGGCAAGTGGTGTCTGAAGATCGCCCGCGAGTGGTCGGCCGTCCGCGAGCAGTGGGGCAGGCCGGTCGCCCGCCACGAGGCCGTCGGGGCGAAGATCTCCTTCATCGCCGCCACCACCTTCGCCCTGGAGGCGGTGCTCGACCTCTCCTCCCAGATGGCGGACGAGGACCGCAACGACATCCGCATCGAGGCCGCCCTCGCCAAGCTCTACGGCTCCGAGATGGCCTGGCTGATGGCCGACGAGACGGTCCAGATCCGCGGCGGCCGCGGCTTCGAGACCGCCGACTCCCTCACCGCGCGCGGCGAGAAGGGCGTCCCGGCCGAGCAGTTGCTGCGCGACCTGCGGATCAACCGCATCTTCGAGGGCTCCACCGAGATCATGCACCTGCTGATCGCCCGGGAGGCGGTCGACGCCCACCTGGCCGTCGCCGGGGACATCATCGACCCGGACAAGACCGCCGGGGACAAGGCCCGGGCGGGCGCCAACGCGGCCGCCTTCTACGCCCGCTGGCTGCCCAGGCTGGTCACCGGCGCCGGGCAGGTCCCCGTCGCCTTCCGCGAGTTCCACCCGGCCGGCCACCCGGACCTCGCCGCCCACCTGCGGTACGTGGAGCGCACCTCCCGCAAGCTCGCACGTTCCACGTTCTACGCGATGTCCCGCTGGCAGGGCCGGATGGAGACCAAGCAGGGCTTCCTCGGCCGGATCGTGGACATCGGCGCGGAGCTGTTCGCGATGAGCGCCGCCTGTGTGCGGGCGGAGCACCTGCGGGCCTCGGGCGAGCACGGCCGCGAGGCGTACCAGCTCGCCGACGTGTTCTGCCGGCAGGCCCGGCTGCGCGTCGAGGAGCTGTTCGGCCGGCTGTGGTCCAACACCGACGACATCGACACCACCGTCGTCAAGGGCGTGCTGTCGGGGACGTACACCTGGCTGGAGGACGGCATCGTCGACCCGAGCGGCGAGGGCCCCTGGATCGCCGACCAGACCCCCGGGCCGTCCACCCGGGAGAACGTCCACCGCCCCATCCGCTGACCCGCCTCCCGCGCACGGCCCCGCCCGCGTCCCCCACGGGTGGGGCCGTGCCCGGAGCGACGGATTCAGCGGCCACAATGGGGGGATGAGCGACAGCCCAGCACCCCTCGCCGATCCGCATCTGACGTTCGATCCCGCACCGGGACGCCGTGACGTCGTGGTCCTCGGCTCGACCGGGTCCATCGGCACGCAGGCGATCGACCTCGTCCTGCGCAACCCCGACCGCTTCCGCGTGACCGCGCTCTCCGCCGCCGGCGGGCGCGTCGGCCTGCTCGCCGAGCAGGCGCGCGAGCTGGGCGTCGACACCGTCGCGGTCGCCCGCGAGGAGGCCGTGCCCGCCCTGCGCGAGGCGCTGGCCGCGCGTTACGGCACCGAGCCGCTGCCCGAGATCCTGGCGGGCCCGCAGGCGGCGACCGAGCTGGCCGCCTCGCCCTGCCACACGGTCCTCAACGGCATCACCGGCTCCATCGGCCTGGCGCCGACCCTCGCCGCGCTGGAGGCGGGTCGCACCCTCGCCCTGGCCAACAAGGAGTCCCTGATCGTCGGCGGGCCGCTGGTCAAGGCCCTCGCCAAGCCGGGGCAGATCATCCCCGTCGACTCCGAGCACGCGGCCCTCTTCCAGGCGCTCGCCGCCGGCACCCGCGCCGATGTGCGCAAGCTGGTGGTGACCGCCTCCGGCGGCCCGTTCCGCGGCCGCACCCGCGCCGAGCTGGAGGGGGTCACCCGCGAGGACGCCCTCGCGCACCCCACCTGGGCGATGGGCCCGGTGATCACCGTCAACAGCGCGACCCTGGTGAACAAGGGGCTGGAGGTGATCGAGGCGCATCTGCTCTACGACATCCCCTTCGACCGCATCGAGGTCGTCGTCCACCCGCAGTCCTACGTCCACTCGATGGTGGAGTTCACGGACGGCTCGACCCTCGCCCAGGCCACCCCGCCGGACATGCGCGGCCCCATCGCCGTCGGCATCGGCTGGCCCGAGCGGGTGCCCGACGCGGCCCCCGCCTTCGACTGGTCCACCGCCTCCACCTGGGAGTTCTTCCCCCTCGACAACGAGGCTTTCCCCTCCGTGGGGCTCGCCCGCCACGTGGGGGAGCTGGGCGGCACCGCGCCCGCCGTGTTCAATGCGGCGAACGAGGAGTGCGTGGAGGCTTTCCTCGCCGGAAGGCTGCCGTTCAACGCCATCATGGATACGGTCACCGAGGTGGTCTCCGAGCACGGCACGCCCGCGCCCGGAACCTCCCTCACGGTGGCGGACGTCCTCGAGGCGGACGCCTGGGCCCGCACCCGGGCCCGTGAGACGGCAGCGAAGTACGCCCACAGCGGCGGTGAACGGCCCGCGGAGGCTCGCGCATGACGATTCTGTTGACGGTCCTCGGCATAGTGCTGTTCGGCGTGGGGCTGCTGATCTCCATCGCCTGGCACGAGCTGGGCCATCTGTCGACGGCGAAGCTGTTCGGCATCCGGGTGCCGCAGTACATGGTCGGCTTCGGCCCGACCCTGTTCTCCCGCCAGAAGGGGGAGACCGAGTACGGCATCAAGGCCATCCCCATGGGCGGCTACATCCGGATGATCGGCATGTTCCCGCCCGGCGACGACGGCAGGATCGAGGCACGCTCGACCTCCCCCTGGCGGGGCATGATCGAGGACGCCCGCACCGCCGCCTACGAGGAGCTCCAGCCGGGCGACGAGACGCGCCTCTTCTACACGCGCAAGCCGTGGAAGCGCGTGATCGTGATGTTCGCCGGGCCGTTCATGAACCTGGTCCTCGCGGTGGCGATCTTCCTCGGCGTGATGATGAGCTTCGGCACGCCCACCCAGACCACCGAGGTCGCCGGCGTCCAGAAGTGCGTCATCGAGCAGAGCGAGAAGCGCGACACCTGCACCGCCGCGGACGACCCCTCGCCCGCCCTGGAGGCGGGCCTGAAGGAGGGCGACCGGATCGTCGCCTTCAACGGGCAGCCGGTCGCCGACTGGCCCACCCTCTCCGAGCGCATCCGCGAGACCATCGGCCCGGCCGCCATCACCGTCGAGCGGAACGGGGCCGAGCAGACCCTGAACGCCACCCTCCGCGAGAACGTCGTGGTCAAGAAGGACGCCGACGGCGAGGTGGTCGAGGGGTACGAGAAGGCCGGCTACCTGGGCTTCGCCGCCCGGACGGAGATCCTGCCGCTCTCCTTCGGGGACTCCGTCGACCGCATGGGCGACATGATCCAGAACGGCGCCGAGTCCATCGTCGCCCTGCCGACCAAGATCCCCGCCCTCTGGGACGCGGCCTTCGGCGACGGCGAACGCGCGGAGGACTCGCCCGTCGGCGTGGTCGGCGCGGCCCGGCTCAGCGGCGAGGTCCTCAACCTGGACATGCCCACGCAGAACATCATCGCGACCTTCCTGATGCTCCTCGCGGGCTTCAACCTCTCGCTCTTCCTGTTCAACATGCTCCCGCTGCTCCCGCTCGACGGCGGTCATATCGCGGGCGCCCTGTGGGAGTCCGTCCGGCGCGGCTTCGCCAAGCTGTTCCGGCGCCCCGACCCGGGTCCGTTCGACGTGGCGAAGCTGATGCCCGTGGCCTACGTGGTGGCCGGCATCTTCATCTGCTTCACCCTGCTCGTCCTCGTCGCGGACATCGTCAACCCGGTGCGCATCAGCTAGGAGGCGTCCGGGGCACCCCGGCGGCGGACAGGAACACGCCATCGACGGCCGGACACTCCTGGTGTCCGGCCGTCCCCTTTGGGTGGACTTCCCGTGTGCGATGTGCTCCGCCGAACGCCAGTGCCGTAATCTCGGGTGCTGGAGCCCGCCGATCTCGGGACCTCGATCCACACCTTGGGGTTGCACAGCAGATGACTGCAATTTCTCTCGGAATGCCGTCCGTTCCGACCAAGCTCGCCGACCGCCGGGTCAGCCGGAAGATCCAGGTCGGCTCGGTCGCGGTCGGCGGCGACGCACCCGTGTCGGTGCAGTCGATGACGACGACCAGGACCTCCGACATCGGCGCCACCCTCCAGCAGATCGCCGAGCTCACCGCCTCCGGCTGCCAGATCGTCCGGGTCGCCTGCCCCACCCAGGACGACGCCGACGCCCTCGCGACGATCGCCCGGAAGTCCCAGATCCCGGTGATCGCCGACATCCACTTCCAGCCGAAGTACGTCTTCGCCGCGATCGACGCCGGGTGCGCCGCGGTCCGGGTCAACCCGGGCAACATCAAGCAGTTCGACGACAAGGTCAAGGAGATCGCCAAGGCCGCGGGCGAGGCCGGCACCCCCATCCGGATCGGCGTCAACGCGGGCTCCCTCGACCGCCGCCTGCTGGAGAAGTACGGCAAGGCCACCCCCGAGGCCCTGGTCGAGTCCGCCCTGTGGGAGGCGTCCCTCTTCGAGGAGCACGGCTTCCGGGACATCAAGATCTCGGTCAAGCACAACGACCCGGTCGTCATGGTCAACGCCTACCGGCAGCTCGCCGCCCAGTGCGACTACCCGCTCCACCTCGGCGTCACCGAGGCCGGCCCGGCCTTCCAGGGCACCATCAAGTCCGCGGTCGCCTTCGGCGCCCTGCTCTCCGAGGGCATCGGCGACACCATCCGGGTCTCCCTCTCCGCCCCGCCCGCGGAGGAGATCAAGGTCGGGATCCAGATCCTGGAGTCCCTCAACCTGCGCCAGCGCCGGCTGGAGATCGTCTCCTGCCCCTCCTGCGGCCGCGCCCAGGTCGACGTCTACAAGCTGGCCGAGGAGGTGACCGCCGGCCTGGAGGGCATGGAGGTCCCGCTCCGCGTCGCCGTGATGGGCTGTGTCGTCAACGGCCCCGGCGAGGCCCGCGAGGCCGACCTCGGGGTCGCCTCCGGCAACGGCAAGGGCCAGATCTTCGTCAAGGGCGAGGTCATCAAGACCGTGCCCGAGTCCAAGATCGTGGAGACCCTGATCGACGAGGCCATGAAGATCGCCGAGCAGATGGAGAAGGACGGCGTCGCCTCCGGAGAACCGCAGGTCTCCGTCGCCGGCTGACCGAGCCGCGCACCGCACCGCACTCCCGTGAAGGCTCCGCAGCGCCGCCCGTCGGCGGCGGCGGGGCCTTCGCCGTGCCGGGCTCCGCGCCGGGGTGCGGGTCCGGCCATCGGATCGGCACGGCACGGGGGTGGCGGGTACAGTGCCAGAACCAGCAAACCGTATGGTGAGGCCCCTTGTGTTGACGCAGACCACCACGCGGGTCCTCGACCCCGGCGAACTCGGCGCCGCGCTCGCCCTCCTGGAGAGCGACCCCGTGGCGAATGCTTTCGTCACCGCGCGCGTGCAGGTCGCCGGCCTGGACCCCTGGCGGCTCGGCGGCGAGCTCTGGGGCTGGTACGAGCACGGCCGGCTCCGCTCCCTGTGCTACTCCGGCGCCAACCTCGTCCCGGTCTGCGCCACCCCCGACGCCATCCGCGCCTTCGCCGACCGGGCCCGCAGGACCGGCCGCCGCTGCTCCTCCATCGTCGGCCCCGCCGAGCCCACCGCCGCCCTGTGGCGGCTCCTCGAACCGAGCTGGGGGCCGGCCCGCGACGTACGCGCCAACCAGCCGCTGATGGTCACCGAGAAGGTCCCGGACGACATCGAGCCCGACCCCTACGTCCGCCGCATCCGCAAGGACGAGATGGACCTGATCATGCCGGCGTGCGTGGCCATGTTCACCGAGGAGGTCGGCGTCTCCCCGCTGGCCGGCGACGGCGGCCTCCTGTACCAGGCCCGGGTCGCCGAACTCGTCGGCACCGGGCGGTCGTTCGCCCGCATCGAGGACGGCAAGGTCGTCTTCAAGGCCGAGATCGGCGCCGCGACCGCCCGGGCGTGCCAGATCCAGGGCGTCTGGGTGGCGCCCGAGTACCGCGGCCGGGGCCTCTCCGAGACCGGCATGGCCGCCGTCCTGCGCTACGCCCTCGCCGACGTCTCCCCGGTCGTCAGCCTCTACGTGAACGACTACAACACCCCCGCGCGGGCCTCCTACCGCCGGGTCGGCTTCCGTGAGGTCGGCGCGTTCATGAGCGTCCTGTTCTGAGGGCCGCGCGCCTGCGTCCGGGCGGCCAGTAGGGTGCGGCCATGGCACCAGACCCCGATGTCGCGACCGGCCCGCTCGACCTCGCGGCCCGGGTCGACGAGGCCCTCGCCGTCCAGGCGCTCGCCTTCGGGCTGAGCGAGGAGGAGATCGACATCCGCCGCTGGATCGTCCTGCGGCACCTCACCAACCCCGGCGCCCGGGCGCTGGGCGCGACCACCCCCGACGGCCGCCTCGTCGGTTTCGTCTACGGGATGCCCAACGACCGCTCCCACTGGTGGTCCACCGTCGTCGAACCCCATCTGCGGGCGGACGGCGCGGACGGCTGGCTCGACGACGCCTTCGTCATCACCGAACTCCACGTCCACCCCGCCCACCAGGCCCGGGGCATCGGCCGGGAGCTGATCACCGCCCTCACCGACGGCGCCGAGGAGCCGCGGTCCATCCTCTCCGCCGTCGACACCGAGAGCCCCGCCCGCCGCCTCTACCGCAGCCTCGGCTACCGGGACCTGGCCCGCCGGGTCGTCTTCCCCAGCGCCCCCAGCCCCTACGCCGTGATGGGCGCGCCGCTGCCGCTGCTGCGGGGCGGCCCGCGGCAGGTGCGGGGCGGGACCGCGGTGAACTGATTTCCGCCAGCGCGCGCCGCCCGGCTAACCTCCTGGACATCACACGTTCCGAGCAGGAGTTCACCATGGCCCAGGTCCAGCGCATGTCCCGTCTGATGGTCAAGACACTGCGTGACGACCCGGCGGACGCCGAGACGCTCAGCCACAAGCTCCTCGTCCGCGCCGCCTACGTCCGCCGCAACGCCGCGGGCATCTGGACCTGGCTGCCGCTGGGCAAGCGCGTCCTGGAGAACGTCACCCGGGTCGTGCGCGAGGAGATGGACGCCATCGGCGCCCAGGAGGTGCTGCTGCCCGCCCTGCTGCCCAAGGAGCCCTACGAGGCGTCCGGCCGCTGGGACGAATACGGTGACCTGCTCTTCCGCCTCAAGGACCGCAAGGGCGGCGACTACCTCCTCGGCCCGACCCACGAGGAGATCTTCACCCAGACCGTCAAGGACCAGTGCACGTCCTACAAGGACCTGCCGGTGATGCTCTACCAGATCCAGACGAAGTACCGCGACGAGGCCCGCCCCCGCTCGGGCATCCTGCGCGGCCGCGAGTTCCAGATGAAGGACTCCTACTCCTTCGACACCACCGACGAGGGCCTCGCCGAGTCCTACGCCCTGCACCGCGCGGCGTACGTGAAGATCTTCGAGCGCCTCGGCCTGGACCACCGCATCGTCTCCGCGGTCTCCGGGGCGATGGGCGGCTCCGCCTCCGAGGAGTTCCTCGCCCCCGCCGCCGCCGGCGAGGACACCTTCGCGGACTGCCCGAACTGCGACTACGCCGCCAACACCGAGGCGGTCACCCTCGCCCTCACCCCGGTCGACGGCTCGGCGCACGGCCCCGTGGAGGAGCTGGACACCCCCGACACCCCCACCATCGAGACCCTCGCGGAGCACCTGGGCGTCCCCGCCTCGGCCACCCTGAAGAACCTGCTGGTCAAGGTGGACGGCGAGATCGTGGCGGTCGGCGTGCCCGGCCACCGGGAGGTCGACCTCGGCAAGCTCGCCGAGCACCTGGCGCCCGCCGTCGTGGAACTGGTCACCGCCGAGGACTTCACCGGCCGCCCGGACCTGGTGCGCGGCTACGTCGGCCCCCAGGGCCTGGAGAAGGTCCGCTACCTCGCCGACCCGCGCGTCGCCCCCGGCACCGCCTGGATCACCGGCGCCAACAAGGACGGCAAGCACGCGCGGAACGTCGTCGCGGGCCGTGACTTCGAGGTCGACCAGTACCTGGACGTCGTGGTGGTCGAGGACGGCGACCCCTGCCCCAGGTGCGGCACCGGCCTGAAGCTGGACCGCGCCATCGAGATCGGCCACATCTTCCAGCTGGGCCGCAAGTACGCCGACGCCTTCCAGCTCGACGTCCTCGGCCAGAACGGCAAGCCCGTCCGCGTCACCATGGGCTCCTACGGCATCGGCGTCTCCCGCGCGGTCGCCGCCCTCGCCGAGCAGCACGCCGACGAGCAGGGCCTGTGCTGGCCCGCCGAGGTCGCCCCCGCCGATGTGCACGTGGTCGCCGCGGGCAAGGCGGCGCAGACCGAACTCGCCCTCGACGTGGCCGAGCAGCTCGGCGCGGCCGGGCTGCGGGTCCTCGTCGACGACCGGGCCGGTGTCTCGCCGGGCGTGAAGTTCACCGACGCGGAGCTGATCGGCGTCCCGAAGATCCTCGTCGCGGGCCGCCGCACCGCCGAGGGCGTCGTCGAACTCAAGGACCGCCGCACGGGCGAGCGCGAGGAACTCCCGGTCGCGGAGGCCGTCGCGCGCCTTTCGCGCTGACGCGCGCCTGTTCAACGCCTTGGGGCGCGCCACCGCGGGTGGCGCGCCCCAAGGCGTTGCCCTCCGGGCTGCGCCCTGCCCCGAGCGGGCTGTTCTCAGCCCGCGCCGTGCGTCGGCGGACGCGGCGCCGGGGGCTTTTCAGCCCGTCGGGTGTCGAGGATGTGGTGCGCAGCCCGGTGCCGCGTGCTTTTTCAGCCCGTCCGGCGATTGAGGACACCGTGCGCAGCGGGGTGCCGCGACGACCGGCGGGCGGGGGCCAGGGCCGGGTGCCCACCCACCGTGCCGTGCCCCGCGCCGTCCACAACCACGCCCCCTACAACCAGCCCGCGAACTCCAGGGCCGCCTCGCCCTGGGCCCGCCGCCCCTCCGCCAGCGCCCGCGTGCCCGACTCCACCGCGCGGAACAGCGTCCACCCCCGCAGGCGCTCGCGGTCGACCTCCAGGGAGTCCGCGAGCCGCTTCACCCGGCGACGGGCCGCCGCCGATCCGCCCGAGGCGGCGACCAGGTCCTCGACCCGGTCGCGGACCAACCGCGCCAGGTCGTAGGCGCGTTCGCCGACCACCGGCTCCGGACCCACCGTCAGCCACGGCGAGCGCTCGCCCGCGAGTACCTTCCCCTGCCGGAAGTTGCCGTGCAGCAGCAGGAGTTCGGGCGTCCCACCGGCCACCAGCTCCGCCCGCGCGTCGAGCGCCGCCGCCACCAGCGGCCCGCCCGCCGCCCGCATCACGTCCGCCTGCCGCGCCGTGCGCTCGGCGACCGACTCCCAGCCGTGACCGGCCGGGGGCTCCACCCACAGCCGCCGCACCGTCCCGGCCGCCTCCAGCAGCGCCTTCGCCTCCGGCAGCGAGCGCAACGAGACATCCGGCTGGAGCCGTTCGAGCAGCAGGCCGCCGTCCCCGTCGTCGTCCAGCACCCGGACCGCGCCCCAGCCGTCCCACGCCGCCAGCGCCGTCCGCTCCGCGTCGGGGGCCGCTTGAGGCGGGGCGAGCTTCAGCACCGCCGGGGTGCCGTCCGGCAGCCGGACGAGCAGGACCACGCTGCTGCGGCCGCCCGGCACCACCACCCGTTCGACGTCCAGCTTCCGCCGGTCCACCGCCTCGCGGACGATCCCGGGCAGCTGCCCGAGCCACTCGGTGGTCCCGTCGAGAGCACGGACCAGCCGCTGGGGCGGTTCGAAAGCCATACGTCGTGTGATCCCTTGTCCGTTCAGCGGCTGCGGTCGTCGGCGGCCCGCTCGGCGAGCCCAGGAAAGGCTACGCCGCTGCCGCGCCAGCGCACCGCACGCACGGCCGCCTCCCGCAGCGCCACGGCCGCCTCCCTCCGCAGCCTCCCCCGGGAGGCCCGCACCAGGTCCGCCCAGGCGCCCGCCACCCGGTCCTCGAGCTCGGCGGCCAGCCGCTGCGCCGCCTCGGCGTCCGGCACCGCGAAGGGCAGCGCGTAGGCCGGTGCGGCGGCGGCCGGTTCGGCGCCGAGGTCGCGCACCGCGCGGACCAGGGTGTCCCGGCGCGCCCGGTGCGCGGCATGCGCGGACGCGGCTTCCTGCCGCCGCTCGTCGCCGATCCGTCCGCCGACCACGCCGTAGCCGTAGACCACCGCGTGCTCGGCGGCCAGGGCGGCCTGAGCGGCCCGCAGCGTACCCGCCGCGTCCACCTCGGTCACGGCGTCTCACCCTTCGTCAGCAGGTACGCGTGCGCGGCCCCCGCGGCGGCCACCGAGGCCAGCAGCCGGGCCAGTTCGGGCTCCGCGTCCAGCAGGGCCTCGGTGTGCGCGTCGGCGGTGCGGCGCTCCGCGGCGGCCAACTCCGTCAGGGCGGCGCGCGGGTCGTCCGGGACGGAGCCCCCCGCCACCGGGGTCGCGGACGCCGCCGGGGGAGCGGCCGTCGACGGCGAGGCCGGGCCGGACGGCGAGGCAGGGCCGGACGGAACTGCGGACGGTGGGGCCGGGGGCTCCGTCGCCGCCCTGCCCCCCAGCGCCTCGGCGTGGGCCCCGACCGCCGCCCGCAGCGGCCCGAGCCGTTCCGCCAGCGAGGGATGCCGGGCGAGGACCGCGTCGTAGGTGCCGGCCAGGGCCTCGCTCCGCGCGGCCAGCCGCGCCCGCAGGGCCTTCTCGGCCCGCGCCGGGTCCGCCCCGGCGACGGTGGCGGCGCCCCGCACCCCGGGCCTCCCGTCCGAACAGCCGGTCAGGGCCCCGGCCGCGGCCGCCCCCGAGGCCAGCAACGCACGTCTTCGTGTCCATCCCGTGCGCCCCACGCCTGTTCTCCTCGGACCTCGCGGTGATCATCGCCGCAGGCGAGCGTACCCGCGGGTGCGGCGGTGGTGGACGGCAACACCCCTCGGGACCGGATACCCTTTCCCTCGACACGCGACGATCCCACAACAGCACACGCGGCCGAGGAGTCACCCGGATGAGCACCACCCAGAACGAGAGGCTGCGCGGGCTGCTGGAACCGCTCGTCGGCGCCGCCGGACTGGATCTGGAGGAGATCGAGGTCTCCCGGGCGGGCAGGCGCCGCACCCTGCGGATCGTGGTCGATTCCGACGAGGGCGTGGAACTGGACGCGTGCGCGGAGCTGAGCCGCGCGATCTCCCAGAAGCTGGACGAGACCGACGCCATGGGCGAGGACGAGTACGTCCTGGAGGTCACCTCCCCGGGCGCCGACCGCCCTCTCACCGAACACCGCCACTACCGGCGCGCCACCGGCCGGCTCGTCCGCTTCCAGCTGCACGAGGACGGCGAGGTCGTCGCGCGGATCCTCGCCGTCGACGAGGACGGGATCGACGCCGAGGTGCCGGGTGTGAAGGGGCGCAGGCCGACCGCCCGCCGGATCGCGTTCGGCGACATCGCCAGGGCGCGCGTCGAGATCGAGTTCAACCGCAAGGACAAGAAGGAAGAGGAGGCGTAGCCGTGGACATCGACGTGAAGCTGCTGAAGGGCTTGGCGCAGGAGAAGGAGATCGCCTTCGACCTGCTGGTCGAGGCCATCGAGTCGGCCCTCCTCATCGCCTACCACCGCACCGACGGCAGCCGCCGGCACGCCCGGGTGGAGCTGAGTCGGGAGACCGGGCACGTCACGGTCTGGGCCAAGGAGGACCCCTCCGAGCTGGAGGAGGGCCAGGAGCCCAAGGAGTTCGACGACACGCCCTCCGACTTCGGCCGGATCGCGGCGACCACCGCACGCCAGGTCATCCAGCAGCGGCTGCGCGACGCCGAGAACGACGTCACCTTCGGCGAGTACGCACGCCGCGAGGGCGATGTGGTGGCCGGCCAGGTCCAGCAGGGGAAGGACCCGAAGAACGTCCTGGTCAGGCTGGACGACAAGCTGGAGGCCATCCTGCCGGTGCAGGAGCAGGTCCCCGGCGAGGAGTACACCCACGGTCTGCGGCTGCGCACCTATGTGGTGCGGGTGGCCAGGGGGGTGCGCGGTCCGTCCGTGACCCTCTCGCGCACCCACCCCAACCTGGTGAAGAAGCTCTTCGCGCTGGAGGTCCCGGAGATCGCGGACGGCAGTGTGGAGATCGCGGCCATCGCCCGCGAGGCCGGTCACCGCACCAAGATCGCCGTACGGTCCACCCGCTCCGGCCTGAACGCCAAGGGCGCCTGCATCGGCCCGATGGGCGGCCGGGTGCGCAACGTCATGGCCGAGCTGCACGGCGAGAAGATCGACATCGTGGACTGGTCGGACGACCCGGCGGAGATGGTGGCCAACGCGCTGTCCCCGGCCCGGGTGAGCAAGGTCGAGGTCGTGGACCTCGGCGCCCGTTCGGCCCGGGTCACCGTGCCGGACTACCAGCTCTCGCTGGCGATCGGCAAGGAGGGCCAGAACGCCCGCCTGGCCGCCCGCCTCACCGGCTGGCGCATCGACATCCGCCCGGACACCGAGGGTGCCGAGGAGGGCTCCGGGCAGGGCTGAGCCCGCGGCCCGGAGTGGATCAGGACAACAACCGTTCGATTTTTGCCCCAAAGGGGTGAGGTCGGTGCGGGGAGGTAGACTTAAGCGTGTCTGGCCGGACGCATGCCCGCGCGTGCCCTGAGCGAACCTGTGTGGGATGCCGGGAGCGGGCGGCCAAGAGCGATCTGCTGCGCATCGTGGTGATCGAGGGCGAGTGTGCCCCCGATGATCGCGGTACGCTGCCCGGCCGGGGTGCGTATCTGCACCCCGCCGTGGTCTGTCTCGATCTGGCGGTTCGCCGACGGGCGTTCCCACGGGCCTTCCGGGTTCCGGGACCGCTGGACACCGCCGGTCTCCGGCGGCACGTCGAGCAGACGGCACAGTGAGACGAAAGAAGTACGGCACGGGAACCCCCGTGCGGTCAGGTACCTCGCGAGTTGGAAGTAGGTCGAGATTGCGATGAGCACTCGATGAGTACGCGATGAGTACGCCCATGAAGTAGCGACGGTCCGGCGGTAACCCGGACCTCAAAGGAGCGAAGTGGCTAAGGTCCGGGTATACGAACTCGCCAAGGAGTTCGGTGTGGAGAGCAAGGTCGTCATGGCCAAGCTCCAGGAACTCGGTGAATTCGTCCGTTCGGCGTCCTCGACGATCGAGGCGCCGGTTGTACGCAAGCTGACTGACGCGCTGCAGGGGCCCGGCGGTACCGCCGGCAAGTCCGCAGCCAAGCCCGGCGCGCCCCGCAAGGCCGCGCCCAAGCCCGCCCCCGCGGCCCCCGGCCGCCCGGGCGGTCCTGCCGCGCCCTCCCCGGCGCAGGCACGTCCCGCCGCCCCGAAGCCCGGCGCACCGGCCCCCAAGCCGGCCCAGGCGGGCGGCACCCCCTCCGCGACCCCGGGTCCGCGTCCGACGCCCGGCCCCAAGCCGGCGCCGGCGAAGCCCGCGAGCCCGGTGCCCGCGGCCGAGTTCTCGGCCCCGGCTCCGGCGCAGCCCGCCGCCCCGCAGGCCCCCCGCTCCGGCGGTGGGCAGGGCGGTGCGACCCCCGGTCCCCGTCCGGCCGGCGGTCAGCGTCCGGCGGCCGGTGGCGGCCAGCGCGGCGGCGACCGTCCGTCGCGTCCGGCTCCCGGTCAGGGCGCCCCGCGCCCCGGCGGCCAGCGTCCGGCCGGTCCCCGTCCGGGCAACAACCCCTTCACCTCCGGCGGCTCCACCGGTATGGCGCGCCCCCAGGCGCCCCGTCCCGGCGGTGCCCGGCCCGGTCCCGGTGGACCCGGCGGCGCCCCCGGCGCCCCGCGCCCGCAGGGCGGTCCCGGTGGTGCTCCCCGTCCGCAGGGTCAGGGCGGCGCCCGTCCGACCCCCGGCGGCATGCCCCGTCCGCAGGCGCCCCGTGGTGCCGGCGGCCCCGGCGGCGCGCCCGGCGGCAACCGTCCCAACCCGGGCATGATGCCGCAGCGTCCCGCTGCCGGCCCGCGTCCGGGCGGCGGTCCCGGTGGCGGCGGTCGCGGTCCCGGCGGTGCCGGTCGTCCCGGCGGTGCCGGTCGTCCCGGTGGCGGCGGCTTCGCGGGCCGTCCCGGTGGCGGTGGCGGCGGTCGTCCCGGTGGCGGCGGCGGTTTCGCCGGCCGTCCCGGTGGCGGTGGCCCCGGTGGTGGCGGCGGCTTCGGCGGCCGTCCCGGCTTCGGCGGCCGTCCGGGCGGTCCCGGCGGCCGTGGTGGCACGCAGGGTGCGTTCGGCCGTCCCGGCGGTCCGGCGCGCCGTGGCCGCAAGTCGAAGCGGCAGAGGCGCCAGGAGTACGAGGCCATGCAGGCCCCGTCGGTCGGCGGTGTGATGCTGCCTCGCGGCAACGGCGAGACCATTCGCCTGTCGCGCGGTGCCTCGCTCACCGACTTCGCGGAGAAGATCAACGCCAACCCGGCGTCGCTCGTCGCGGTCATGATGAACCTCGGCGAGATGGTCACCGCGACGCAGTCCGTCTCCGACGAGACGCTGCAGCTCCTCGGTGACGAGATGAACTACAGCGTCCAGATCGTCAGCCCGGAGGAGGAGGACCGCGAGCTCCTCGAGTCCTTCGACATCGAGTTCGGCGAGGACGAGGGCGGCGACGAGGCCCTGGTCTCCCGTCCGCCGGTGGTGACCGTCATGGGTCACGTCGACCACGGTAAGACCCGGCTCCTCGACGCCATCCGCAAGACGAACGTCATCGCGGGCGAGGCCGGCGGTATCACCCAGCACATCGGTGCGTACCAGGTCACGACCGAGGTCAACGGCGAGGACCGCGCGATCACCTTCATCGACACCCCGGGTCACGAGGCGTTCACCGCCATGCGTGCCCGTGGTGCGAAGTCCACCGACATCGCGATCCTCGTGGTCGCGGCCAACGACGGTGTGATGCCGCAGACGATCGAGGCGCTGAACCACGCCAAGGCGGCCGACGTGCCGATCGTGGTCGCGGTCAACAAGATCGACGTCGAGGGCGCCGACCCGACCAAGGTGCGCGGCCAGCTCACCGAGTTCGGTCTGGTGGCCGAGGAGTACGGCGGCGAGACCATGTTCGTCGACATCTCCGCCAAGCAGGGTCTGAACATCGACTCCCTGCTGGAGGCCGTGGTCCTCACCGCGGACGCCTCGCTCGACCTGCGGGCCAACCCCGGTCAGGACGCGCAGGGCATCGCGATCGAGTCCCACCTCGACCGCGGGCGCGGTGCGGTCTCGACCGTCCTCGTCCAGCGCGGCACGCTGCGCATCGGCGACACGATGGTCGTGGGCGACGCCTACGGCCGCGTGCGGGCCATGCTCGACGACAAGGGCAACAACGTCGAGGAGGCGACCCCGTCGACTCCGGTCCTGGTCCTGGGTCTCACCAACGTCCCGGGCGCCGGCGACAACTTCCTCGTCGTCGACGAGGACCGCACGGCACGCCAGATCGCCGAGAAGCGCGCGGCGCGCGAGCGCAACGCGGCCTTCGCCAAGCGCACCCGCCGGGTGTCGCTCGAGGACCTCGACAAGGTCCTCAAGGCCGGTCAGATCCAGGAGCTCAACCTCATCATCAAGGGTGACGCTTCCGGTTCCGTCGAGGCGCTCGAGTCGTCCCTGCTCCAGCTCGACGTGGGCGAGGAGGTCGACATCCGCGTGCTGCACCGCGGCGTGGGTGCGGTCACCGAGTCCGACATCGACCTGGCCATGGGCTCGGACGCGATCGTCATCGGCTTCAACGTCCGCGCGGCCGGCCGTGCCGCGCAGATGGCGGAGCGCGAGGGCGTGGACGTCCGGTACTACTCGGTGATCTACCAGGCCATCGAGGAGATCGAGGCGGCCCTCAAGGGCATGCTCAAGCCGGAGTACGAAGAGGTCGAGCTCGGCACGGCGGAGATCCGCGAGGTCTTCCGCTCGTCCAAGCTGGGCAACATCGCCGGTGTCCTCATCCGGTCCGGCGAGGTCAAGCGCAACACCAAGGCCCGCCTCATCCGCGACGGCAAGGTCGTGGCGGAGAACCTCAACATCGAGGGCCTGCGCCGCTTCAAGGACGACGTCACCGAGATCCGCGAAGGCTTCGAGGGCGGTATCAACCTCGGAAACTTCAACGACATCAAGATCGACGACGTCATCGCGACGTACGAGATGCGCGAGAAGCCCCGCGGCTGACGCGCCAGGCGACCGGGGCCGGTCGGCGGAAGATTTTCCGTCGATCGGCCCCGGCCGTTGCGTGTACGGTTCTCGGAGGTGTCCGGCGCTGATCCCCCGGACACGTCCCTCTGCCGGGTGCCGGCAGAACCCTGAACCCGTACCGGCGGGACATCCGGACACACATGTACGTGGGGACACTGTCCTTCGATCTGCTTCTCGGCGACGTACGGTCGCTGAAGGAGAAGCGTTCCGTGGTCCGCCCGATCGTCGCCGAGCTGCAGCGGAAGTACGCGGTGAGCGTGGCGGAGACCGGCGGACAGGATCTCCACCGGCGGGCCGAGATCGGCCTCGCGGTGGTCTCCGGCGACACCGGGCACATCACGGAGGTGCTGGACCGGTGCGAGCGCCTCGTCGCCGCCCGGCCGGAGGTGGAGCTGCTGTCGGTTCGACGCAGGCTCCACAGCGACGAAGACTGAATGAGCAGCACCCAGCACCACGAGCAGCACCCAGCACCACGAGCAGCACCCCGCACCACGAGCAGCACCCGGCACCACGAGCACCAACCCAGCACGGCACAGCAGTACGCAGCAGGAACAGCAGCACACGCAGCACAAGGGAGAAGGACCAGTGGCCGACAATGCGCGGGCGAAGAAACTGGCAGACCTCATCCGGGAGGTGGTCGCCGAGAAGCTTCAGCGCGGCATCAAGGACCCTCGACTCGGGACGCACGTGACCATCACGGACACCCGCGTCACCGGTGACCTGCGGGAGGCCACGGTCTTCTACACGGTCTACGGCGACGACGAGGACCGGGCCAGCGCCGCGGCGGGGCTCCAGAGCGCCAAGGGCATCCTGCGGTCGGCGGTCGGTGCCGCGGCGGGCACCAAGTTCACGCCCACCCTGACGTTCGTCCCCGACGCGCTCCCGGAGAACGCGCGGACCATCGAGGACCTCCTCGACAAGGCGCGGGCCTCCGACGCCAAGGTGCGCGAGGCGTCCTCGGGCGCCGCGTACGCCGGCGAGGCCGACCCGTACCGCAAGCCCGAGGACGAAGCCTCGGAATGACGGACCGCACCCCTGTGCCCGACGGCCTTGTCATCGTCGACAAGCCGTCGGGCTTCACTTCGCACGACGTCGTCGCCAAGATGCGCGGGATCGCCAGGACCCGCCGCGTCGGACACGCGGGGACGCTCGATCCCATGGCCACCGGAGTCCTCGTCCTCGGCGTCGAGCGGGCGACCAAGCTCCTCGGGCACCTGGCGCTCACCGAGAAGGAGTACCTGGGCACCATCCGGCTCGGCCAGAACACGGTCACCGACGACGCGGAGGGCGAGGTCACCTCGTCCACCGACGCCTCCGGGGTCACCCGGGAGGCCGTCGACGCCGGGGTCGCCGCCCTGACCGGCGACATCATGCAGGTGCCGTCGAAGGTCAGCGCCATCAAGATCGACGGCAAGCGGTCGTACGCGCGGGTGCGCGGCGGCGAGGAGTTCGAGATCCCGGCCCGGCCGGTGACCGTCTCCTCCTTCCGGGTCTACGACGTACGGGAGGCGGTGACCGACGACGGACTGCCCGTGGTCGACCTCGTCGTCTCCGTGGTCTGCTCCTCCGGCACCTACATCCGGGCCCTCGCCCGCGATCTGGGCGCCGGTCTCGGGGTGGGCGGCCATCTGACCGCGCTGCGGCGCACCCGCGTCGGCCCCTACGGGCTGGACGCGGCCCGCACCCTCGACCAGCTCCAGGAGGAGCTGACCGTGATGCCGATCGCGCAGGCGGCGGCCGCGGCCTTCCCGCGCTGGGACGTCGACGCACGGCGGGCCAAGCTGCTCGCCAACGGTGTGCGCCTGGACATGCCCGCGTACGACCGCGCGCCGGTGGCGGTCTTCGGACCCGAGGAACGCTTCCTGGCACTCGTCGAGGAGCAGAAGGGCAAGGCGAAGAGCCTGGCGGTCTTCGTCTGAGTTCGTGAGACCGTGAGTTCGTGAGTCCCGAGCTCTCGCGTGGAACGGGCGGCACCGCCGCCCGTTCCACGACCCCCCTCGGTTTCCCCCACCCACAGATCTGTCCGCACGACGCCCCCGATTCACCTCATCGTGCAGGCGCTCGGAGTACCAGCGGGGCGCACAGGGGGCGCTTTCCTCCGCGGCGCCCCCTCGGTGATCATCCCCGGCCTACCGTCGGACCATGGAACGCGGCACCACGGCACAGCTCGTACGGATCTGCGACGCGGCCGGCCGGCCGCTGGGCACCGGCTTCACCGCCGACGGACAGGGCACCGTCGTCACCGGCATCGAGGTGATCGGCGCGCTGGAGGCGTCCGGGGGCCCCGGGAGCCGTACGGCGGTGACCGTGCGCGCCGCCGACGGCGAGCGCCCCCGCCCCCTCGCCCCCGGCGGCCTCGTCCTGCTCCCCGCGTCCGGGCTCGCCCTGCTGCGCACCGACGGGTCCGCGCCGGGGACCCTTCCGCCGCCGCTGCCGGTCTCGGCGCGGGCCGGTATTCCGCCGGGCACCTATGTCCGGATCCGCGCCCACGGTGCCTGGCGCGAGGCCCGGGTCCTCGGGGCCCGGGGCACCGGCGGCACAGTCCTGGAGCTGGTGATGGGGGCCGACGCACGGGACGCGCTGCGGATCGGCGGCGAGGCGGGCGGGCCCGTGCTCGACGCCGTCACCGGGGCGGTGCTCGCCGTCCTCGGCCCGCCGCCGTCCGACCCCGACGGCGGCTCGGTGCCGGCGTACCGGCTGCTGCCGCCGGCAGACGCGGCCGGTGCGGGGACGCTGGCCGGGCTGCTGCGGCGCAATGCGGCGTGCGCGCCGGCCCACGGGGCGGACCTCAACCTGGCGGGGGTGGTGGAGCTGACCAGGGCACTGGGGGCGGTCCCGCCCGGGGCGGGGTGCGGGGGCGCGGCGCCGGGCGCACCGGGCTCCACGCCGGTGACCGTGGCCCCGGCGGTGGCCGCCGGGGGGTCGGCCGCCGCCTGGGCCGAGCCCGTCGAACGCCCCGAGGTGGCACGGCAGTTGCCCGCGTTCCCGGACCGGCCGCCGGTGGTCCGCGCACTGGTGGGGGACCCCGGCACCGGCCGCACCACGGAGCTGGCCGCCCTGGCCGCGCGTCGCGCACAGGACCCCGCCCCGGGGCCCACGCTCTGGCTGCGCGGCGCGGATCTGCGCCGCGAGGACGCCTCGGTCGAGGACGCCCTGGCCCGCGCGCTGGGGCGCGCGTCCCGCGTCCGCGCGGCATCGCGGGGGCGGGCGCCCGGCGGCCCGGCGGGGGGCGGGGGCGCCGGACGGCCACAGGCCGCTCCTGCCGGGGCCGCCGGATGGGCGGGCGGCCCCGGGGGCGGTGGGCTGGTGCACGCCGGGGTTCCCGCTGCCGACGCTCCCCCGCCTGCGGAGGCCGGGGTGGTCGGTCCCGGCCGGGCCGCCCGGGTCGCCGAGGCCGCCGGGCGTCCGCTGCTCGTCGTCCTGGACGGGCCCGAGGAGATGCCCCTGACCGGGGAACGCTTCGCCTCCTGGGCAGCCCGTACCCGCGACTGGCTCACCCGCCACGGCGCCCAGCTCGTCATCGGCTGCGGCCCCGCCCACTGGGAGGAGGCCGCCGCCCTCTACGGCGCGGCCGCCGCGCCCGTCCCCATCGGCCTCCTGACGGCCGCGCAGGCGGCGACGGCCCGCGCCCGCCACGGGCTCCCCGACAACGCACTCGCCGGGCCCGACGCCCGCCACCCGCTCACCCTGCGCCTGCTCGCCGAAGTGCGGGCGGCGCAGGCAGGACACGGCGCTGAGCCGGTCGGGCCGGGTCCCGACCGGGCCGAGGTGTTCGCGGCCTGGCTGGACCTGTTCGCGCTCCGGGTCGCCGGGCGGGTGGCCGCCGCCGGGGCCGCCCCGGTGCGGGGGACCGCCGTCCGGCGGCTCGCCGCCCGGGCCGCCGGGCGGGTCCACGAGCTGGGCCGCCACTGCCTCGGCTCGGGCGGGCACATCACCCGCGAGGCGTTCGAGACCCACTTCCCCTGGCGGGACGGCTGGGCCGCGGCCGTGCTCAGCGAGGGGCTGGTCGTGCCCGCCGGAGGTGGCTACCGCTTCGCCCACGGGGAGTTCGCGGACTGGATCCAGGGCGTCCACCTGGATCTCGACGCGGCCCTGCGCAAGCTGGTCCACCGGGCCCCGGCCGGCCCGCCGGTGCCCCGCCACCGGCACGGGCCGGTGCGTCACGCGCTCCTCCTCGCCGAGCGGCGCCACGGGCCCGCCGCCCTCGCCGCGCACCTCGCCGCCCTGGTCCGGGCCCTCGCCCCGGCCCCCGGGGACGCGCCGCCCGCGCCACACCCGCACGCGGAGCCGCGCTGGTGGGCCGCGCGGCTGCTCGGGGAGGTGCTGCCGCGGCTGCGCGACGCCGAGCCGTACGCCGCCGTCCTGCGGGACCTCGCCGCCCGGGTCGCCGCGGACGGGCGGGAGCGGGACGTCTTCGGTCCCGCGTTCTGGGCGGCCCTCGCCCTCGGTGACCGGACCCTGCTCGACCTGCTGCGCCGGCTGCTGCCCGCCGACCCCGCTCCCGACGGCACCGCCGGGGCCCAGGGGGCGCCGCGTCATCTGGATCTGGCGGCCGAGCGGCTGGCCGCCGACCCCGAGGCGGTCCAGCCGCTGCTGTGCGCCTGGTTCGCCGACGACACGCCCCTCGACCCCCCGTTCGCCACCGGCCGGGCCGCCGGGGTGCGGCCCACGGTCGCCGCCGCCGCGCAGGCCCTGCTCTACGCCCGCCGCGACCGCGCCCCCGACTCCCTCGCCGAAGCGCTCCTCGCCACCGAGCACCCGCGCGCCCGCGACCTGCTGGGCGCCCTCGCCGACGACCACCCCTCCGCGTACTGCCGGGCCGTGCACCGCCGGGCCGCCGACCACCGGCCCGAGCGCCGGGCCGTCGCCGCCCTGCACCTGCCGGCCGCCGACGCCCGCGCCGGGGCCGGTGCCGACCGCGCCCTGCTGCGGAGCGCCGCCCGGGCGCTGCTCGCCGACGGCGCCCACGCGCCCGTCGCGCTCGCCCTCCTCGTCCGGGACCCGGCCGGCCGGGACGACCACCTGGACGCGGCACTCGCCCTGTTCCGGGCCGGCGGGCTGCCGCCCGAGACCTTCACCGACGCCCTGCGCTCCCATCCCGGCCCGGTCCTCGCCGCCTTCCGGAGCCGGCTGATGGCCCCGGGCGCCGAGGACGGGGGAGTGCTCACGGCCGTCCTCGCCGAGGCGACCACCCCGTGCACCGCACGCCCGGTCGCCGCCCTGATCTGCGAGTACGTCGACCAGCGGCCCGAAGCGGGCGCCCACGCGGCCGCATACGTCGACATCCGGCTGGAACGTCCGCCCGTCGACCGGGCCGTCCTCGTCCCTCTCGTCACCCGCCTGATCCGGGCCCGGCCCGTGCGGGTGCGCAGCGCGCTCGCGCCCGTCCTCGCCGCCCCGGGCAGCCCGCACTCCCGCGCGCTGCGGGCCGAACTCCTCGACGCCCTGCTCGGCTACGAGCAGTACGCGGCCCGGGACCTGGAGGTGCTGGAGGCGGTGCTGCGCACGGCCGCCCTGACCTGCGAGGCGCCCGCCCGGCCGGAGACCCGGGAGGTGGTGCACCGCGCCGGACTCGTCCTGGTCCGCACGCCCCTGGGCGCGTCCCGGCTGGACCTGCTGCTCGTGGACCTGGCACACCGGTCGGGGGCCTTCGCCGCCGCGCTGGCACGGTGGACGGCCGAGGCCCCAGATGCCTGGGACCTGGTCGCCGGGCCCCGCACCTGGCGGATGCTCG
Source organism: Streptomyces sp. CNT372 (assembly GCF_000377145.1). Classification (NCBI taxonomy): domain Bacteria; kingdom Bacillati; phylum Actinomycetota; class Actinomycetes; order Kitasatosporales; family Streptomycetaceae; genus Streptomyces; species Streptomyces sp. CNT372. Next base: position 42,105 of record NZ_KB897789.1, on the reverse strand, counting down.
CCGAGGCCGCCGCCCGGCCCCCGCAGGAGCCGATGCCGGGCGGAGGGCCCGGGCATGGCAGTCTTAGACCTGCGCAGTCGGTCATCACACACACAGGTTCGGGCGAGGAGCGGTCACAGTGCAGCGCTGGCGTGGCTTGGAGGACATCCCCCAGGACTGGGGACGCAGCGTCGTCACCATCGGCTCCTACGACGGGGTGCACCGCGGCCACCAGCTGATCATCGGCCGGGCCGTGGCCAAGGCCCGCGAACTGGGCGTCCCTGCCGTCGTCGTCACCTTCGACCCCCACCCCAGTGAGGTCGTCCGCCCCGGCAGCCATCCGCCGCTGCTCGCCCCGCACCACCGGCGCGCGGAGCTGATGGCGGAGCTGGGCGTGGACGCGGTGCTGGTGCTGCCGTTCACCGTCGAGTTCTCCACGCTGTCCCCGGCCGACTTCATCGTGAAGGTCCTCGTCGACAAGCTGCACGCCACCCTCGTGGTCGAGGGCCCCAACTTCCGCTTCGGACACCGGGCGGCGGGCGATGTGGCGTATCTGACGGAGCTGGGCGCCACCTACGACTACGGGGTGGAGGTCGTCGACCTCTATGTGCGCGGGGCGGCGGGCGGCGGGGAGCCGTTCTCGTCCACCCTGACCCGGCGGCTCGTCGCCGAGGGCGATGTGACGGGCGCGGCGGAGATCCTGGGCCGGCCCCACCGCGTCGAGGGGATCGTGGTCCGCGGCGCCCAGCGCGGGCGCGAGCTGGGCTACCCGACGGCCAACGTCGAGACCCTGCCGCACACGGCGATCCCCGCCGACGGCGTGTACGCCGGCTGGCTCACGGCGGACGGCGAGCGGATGCCGGCGGCCATCTCCGTCGGCACCAACCCGCAGTTCGACGGGACGGAGCGCACGGTCGAGGCGTACGCGATCGACCGGGTCGGGCTGGACCTGTACGGCATGCACGTCGCCGTGGACTTCTTCGCCTATGTGCGCGGGCAGATGAAGTTCGACTCGGTGGACGAGCTGCTGGTCGCGATGGCGGCCGACGTCAGGAAGTGCCGTGAGCTGACGGCGTAGCCACCTCCAGGGGCCCGGCCACCCAGTGGCAGGCCGCCCGCGCGGCAGGTGCCGCGGGCAGGACCGGGAGGTCCGTGGTGCGGCAGGCGCTCGCCACGGCGTCCGCCTCGCCGGAGGCGAGGACCTGGCAGCGCGGATGGAACCGGCAGCCGGCCGGGGTGCGGGTGGGGTCCGGGGGCTCGCCCGCGAGGACCACCGGCGGGGTCCCGGACTCGGGGAGCACCGAGAGCAGGGCCCGGGTGTACGGGTGCCGGGGCGCGGTCAGGATCTCCTCCACCGGGCCCGACTCCACGATCCGGCCCAGGTACATCACCGCCACCCGGTCCGCGATGTTCCACGCGAGGCCCAGATCATGGGTCACCACCAGGGCGGAGAGCCCCAGCTCGTCCCGCAGGCGCAGCAGCAGGGCCAGGATCTCGCCGCGCACGGAGGCGTCCAGGGAGGCCACCGGCTCGTCGGCGACGATCAGTTCGGGCTCCAGGACGAGTGCCCCGGCGATGACCACCCGCTGCCGCTGGCCGCCGGACAGCTCGTGCGGATAGCGGAGGAAGAAGCGCTCCGGCGGGCGGAGCCCGGCCCGGGACAGGGCCCCGGCTACGGCGGCGCGCTCGTCACCGGTGTGGCCGTGGATGCGCAGGCCCTCGGCGACCGCGTCGTAGACCGTGTGGCGGGGATTGAGGGAGCCGCTCGGGTCCTGGAGGACGAGCTGCACCCGTTTGCGGTACTGCTTCAGGGAACGGTAGCCGTAGGAAAGGGGCTTGCCGTCGAAGGAGACCCGGCCGGCCGTCGGCTCGACGAGGCCGAGCAGGGCACGGGCGAGGGTGGTCTTGCCGCAGCCGGACTCCCCGACGAGGGCGACGATCTCACCCGGGCCGACCGCGAGGTCCACCCCGTCGACCGCGCGGGCCGCCGGCGCGCCGCGACGGCCGGGGAAGGTGACGTACAGGCGTTCGGCGGCCAGCAGGGCGGGCGGGGCCGTGGTCTCGGTCACGGGTGCGTAACCTCCGTCCGGGTCACGAGCAGGCAGGCGGCCCGGCGCAGCTCGCCCGCCGGGGCGAGGACCTGGTCCTCGTGGGCGCAGGCGTCCAGCGCGGACGGGCAGCGGGGGTGGAAGGCACAGCCGGCGGGGAGCGCCGCCGGGTCCGGCGGGTCGCCCGGCAGACCGCGCGGGGCGCGCCGGGAGGCAGGGTCACCGATCCGGGGGAAGGCCGCGGACAGGGCCTTGCCGTACGGGTGGCGGGCTGCCTCGTGGACGGCGCGGGCCGGGCCCTCCTCGACGACCCGGCCCGCGTACATCACGGCCAGTTCGTCGCAGGTGTCGGCGAGGACGCCCAGGTCGTGGCTGATCATCAGCAGGCCGATGTCCTGCTCGGCGACGAGCTGCCCGATCAGCCGGAGGATCTGCGCCTGGATCATCACGTCGAGCGCGGTGGTCGGTTCGTCGGCGACGATCAGCCGCGGGTCGCAGGCGAGCGCCATGGCGATCATGACGCGTTGGCGCTGGCCGCCGGACAGCTCGTGCGGATAGGCGTCGGCGCGGCTCACCGGCAGGCCGACGTGCTGGAGGAGTTCGCCGACCCGGCGGCGGGCCTCGGCGGTGGTGGCGGCTCGGCGGTGCAGCAGGACCGGCTCCGCGATCTGGTCCCCGATCCGGTGCACGGCGTTGAGAGAGTGCATCGCGCCCTGGAACACGATCGACGCCCCCGCCCAGCGCACCGCGCGCAGCCGCCCCCACTTCATCGTGAGCACGTCCTCGCCGTCGAGCAGGATCTCGCCCCGCAGCCGCGCCGGCGGGGGCAGCAGCCGCAGCAGGGCGAGGGCCAGGGTCGACTTGCCGCAGCCGGACTCCCCGGCGACGCCCAGCTTCCGCCCGGCGGCCAGGGTCAGGTCCACCCCGCGCACGGCGGGCACCGCGTCCGGCCCGGAACCATAGGTGACATGCAGGTCGTTGACCTGGAGAAGACTCAACGCGACACCCCCAGCTTCGGGTTGAGCACCGACTCGACGGCCCGTCCGCACAGGGTGAACGCCAGGGCCACCAGGGCGATGGCGATTCCCGGCGGTGCCAGGTACCACCAGTGCCCGGAGGAGACCGCGCCCGCCTCCCGCGCGTCCTGGAGCATCCCGCCCCAGGAGACCACCGTCGGATCGCCGAGTCCGAGGAAGGCGAGGGTCGCCTCGGTGAGGATGGCGCTGGAGATACCGAGGGTGGTCTGCGCGAGGACCAGGGGAATCACATTGGGCAGCACATGGCGGTTCATGATGTGCCCGTGCCCGCCGCCGAGGGCCCTGGCCCGCTCGATGTAGGGGCGGGACTCCACCGCGATGGTCTGCGCCCGCACCAGCCGGGCGGTGGTCGGCCAGCTCGTCACCCCGATGGCGACGATCACCGTCCACATGCTGCGGGACATCACGGTGGCGAGCACGATCGCCAGCACCAGCGTCGGCATCACCAGGAACCAGTCGGTGACGCGCATCATGACGGTGGCGAACCAGCCGCCGTAGTGCCCGGCGACGATGCCGGCCAGGGTGCCGATGGCCACCGACAGGACGGCCGCCAGCAGCCCGACGACCAGGGAGATCCGCGCGCCCCACACCAGCAGACCGAGCAGGGAGCGCCCGAACTGATCGGTGCCGAGTGGGAACTCGCCGCTCGGGGACTCCAGGGCGGTGCCCGGGGCGCTCGTCACGCTCTGCACATCGGAGCCCACGAGCAGGGGCGCGGCCAGGGCGGTCAGCGAGATGGCGGCGAGCACCCCGAGGCCGAACAGCCCGGCCCGGTGGGAGCGGTATGCCGTCCAGAAGCGGACCGCCGAACGGCGGCGGCGCGCCCGGGCGAGGGCGCGCGCGGACCGCGGGGCGCCGGTCCCGGTCGGCTTCACGGGGGACGTGGGAGTCGTGGTCATCGGCCCACCCGGGGGTCGAGCAGCGGATACAGCAGGTCGGCGAGGAGGTTCATCAGAATCATGGCGCCCGCGAAGACGACGAACAGGCCCTGGACGAGCGGCAGATCGGGCACGCTCAGCGCCTGGTAGAACAGGCCGCCGAGGCCGGGCCAGGAGAACACCGTCTCGACCAGGATCGAGCCGGCCGCGACGTGGCCGAGGTTGATGAACACCATGGTCACGGTCGGCAGCAGGGCGTTCGGCACGGCGTGGCCGCGCCGCACGGCGTCGTCCCGCAGGCCCTTGGCCCGGGCGGTGGTCAGGTAGTCGCTGCCCATCTCGTCCAGCAGCGAGGAACGCATCACCAGCAGGGTCTGGGCGTAGCCGACGGCGACCAGGGTGAGCACCGGGAGGACCATGTGGTGGGCGATGTCGACCACACGGGCGAAGCCCTCGGTGTCGCCGGACTCCATGCCCCCGGTGGGGAAGAGGCCCGGAACCGGGCCGACGCCCACCGAGAAGATGATGATCAGCAGCAGCCCCAGCCAGAAGGACGGCACCGACCAGAGGGTGAGCGCCACCCCGGTGTTCAGCCGGTCCCCGAAGCTGCCGTGCCGCCAGGCGGAGCGGGTGCCCAGCCACAGCCCGAGGGCCGAGTAGAGGAGGACGGCGACGCCGGTCAGCAGCAGCGTCGCCGGCACCTTCTCGGCGATCAGCTCGCCGACCGGCGCGCGGAACTGGTACGACATGCCGAGATCGCCGGTGAGCGCCTTGGCGCAGTAGTCGGTGAACTGCTGCCACAGCGGCTGGTCCAGCCCGAACTGCCGCCGCAGGGTCGCCATCTGCTCGGCGGACGTCGGCATGCCGTGCGTCATCGCCTTCACCGGGTCGCCCGGGATGATCCGGAACAGGAAGAAGCTGGTGACCAGCACGGCCAGCAGGGAGACCGCCGCCCCGCCGAGCTTCCCCGCCGCATGAACGAGATAGGCGGGGGCGCCGCCCCCGCCGCCCATGGCGCGGGCCTCGGGGGCCCGCGCCACGTCGGCCGGTGTGCCGGTGGTGCTCGTCGTGCTCATCGACTATTCACGGTCTTCCACGGTGGAACGGCGCCGGATCGCGACGAGGACGCCGGCGGCGGCGACCAGGGCGACGGCCGCGCCGACTGAGACGACCACCCCGGTGGAGAGGCCCGGACCCGAGCCCCCACCCGCCGCGGCGGGCTCGGCCGACCACCAGCTCCAGTAACCGTCCTGCCCGTAGATGTTGCCCGCGGACTCCGGCATCGTCGTGATCGACTTGATGTGGTCGGTACGGTACGCCTCCAGCGCGTTCGGATAGGCGAGGACATTCATGTAGCCCGTGTCATACAGCCGGGATTCCATCTCCTTGACCAGTGCCGCCCGCTTCGCCGGGTCGTACTCGGCGGCCTGCCGCGCGTACAGCTCGTCGAAGCGCTTGTCGCAGATGAAGTTGTCCGTGGCGCCGGTGTCCTTCGGGGTGGCGGGCAGGGCGGCGCAGGTGTGGATGGAGAGCACGAAGTCCGGGTCGGGGTTGACCGACCAGCCGTCGAAGGCCAGGTCGTAGTCGCCCTTGAGCCACGGATCGGAGACGTTGTCCAGGCACTCGACCTTCAGGCCGATGCCGAGCTCGCCCCACCACTCCTGGAGGTACTTGCCGATGGCCTTGTCGTTGGGGTCGGTGGCGTGGCACAGGATGCGGAAGTCGAGCGGCTTGCCGTCCTTGCCGGTCCGCTTGCCGCCGCCGTTCTTGCGGTAGCCGGCCTCGTCCAGCAGCCGTGCCGCCTTCGCCGGGTCGTAGGCGATCTTCTGGGCCGCGCCGGGCTTCCAGAAGTAGGAGGGGAAGCGCGGCGGGATGTAGCCCTCGCCCTCGACCGCGTGGCCCTGGAAGACCTTGTCGACGATGGTGGTGCGGTCCGTGGCGTGGAAGAGGGCCTTGCGGACGGCCGGGTCCTGGAGGGCCTTGTGGCCGTTGCCGAACCTCCTGCCGTCCTTGGACCGCGCGCCCGGATTGGTGGCGAGGGCGAGGAAGCGCCGCCCGGGGGCGTCGTTGACCTTGATGTTCTCGGTCTTCCCGAGGGCCGTGGCCTGGGCGGGGGTGAGACCCTGGACGAAGGAGACCTCGCCCTTGCGCAGGGCCGCGACCGCGGCGTCACCGTCCTTGTAGTACTTGAAGACCAGCTCGTCGAACTTGGGCGCGCCCCGCCAGAAGTCCTTGTTGGGGGCGAGCCGCACGTACTGGTCGACCTTGAAGTCGGTGATGACGAAGGGGCCGTTGCCGACGATCGGGAACTGCTTGTCGTTGTTGAAGGCGGAGAAGTCCCCGACCTTCTCCCACACGTGCTTGGGCACGATCGGGACGTCCAGCGCGGTCATCGTGGCCTGCGGCTTCTTCAGCTCGATGACGAGGGTCCGGGCGTCGGGCGCGGTGACCTTCTCGAAGTTGGCGGTGAAGCTGCCGTTGGCGGTCGCCGCGTCCGGGTCGCTCATCATCGTGTTGAACGTCCAGGCCGCGTCCTCGGCGGTGGCCGGTTCGCCGTCGGACCACTTCGAGTCGTCCCGGATGGTGTACGTCCAGGTCAGCTTGTCCGCGGACGGCTTCCACTCGGTGGCGAACCCGGGGATCGTACGGCCGTCGGCGGGGTCGTAGTTGGTGAGGTACTCGTAGGCCAGCCGGTGGATGGAGGTGCTCACCAGACGGGCGGCCAGGAACGGGCTCAGGGAGTCCACGCTCTGCGAGACCGCGACCGTCAGCACCTTCTTGCCGTCGGCGGCGGCGGGGGCTTGCGCCGCGGGCTGGGCCGGGGGCCGGGCGTGGGCCGTGGGGGCCACCGCGCCGGCCAGGAGCACCGCGGTGGCGGCGAGGGAGGCGGCGAGGGCGCGCCGCGGTCGGGGGCGTGGCCGGACGGTGCGGTGCGGAACCTTGTGGACCATGGGGCGGTGACCTCACGTCATGACTCGCGCGGAGAGGGCAGGTTGGTGATCTCGGGTTCGCCAATGGGTGAAGCGAAGGTTTATCAGTGAGGTGATGCCGCGTCAACGGCCGCCCAAACCCCGTGTGGTCTGCGGGAATACGCAGAGGACCCGCATCGTCGAGCCGATGCGGGTCCTCATTGGTCCAGTCCTCTGCCGCCTTACTGCTGAGGGGCCGGCGGCGCCTGCGGGGGCCCCTGCTGTCCCCATCCCGGGGGCGGCGGCGGGGAGTTCGGATCCGGCTGGGCGTGGTGCGGATCCGGCTGCCCGGGTGCGCCCGGCGCGCCCGGTGCGCCGGACGGCGGGGGTGCGGCGGGAGCCGCGGCGGACTGCTGCCGGCCCTGCGGCGGGTAACCCTGCTGGGGGACGCCGTATGCCTGCTGCTGCGGGTGCTGCGGGTGCGGCGGCTGCTGGTGGTGCGGCGGGGGCTGGGGGCCGCCGTGCTGGGGGTACGGGGGCTGGGGCTGCTGCGGGTGCTGGGGGTATGCCTGCGGCTGCTGGGGCGGGTACGGCTGGGCGCCGCCGCCCTGCCACGGCTGTCCGGGCATCTGCTGGCCCGGGACCTGCTGGCCCGGCATCGGCGGGGCGGCCTGCGGCGGCGGGTTGCCGTCGGCCGTCCACAGCCCCTGCTGCTGCTGGGCGCGGACGAAGTCCTCCGCGATCAGGGCCGAGAGGTTGAAGTACGCCTCACGGGTCTTGGGCCGCATCATGTCCAGGTCGACCTCGGCGCCGGCCGCCAGATGCTCGTCGAACGGCACCACGACCACCCCGCGGCAGCGGGTCTGGAAGTGCGCCACGATGTCGTCCACCTTGATCATCTTTCCGGTCTCGCGAACTCCGGAGATCACGGTGATCGAACGCTGCACCAGGTCCGCGTAACCGTGCGCGGACAGCCAGTCCAGCGTGGTCGAGGCGCTGCTCGCCCCGTCGACGGAGGGTGTCGAGATGATGATCAGCTGGTCGGCCAGGTCCAGCACCCCGCGCATCGCGCTGTAGAGCAGGCCCGTGCCGGAGTCCGTGAGGATGATCGGGTACTGCTTGCCGAGGACGTCGATCGCCCGGCGGTAGTCCTCGTCGTTGAACGTGGTGGACACGGCCGGGTCCACGTCGTTCGCGATGATCTCCAGCCCGGACGGCGCCTGCGAGGTGAACCGGCGGATGTCCATGTAGGAGTTGAGGTACGGGATCGCCTGCACCAGGTCGCGGATGGTCGCCCCGGTCTCCCGGCGGACCCGGCGGCCGAGGGTGCCGGCGTCCGGGTTGGCGTCGATGGCGAGGATCTTGTCCTGCCGCTCGGTGGCGAGTGTGGAGCCGAGGGCGGTGGTGGTCGTCGTCTTGCCGACACCGCCCTTGAGGGAGATGACCGCGATCCGGTAGCAGGAGAGCACCGGCGTGCGGATCAGGTCGAGCTTCCGCTGCCGCTCGGCCTCCTCCTTCTTGCCGCCCAGCTTGAAGCGGTTGGCCGCGGACGGGCCCCGGCTCGACTTGGGCTTGGGCTTGTTGTTGCGCAGCAGCCGGTCCGAGGACAGCTCCACGGCGGCCGTGTAGCCGAGGGGAGCACCGGGGACCGAGCGCTCACGCTGGTCGTGCGCGACGGGGCTGGGCCAGGCGGCCCCGGTACGCGGGTCGACGGCACCGGGGGCGGCGGCGTGGCCGCCCGGGGCGGGGTTGGCGGCGGGGCCGCCGGGACCGGGCTGCGGCGGGGTGCCGGGCGCGTGCGGGCCGGGCGCGTGTGCGCCCGGGGCCTGCGCGGGGAGCCCGCCCGGCGGGGCTGCCTGCTGCTGCGGGAAGCCGTAACCGCCGGGCTGCGGGGTGCCGGGCTGGGGGAAGCCGTAGCCGCCGTGGCCGCCGCCGGGGGCGGGTGGCAGGTCCGCGGGCGCCTGGGCGCCCGGGGGCTGCTGTCCGTGGGCGCCGGGCTGTCCGTGCGGGCCGGGCTGCGGGAAGCCGTAGCCACCGCCGCGGGGCGCGGGTGCGGGTGTGGCGGGGGTGGTGCCCTGCTGCGGGAAGCCGTAACCGCCGGGTCCCGCGGGAGCCGGGGGCGCGGCCGCGTTCTGCTGCGGGAATCCGTAGCCGCCCGGGGGCTGGGCCTGGGCCTGGGCCTGGTCCGGGGCCCACGGCGCTCCCGCGCCGGGGCCCGGGGCGGGCTGCTGCGGAACCGGCGGGCCCTGCGGGGGAGCGGACTGGTCGGCCGAGGGCGCGGTGCCGGGCCACTGCTGCGCGGCGGCCGGGGCCGCAGGCTGGTAGGCGGGCGGGAGCGGCGGCAGCCCGGGCTGCGGGGCGGCACCGGGCGCGGGCGCCCAGGGCTGCGGTGCGGCGGGCGGCGCGTCCTGCGGACCGGCGGCCGGAACACCGCCCTGCGCGGAGGGCGCGGAGGGCGTGGGGACGGCGGACGGCGGCGAGTCCTGCGGCTCGGCGGGAGGCGTCGCGTCGGACGCCGGGCTCGCGGCGGGCACGGAGTCCTGCGGCCCGTCGGCGTCGGAGCCGGGTTCCTCGTCGGGGGCGGCCGAGTCGTCGGCGGCCGGGGCCCTGTCCGGAGCGCTGTCAGCGCCGGCGGGGGGCGTGGAGTCCGGTACGTCGTGGCCCGGCCCCGCGCCGGTCGTGGGCGCGGTCTCGTCCTCGGCGCCCGCCGTACCCGTCGCCGCCTTGGCGCCCGCGTTCCCGGTCTCGTCCTCGGCGCCCGCGTTCCCGGTCGCCGCCTCGGCGCCGTCGTCGGCCCCGGCCTCGTCCGCCTCCTGCGGCGCGGGCCCGGCCGGCCGGCCGGTCTGCGCGTCCACGGCCTCGTCCGCGTCCGCCGCGCCGGCCGGGCGTTCCGCGTCGTCGGGTGCGGGCGGGGACGCGACGGCGTCGGGCGACGCTCCGTCGCCCGCGCGCTCGGCCATCTCACGCCGGAGCGCGGCCGGGGAGAAGCGCATGGTGGAGCCGCTCTCCAGGTCGCCGTTGTCGAACCCGTCGGACGAAGGCGTGGCGGCAGCGGACGGCGGAGCCGGGGGAGTCGGAGAAGCCGGGGGCGGCGCGGGGACGGGCGCGTACGGCCCCTGCTCCTGCGCGGCGGCGGACGGCGGCTGCTGCGGGAGACCCGGCGCGACGGGCCCCGGGTCCTGCGCCGCAGAAGCGGCGGGCGCGGCGGGCGTCGCGGGCGGCGTCGGCGGCGAGGCGGGCGGCTGGGGCGGCGTCGGGGACCAGTGGGGCTCGAAACCGCTGTCCGCCGGCAGCCCCGGCACCTGGACCGGTGCGCCCTGCGGCGGCGGAGGCGGGGTCGACTGGGACCCGGCGCCACCCGAGGCGTCCCCGGACGCGTTCTGCGTGTACCAGGCGGGCGGGGTGTAGTCGATGGTGAACTCGCCCGTCAGCTCCGCGGGCTCCGCGTCGGACTCGTCGACGGGAAGGTTCCACTCCCCGTGGATGTCGTCCCGATCGCTGTTCACTGTGCCTCCTGGTGTCGTCGAGCACCCTTGTGCCGTCATGGGTGGGAGCGACCGCTGACGTCCGATCGGCCCGGCTCTCCCCCTGGGCCGTGTCCGGCCCGGGGTACGCGGTGGGCATGCCCGAAGGCTCTTCTGCCGCGCCCTCACCCACCCTAATCGCCAACGACACCGCACCGGCAGGCCCGTCCGCCCCTCGTGACAAGTCCCGCACGTCACTTTCTGCCCGGGTGTGACACGGACGGTCCGGAGCGTGAGAACGGCCCGGTGCCTATCGGGGTGAACTCGGCATTCGGGACCCGCGGGTCCTGCCCCCGACACGTCACCGGGCCCCGGTGGGACTCGTCAGCTCAGGTCGAACTCGCCGTCCCGCGCACCGAGCACGAAGGCCCGCCACTCCGCCTCCGTGTACCGCAGCACCGTGTCCGGATCGAGCGAGGAGCGCATGGCGACCGCCCCGTTCGGCAGGTGGGCGATCTCGACGCGCTCCTCGTCCGGGCTGGTCCCGGGCGGGCCCTCCCATTCGACGCCGGAGATGTCCAAGGCGTACAGCTCGTCCTTTTCCTGTGCGCTGCCCATCGGGGTTCCTTTCGTCGAGGCCGGATGAACGGCCCAAAAGCCTCATGACGTCGCGTAGTTGATGCTCGCGCAGCGTCACCGACCGGCATCCTAGTGTGCCCGGCCGCCCACCCGGGCGGCCGCGTACGCGTCCCCGCCCGCGTCCGGTGCGCCGTCAGTCCATCCGCCGGGGCATGCCGAGCAGCCCGGACTCCGCGTCCGTCGCGCCCGTCATCACCCACTGGCGCTCCCGGCCCGCGCACCACAGGGTCACGCCGTCCGCCAGGGTCGGCAGGGCGTCGACCTCCTGCTGCGTCAGGCCGAGTATCCGCCCGGTCTGCTGGGCCTCCTGCGGGGACACCCGCTGCACCCCGACCAGCGTCGAGGAGCGCATCAGGCGGGGCGCCACCGGGCTCAGATAGGGGAGCAGCGTCAGCACCGACTGCCAGGGCGCCGAGACCACCCGCCCGCGCGGCGGCCGCATCCCGCAGTCCCGGACCACCACCACCGGGCTGCCCACGCTCGCGCCCGTCGGCGGGACCCGCCCCACGTCGTGCAGCGTGATGCACTCCAGGCCCGCGCCGGCCGCCTGCGCCAGCGTCGTCCAGGCGTGGGCGCGTCCGGTCTCCACCGACACCCGCGCACCCGTGCCCGCCGCGCGCAGTGCCAGCACCTGTGCCGTCCACAGACCGCCGATCAGCAGCACCTCGTAGGGAACGGACCGGTGGAAGCCCACCATCTGGGTCCGGCCCTCGGCGTCCTCGCCGATGACCACGCCGTCGTCGCCCACCGGCAGGGAGAGCGCGCCGAGATGGTCCGCCGGGATCGAGTGCCCCCGGTGCCGGGGGCCGACCAGGCCCCGCAGGGCGCCCCTCGGCCCGGTCGTCGTCGCGCCGCGGCCCGTCATCGCGTTCCTCCCAGAGGCATCGTCGCCAGTGCGCCCGGCAGTTGCTCGCGGTCCAGACGGAGCAGCCCGACCTTCGCGCCGCGCGCCGCCTGCTCCAGGGCCCGCCGCACACCGACAAGTTCGGTGTCCGAGCCGCCGGTGATACGGACGTGCCCGCTGATGTCCATCGCGCCCTGCCGCGCCCCGCGCCGGACCGCGAGGCTGATCGTCGTCGCATGCGCCGGGACGGCGGTCAGCAGGGCGACGAGCCGGGGCAACGGGGTCGCCTCACGGCCCAGTTCGGGCCACCGGCCGACCGCGTACGTGGTGTGCCAGCGGTCGTCGCAGCGCCAGACCCGGGAGGTCTCGGTGGTGCGCCGCTGCGGCGCGGTGTCCGGCCGCCCGGCGCGGGCGGCGGCGCGCGGCGAGGCGCAGGCGGCCGTGGCGACCGCCGAGTTGAGCTCGTCCTGGTCGAGGACGGCCGCCTGGAAGCCGGCGCCCGTGACCCGGCTGGCCACATGGTCCGCCACCCGGGCCAGGCAGCGCTGCGCACCACCGAGCCCGCCGCCGCGCGCCTCGACGGCCTCCCGGCACAGCTCCGGGTCCAGCTTCACGGCGATCCACGTCATCCGCAGCGCCGGGGCGCCCGTCTTCTCCTGGAGCGGGGCGTACGAGAGGCGGGCCACCGACTGCTGCGGCAGATGCGGCGCCGGAGCCGGGCGCACCTGCTGGACCAACTGCACCGAGTCCGCCTCGATGTCGTCGACCCGCAGGGCGTCGCCGAGCAGGGCGAGCGGCAGGGCCCGCGCCCCGGACGCCGGGCGCAGCGCCGCGCTGCTCGCCTCCACGCGCACCACGGCAGTGAGGAAGGAGCCGTCCCCCAGCATCCCGACGGTGCGGCGGTCCCGGTCGACGTAGGGGGAGGCGTGGAAGCCGGGGACGCTCTCGGTGACCGGCGCGAGCGAGGGGTCGCCGTCCGCGGGCGCGGGCCCGGTGTTGCGGGTGCGTGCGCGCAACGCGGCGGCCGAGGCCAGCCACTCCTGGATCGCCTGCCCCCGGCGGCGGACCACGGCCAGCAGCACCAGCAGCGCGGCCACGGCCCCGGCCGGCACCAGCCACATCCCGCCGAGCACGAAGCCGACCGCCACGAGGGCCAGCGCCGATTCCACCAGCACCAGTTGACGCACCTGGAACGGCCCGACCCGGCCGGCCCGCGACAGCGGCCGCAGGGTCGTCCGCGACGGGGGGACCGGTCGCGCGCCCGGGCTCGCGCCCTCCGGGCCCCGGCGGTCGTTGCTGCGTTGCCGTCGGGAACTCCCGGAGCCCTGAGCGATGGTGCGCCTGTTCCGCGTGCGCGTCGCCGTAGCCATCGCCGCGTTGCCCCCTCGTGTCCGTATTGACCGTGTTCTGCCGGGCGTTCACCGGGGCGACGAGCCTACCTGAGCAGGAATGTGCCGGTGCCGCCAGGCATAGTAGGGGCGGCACGGCCGCGGGCCGCCCGTGCGGCGTGTGGGAACCTGGTCGCCCGACGGGGGAGAGGGACTGCGAACAGATGGCATCACGACGGGACGAACTGAACGCCTACACCTTCGCGAAGCGAAGGCTCGTCGCCCAGTTCCTGCAGCCGAACTCCACCGGCTCCGAGGAGGCCGCCCCCCGGCCCCTGCGCGCGGTCGTCCCCGGCGCCATCGTCGGCGTGGTCGTCCTCGCGGTCTTCGCGGCCTGGGGCATGTTCAAGCCCGTCGCGCCGAAGGGCTGGGACAAGGCCGGCGAGAACGTCATCATCGCCAGCAAGTCCACGACCCGGTACGTCGTCCTGAGGACCGACGGCAAGGCGCAGCTCCACCCCGTCCTCAACATGTCCTCCGCCAAGCTCCTCCTCAACGACGGCACCGGCAAGGTCATCAACGTCGACGAGTCCGTCCTCGACAACGGGAAGATCCCGCACGGCCCGACCCTCGGCATCCCCTACGCCCCGGACCGGCTGCCCGACGCCAAGGACGCCGGCGAGGCGAAGCGCTGGGCCGTGTGCGAGCGGCCCGGCGAGGGCGGCCGGACGATCCAGAAGGCCGCGTTCGTCCTCGCCGAGCGGGAGGAGAAGCTGACGGAGGGCCCGAACCGGCTCACCGGCGGTGAACTCCTCTATGTGGAGGGGCCCGACGGCAAGCGCCATGTGGTGGACGCGCGCGGACGCGCGTACCCGGTGGCGGACGACCCGCTCCTCCTCCAGCTCGTCGTCGGCCAGAACCGGGCGCCGCAGCGGGTGTCCGCCGCCTGGCTGGCCACCCTCCACCGGGGCGACCCGGTCGCCATCCCCACCGTCCCCGGCACCCCCGGCGCACCGGCCGGCATCGCGGGCCTGCCCGAGGAGGCGGACAGGGTCGGCATGGTGCTCCTCGCCACCGACGGCAACCGCAAGCGCCAGTTCGTCGTCCTGGAGGACCGGGTGGCGCCCGTCTCCGACTTCACGGCGAAGCTGCTGCTCGACAGCAAGCAGCTCTCCGACCTCGGCCAGGGCGGCCAGGCGACGCCGGTGAGCGCCGGCGACTTCCGCCCGGGCACCCCGTTCAACGGCGACGTGACCTGGCCGACGGAGAGCCCCGAGGCGGTCAACGACGCCGGCACCGCGTCCGGCAGCCGCAACACCGTCTGCAACGTCCTGCGCTCGGTGGACCGCGACAACGGCGCGACCACCCTCAGCACCTGGTCCGGCAAGGGCTTCCCGGCCACCCTGCCGACGGGCTCCACCAGCGCGTACGTCACCCCGGGCTCCGGGCTGCTCTTCCGTCAGATCAAGGGTTCGGCCACGAAGACCGGCTTCCTCTTCCTCGCCACGGACACCGGGCTGCGGTACGCGATGCAGTCCAACGGCGACAGCGCCACCGAGGACTCCGGCATCGGCTCCGACTCGGGGGCGTCCGGCGGGAAGAAGGAGCAGGTCGCCACCGAGGCCCTGCAGGCGCAGAAGAAGCTGGGCTACGAGAACGTCGCCCCGCTCCCGATCCCGGCCGAGTGGTCGGCCTTCCTGCCCACGGGCCCCCGGCTCTCGGCGGGCGCCGCGAACCAGCCGCAGGGTTCCTGAGGACGGCCGCCGATGACCTCCCTTCTCCTTGAGCGTGCCGGCACGGCACGCCCGGCGGCGCTCGCGGCGGCCGCCGCCCTCACCCTCGCCGGACTCCCGCTGCTGTCCGCCACGGACGCCGCGGCCGACAGCGCCCAGTGCCGCTTCGACGGCAAGGTCTACACCGGCCGCCCGTGGGCACTCCAGCGGGTGCTGCTGGACGAGGTGTGGAAGCAGTCCACGGGCAAGAACGTGCGCGTCGCGGTCATCGACACCGGCGTCGACGTCCGCCACCCCCAGCTCAGGAAGGCCGTGGACACCAGGAGCGGCGTCAACCTCATCCCGAAGAACGCCAAGGACTCCCAGGGCAACAAACTGGAGCGCGGCAAGGCCAACGGCACCACGGACACCGTCGGCCACGGCACCAAGGTCGCCGGAATCATCGCCGCCCGCCCGGTCGAGGGCACCGGCTTCACGGGCCTCGCGCCCGACGCGACGATCATCCCCATCCAGCAGAACGACGCGTTCGGCAACGGCACCGCCAAGACCCTCGCCGCGGCCATCCGGCACGCCATGGCCGAGGACGCCGACGTGATCAACATCTCCCAGGACACGGCGGCCGCGGCCGAACCGGACCCCGCCCTCAAGGCCGTCGTGGACGAGGCACTGGCCCAGGACATCGTGATCGTCGCCTCGGCCGGCAACGACGGACTCGGCGGCAACGTCAAGAAGACCTACCCGGCGTCCTACGAGGGCGTGCTCGCCGTGGCCGCCTCGGACCGCAACAACGAGCGCGCGCTGTTCTCCCAGTCCGGCGACTTCGTGGGCGTCGCGGCGCCGGGCGTCGACATCGTGACGACCGTCCCGGGCGGCGGCCACTGCGCCGACAACGGCACCAGCTTCTCCGCCCCCTACGTCGCGGGAGTCGCCGCTCTGATCAAGAGCAAACACCCCGACTGGGAACAGGAGGAGATCGTCGCCCAGATCCAGCAGACCGCGGAACGCTCGGTCGCGGGCCACGACCGCCTGGTCGGCTGGGGCGTCGTGGACCCGGTGCGCGCCCTGACGGAGGACGACGAACCCCTCAGGAAGCCCGTCGCCCGCGAGGGCGTCACCCGCGCCGAGGCCCCGACGGTGAAGGCGGCCCACCTCGGTGAGACCCCCCAGGAACGCAGGGCGCGCCTGGCGACCTACGTGGTGGTGGGCGGCGGCATCCTCGTCGCCGCCGCCACCGGAACCGCCATCGCCCTGCGTGACTCCCGCCGGCGGCGGGGCGCGGGGGGCGGGAACCGCACGGCCGGTGAGGGCGTGTGAACAGAAGTCGCGTGACGGACAAGACACTTGGGACTGTCGTACCCGGTGGTTAAGGTGGTGGGCAGTGCGCTCGGACGGACGATGATTGCGAACGCACACCGGTCGGGCGGTACGGAGCAGTACAGGCAGTACAGGTAGTACCAACGGGGAGGAATGGCTCGTGCGTGAGCTGTGGACGGACGGGGGCGGCCGTGGCTGACCTGTCCAAGGGCGTCGACGCTCTGACGACGTTCCGCAATCGTGTCAACGACGTGCTGGCGAAACTCGAGAGCAGCGCGGGCGGCAAGGCCAAGGTGGCGGCCGAGCGCGTGTCCCGCGGCTCGTTCGGCACGGGCATCCCGTTCACCGAGGCGGACGGCTTCTACGCGGAGTACGCCCGGGTGCACCAGGCGCTCGTCGGGCTGTCCAAGTCCCTGAGCGCCCAGATCGAACTCCTCACCATCGGCGTGCACGCGGCGAACGTGGGCTACAACAACGTCGACGAGGAGAAGCGCAGGCGCTTCCACGAGATCCAGGCGAGCCTCGATCTCGAGCGGGACGAGGCAATCGCGCGCCAGAAGGCGCAGGGCGAACTGGAGCAGCCGGCGGCGCCTCGTGACCAGGACAAGGGTGTTACGAAGGACATGGGGTGACGCGCGATGAGTGACGAGAAGGGCCAGGCTGCCGACCCGAAGCCCGAGCTGACTCCCCAGGAGAAGGAGCAACTCGCAGACGCCGCCGACATCAAGGGCCGCTTCGCGGCCACGGACATGATCGAGCGCCTGCCGGACTTCCTGAACTTCTTCGGCACCCCCGCTCCCGGCGTCAGCTTCTTCGGTTCCACCAGCTTCGAGAACCGCAAGCTCAACGAGATGCTCGACCTCCTCGACAGCGCCAACCCCGCGGACCTGACCGGTGCCGGCAACGGCCTCAAGGCGGCCAACACGGCCATCAACGAGGCGGCCAAGGACCTTCAGGACTTCATCAGCAGGACCTCCTGGGAGGGGAAGGGCGCGGAGGAGTTCCGCCGCTACGGCGAGGACGTCGTCAAGTACGCGTGGGGCATCGCCAAGGTGGCCAACGCCGTCGGCACCCAGATGAACGAGGCCAGCGAAGGTCTCATCTCCGTCCGCAACTCCAAGCCGCCGCGTGACGACCGCCTCGTCCAGAAGGACGTCAAGGCGTTCACCGTCATCGAGCAGACGGACGACAACCCCGAGTACCAGAAGGCCCTCCAGGTCGAGAGGAACCGCCAGGAGGCCATCAACCAGATGAACCGCCTGGCGTCCTTCTACGCGGTCTCGCAGACCACGCTGCAGGCGCAGGAGATCCCGGTGCCGCCGCGGGCGTATGGGGCGGCGGTGCCGAAGCCACGCCCGATCGAATTCGGTTCGGGCGGCGACGCCGCCCGCTCGGCTGGCACGTTCGATGCGGCTCGAGCTAGCGCTGTGGGTCCCGCAGAGCCAGCTCTTGATGGTCGTACGACTCCCGATGCCGATAACGGTCTGAGGCCCGTCTCACCTGCTGTTCCACAGAGCACTCAGATGCAAATCGACAGCGTGCAGGCTCCCCCCGCGCCGACGGCTGCAACGCAGACACCCACCGGCAGTGGGCCCGCCCCCACCGGAGGACAGCCCTCTCCGCTGCCGAACGTCCTTGGTGGCCCGCCTCCTCTGGCAAGGTCCGTCGGCACGTCCGGCGTCCCAAGGACCGGTGGCCCCGGCAGGTCCGGCCCCCTGGGGCGTGCCGGTGGGCCGGGCGCGTCCCAGCAGCCCCTGGGGCGCGCGACCGGCCCGCTCGGCCAGCAGCCGACTGCGGCAGGCCGGGCCCCGATCGGTACGTCCGGCCAGCAGCCGCCTGTCGGCCGTGCAAACGGCGTGGGTACGCCTGCCGCCGGACAGCCCGGACGCCCGGGCGTCGTCGGCGGCACCGGTCAGGGCCCGATGGCGGGACGTGCGATGTCCACCGGGCAGCCGATGGCCGGTGGCCGGCCGGCCACGGGTGCTGCCCGCGGTACCGGCCGCGCGGACGGCATCGTGGGAGGAACCGCCCAGCAGCGCACCACGGGTGCCACGAACTCCGGGATCCCGCGAGGCACGGTCATCGGGGGAGCGGAGTCGAGGACCGGCGGTCAGGGCACGGCCCGCCCCGGTCAGTCCGGCGTTGTCGGCGGTCCGCAGAGCCAGCAGGCCCGTCCGACCGGACGCACCACGCAGAGCAGGAACGGTGTCGTTGGTGCCCCCTCGGCAGGACCTTCTCCCGCCCAGCGCGGCCAGGTTGCGGGTGCGGGGACCCCGATCGTCGGAGGGAAGGCGCGGAAGTCCGGGCGTCCCGAGGACCGTGAGGGAACCACGCGTCCGGACTACGTGACGGAAGACGAAGAGACCTGGGCGAGTCGCCGGCGCGACCCCGTGCCGCCGGTGATCGACTGACCCCCCATTCGGAAGGCTCGGAAAGTCAGGATGAAGGCAAAGGCGTTCGCGTTCCTCGGCCTGCGGCGTGGTGTTCTCGCGACCGTCACTGCGGCAACCATCTCGTTCGGCACCATCGGGTTCGCCCCGTCGGCGGCAGCCATCGACGTGCGGTCGAAGCAGTGGTACCTGGATGCCATGCACGTCGACAAGATCTGGAAGAAGACCAAGGGCGAGGGCATGACCGTCGCCGTGATCGACTCCGGGGTCAATCGCAACACGGCGTCGCTGAAGGGTCAGGTCCTCAAGGGCAAGGACCTGACCGGGTCCGACGGCGATGAGTTCAATGACTTCAACGGCCACGGGACCACCATGGCCGAACTCATCGCTGGTACGGGAGCGGGAGGCGGCCTGCAAGGGCTGGCTCCGGAGGCAAAGATCATTCCCTATCGTGTGAGCGAGCATCTCAAGCCGAGCGAGGAGAGGAACCCAAACGCGTTCGACTTCGAGCACGCGCTTGAAGCCGCCGCCAACAGTGACGCTCAGATCATCAGCATCTCGTCCGGTAATGAGTACTACAGCAGTGCTGAGCGACGGCTCATCCGAGATGCCCACGAGAAGGGGAAACTGGTCTTCGCCTCCGCGGGCAATGACGGCGATGGAAAAAACAAGCGCCACTATCCTGCGGCGTATCCCGAGGCAGTCGCTGTCGCGGCCACCAACCCCGATGGAAAGGTCGAGGAGTACTCCCAGCACGGCGACTACATCGACCTCGCCGCCCCCTCGGGCGACTTGCCACGCTGGTGCGACAACACTTTCAAGCGCTACTGCATGGGTGAGGGCGGCACCAGTTCCTCCGCCGCCATCGCCTCCGCCTCCGCCGCCCTGATCTGGTCCGCCAACCCCGACTGGACCGCCAACCAGGTGCTGCGCGTCATGCTGGAGTCCGCAGGGCGCAGCGAGGACGCGAAGCCCGGTTCGGTGAGCAACTACGTCGGTCACGGTGTCGTCCGCCCCGGCGCCCACATCAACCGCGGCATCGGCAAGCCCGGCGACCCGAACATCAACCCCCTCACCAACCTCCCCACCAACGAAACCGACGCGCCCGACTCCGACAACTCCCCTGCCGCCGAAGGCGCCGAAGGGGCAGGCTCCTCCGGCGACAAGTCGTCCACGCCACCCGACGGCAAGGACACCCCGCCCAAGGACGGCTCCGCGCCGGACGCGGCGGCATCGGCGTCCGATGCGGGATCCTCGTCGAGCAACGGCGCGCTCTGGGGGATCGGAGCCGTCGGCGTGCTCGCCGTGGTCGCGGGCGCCGGCTACGCCGTCGCACGCAAGCGCCGCAGCGCCTGAGATCCGAGACGGTCGTGCCGCTGCCGCAGCACGACCACACAGCCAGTCACACCAGGCAGTTCAGTAGTCCAGAGTCCAGAAGGGAACACGACTGTGTCACAGGGCCAGAAGCTCTCCGATGAGCAACTCATCAAGCTCGAGCGGGAGATCTTCAGCAAGTTCACCTCGCTCAAGGGCCAGCTCCAGCAGATCCAGGGCACGATCGACAGCCTTGAGGGTCAGTGGAAGGGCATCGGCGCCGGCGCCTTCGACGAGAAGCAGCGCGAGATCAACACCTCCATGGTGCGGATCGGCAACATCCTCGCCAAGTACCTCGAAGCCATGAGCGCCTCGCGCAAGATCAAGGGCGGCACGGAAGACGACATCCGCGCCGCGGTGCAGAGCATCAACGTGAACCTCGGGGCCAGCACGCCGGCCCCGTCCAACCTCAGCAACCTCTAGCAGGACGCCCGACGCGGCTCCCGGGCGCCCCGGGCCGAGGCCGCGTTCGACGAGAGACGAGATGAGCGAATCATGGCAATGAACTCTTACGACGAGCTGGTCGTCAGGTACGGCGCCCTCGACGCGACCGCGACCATTCTCGGCAACCAGGCGAAGAAGCTGGAGCAGGACCTCCAGGACATCAAGACCGCGGTCGCGACCGTGGCCGCCGGCTGGGAGGGTGAGGCGCACACCTTCTACACGGAGCAGCAGGCCATCTGGGACAAGGAAGCGCAGGACATCCACCAGGCCCTGACGCAGATCACGGCCATCGTCGCCCGCGCCGGCGGTGACTACATGGGCGGCGACAAGAAGGCCGCCAGCTACTTCGCCTGAGCCGCAGAGCGACTGGCAGTAGCAGCACGACGATCCGGGGTGGGCACGCGCGAGGGGTGCCCACCCCGCGCTACGCTCCGCCGCCGAGCCGCGGCGACGCCGACGGCAGCCGTGACGGCACGTCGCACCCCGCCGCCCGGTGCGCGTACCGCGCGGCGCCCACGGCCAGGTCGGCCAGCCCCTGCCGTACCCGCTCCGCCGCCGAGGCGTCCTGCTGCTTGAGGTCGACCACGACGCTCAGGCTGTAGCTGCCCCCGATCACGCTGCCGGGCGCGGAGCAGGGCACCAGCACCGCGGCCCTGCCGCCCGCCAACACGCCCATGGAGCCCGCCTCGAAGGAGTCGGCCCGCTCGGCGGCGGAGTAGTCTCCGAGGGCTTCGGCCGCCCAGTCCCGGTCCGGATCGGCGACCATCATCTGGGTCCGGGCACTGAGCAGCACACTCCCGCCTCCCCGGACCAGGCAGTCGGCGGTGAAGCTCGAACCTCCCTGCGTCACCGTCCGGCCGTCGATCCGGTCCTCGAAGGAGTACTCCGGCTCGTCCGGCAGGACCTCCGCCAGCTCCGAGGCCGCTGCCTCGCCGTCCCCCAGCGTTTCGCACACGCTCTCGGCGCTGATGTCTCCACGCCTCTCGAAGGGCGGGAACCCACCGACGTAGGCGACGGCCGAGGCCGCGCCGACGACGGCGATCACCGCGATGAGGAGGACCAGCTTCCTGGACAAGCCGTTCACCGGTCTAGCCCTCCTTGTCCAGTGCCTTGGGGACTCCCTGACCGTCGCAGAAGTCCGCGACATTGGTCTTGGCGTTGTTGAACCCCTGTTCGGCGGCGGTCGCGGCCGAGGACACGATGTGCGGGGACGGGTTCTTCGCGGCCTCTCCGGCCTTCTGGGCCGCCGACTCGATCAGTGTGTACGTGGACTCGCGGGTGTCGTTGATCTCCTTGCCGTTCCGGTAGATCACCTCGCCCGAACTGTCCTTCACCAGCCCCTCGGAGATGGACCCGAGGATCTCACTGGCGGCGGTACCGGCGAGGCCGCCGGCCACGATGCCGCCCGGGCCCGCGACCGGCGCCGTGGCCAGGCCGATACCGATGCCCACACCACTGCTCACCCAGGTGCTCGCGTTCGTGAGGGAGTCGTTGAACTCCGCGTCCTTCGCGCCGCCTTCGACCTCGTTCGCGTACGCGCGCCCGGTGCCGATGGTGCCCTCGATCTCGCCCGCGACCCTGGCGATGTCCTCGATCGACTTCTTGAGGTTGTCCGCCTCGGAGTAGTGGGGATCCGCCAGGTACGCCCCGGGGTTGGCGAAGTGGTACTCCATCACCGAGGTGGTGTAGCCGTGCTGCCCGGCGTTGACGGCGGCGTAGCCGTCGGGGTTCTGGCCCACGGTGTAGAGGAAACGCGTGATGTCCTGCTCGCTCAGCGAGGCCGAGGCTCCCGCCTGTGGGAAGAGCGCCGCCTCGTTCTCCTTCCCCGGGTGCAGCCCCCGGTGGACGTCCGGCATGTACTCGGCGGCGATCTGGCCCATGCTGTCCGACATGTGCGCGTGGTCGGTCAGGCGCTTCGGGTCCTCCGACACGGCGCCGAAGATGCTCTCGACCAGTTTCGCCTGGTCCTCGTTGTGGGCGGGCGTGTCGATCGTCGGCATCTCGCCCGCCCGGTGCCCGGTCGTCGCCGCCTCGAGCGCCATGGCGAGGTTGTTGCGCCCGGTGATGCTCTCGTCGCCTTTGCTGTCCCTGTCCTGGGGCCAGTCCCGCTCCGTGAAGAGGTAGTCGAAGTTGGACAGCTCGCGCTTCTCGTTCTTGCCGTTGCCGTCGGCGTCCTCTTCGAACTCGTGGTCCTCGTCCTTGGTCACGAAGTCCCCGTTGAAGAACTCGGTCGCCGCGTCCGGGCTGTTGGCCAGTGCCCGGAGGAATCCCGTCATCGGGTCGGATCCCGAATCCGTGCCCGTCCGGTTGAGCAGAGGGTCCATCCCCAGGTGCTGCCAGACCATGGGAGCGTGACGACCGTTGTCGGTCATCTTCTTCTCGGTCTCGATCAACTTGCTCCCGTAACTGTTCAGGAAGCCGTCGTCGTAGCCGCCCCAGCGCATCAGGTTGCTCATGACCTGGAAGCCCATGGTGGTGCTGTTCCTGGAGATCGGCTGGTCGCCGAGGGCGACCATGTCCGACTTCCACCGCCACATCTCCGGCGAGTCAGCCTGGGTCGCCGTGGCGAGGGTCAGGCTCAGATGCTTCTGGAGGTCGTCGTACTGGTCGACGCGCTCGCTGCCGACCTTGTACGCCGCGTGGGGGTCGTTGAGGCCCGCCCAGAAGCTCAGCACCCCCTCCGGCCCCAGGGTGGTGGCGAAGTGCTCGGCGAAGATCTGGTCGCCCGAGTGCTTGTCCAGGCCCGCGTCGAGCGCGTCGAAGTCCGCCGGTGTCATGTCCTGCGGCTTCTTCTTCGCCAGGTCCGCGAGCCGCTCCGCCTCCTTGACGGCGTCGGCCGCCTGGTCGCGGTCGCGGTACTTGGCGTCCGAGAAGCCGTAGTCAGCGAGGTCGACCAGCGCCTTGAGGGAGATGGACGCGGTCGTGTCGATCTCGGTCGCCCTGTCGAGGATCCCCTGGAGTTCGTCCCGCAGGGCGTCGACGTCCTTCTGCCCGCCGGGCGCCTTGTCGTCCGGGTTCTCCCGCACGGTGAAGCCCCCGCCGTTCGCGGTCACCGAGAGCTTTCTTGCCCGGCCGCGCTCGATGGCCTCCTTGAGGAGCCGCTGCTGCGTCTTCAGCTCGTCGCGGGTGTCCCGCATGATGTTCCGGACGGAGGTCGCCTGGGTGACGGCGTCGCCGAACTCCCCGGTCGTCCTGCCGATGAACTCACGGGAGACGGTGGCGTTGTAGCCGGACCAGTCGGAGGAGTTGGCCTGGCCGCGCAGACCGTCCTCGGCGTCCTTCCGCAACGTCTCCAACTTGGTGATCATGCTGGTCCAGTCCCCGACGGTGTCGTCGAGGAGCGTGAAGTTGGCCGAGTGCAGGGCGTCGAAATCCATCAGGAGTCAGTCCTTGTCCTTCGCGTCCTTCGTTCCGTAGATCCCGTTCTTCTCACCCGGCTTCGCCCAGTTCTCGTCGAACCCGGCGTCCAGGGTGTGGATGCTGCTCACGTGCCGCTGGATGTGGACCTCGTCGCCGGCGTGCGCGTTCTTGGTGAAGTCCATGTGGTTGGAGATCAGAGCGCACGCGTCCATGACCGAGCCGAGCTGCTTGTCCCAGCGCGTCGAGACGTGCCTCAGGGCCTTGCCGAGGGCGAACCCCTGGCCGTCCAGGTCGGTGGCCGCGGCATCGGTGCTGGTGACCCGGGCTTCCTTCCAGAGGCGGTTGTAGAGCTTGAAGGCGTTGTCACCGATCTTCGCCAGGTCCCGCTGCCGGACGTTCAGTTCGCCGTTGGGGCCACCGGCATTGGGCGCGTCGTCGGGCAGCACCGGCCCGTTGAGCCGCATCCGCGTCGAGTCGTTCCCGCCCGCCGACGCCTTGAGCTGTTCCCACTCGTCCCATGCCATCTGCCCCACCCTTCCCGACCGTCACGCGGCGCCACAAGGTCCCTCGGCGAGGGGTGTCCGGAGTTCCTGTGCGGACTTGGTGCAGGTCCGTTCCGTCCCCCGCCGCTGCCGGCCACGGCTCACTCCGGCTCTCCCAGCCACCCCGTCTGCACCAGCGGATTCCCCCGCTGGCGCGACATGAAGATGCCCCGCCCCGGCGGCATCGGGCGCATGCGGGTGCCGAGGACGTCGCCCTCCTGCGGGTCGCCCGACAGGAGCAGGCCCTGCGCGCCCAGTTCCATCATCCGCTGCATGAACGGTTCGTACGTCGACCTGCTCGCGCCCGCCGCGCTCCGCGCGATGATGAAGCGGACGCCCACGTCCCGGGCGAACGGCAGGTGCTCCGTCAGCTTCGCCAGCGGGTTGCCGCTGGACGTGGACACCAGGTCGTAGTCGTCGACGACCACGTACACGTACGGGCCCTGCCACCAACTCCGGTCCCGCAGCTGCTGCGCGGTCACGTCCGCCGACGGTGTGCGGCGCTGCATCAGGTCCGCCATCGCGTCCACGTGGTGGTCCATGTTGTTGGACATCGGCACGTATTCGGCCAGGTGCGAGGCGGGCGTGACGTCCAGCAGCGCGCGCCGGTTGTCGATGACGAAGAACTTGGCCTCGCTGCCGTCGTAGCGCTCGGTGATCTGCTTGATCAGCAGCCGCAGCAGGTTCGACTTGCCCGACTCGCTCTCGCCGAAGACCAGGAAGAACGGGTCCCGGTCGAAGTCCACGAAGACCGGCGCCAGGTTGTTCTCGTCGATGCCGAACGCCAGCCCGCGCCGGGGCTCGGCGGACCCGGCGGGCAGGCTGTGCGCGGGCAGTTCGCGCGGCAGCAGCCGCACCTGCGGCGCGGGCGGGGCCGTCCAGTGCCGGGCGACCTCCTGCGTCATCGCCGCCGTCGCCTCGGCCAGGTCACTGTCCGAGTGGATGCCGTCGATCCGCGGCACCGCGGCCATGAAGTGCAGCTTCTCCGGTACCAGACCGCGTCCCGGCACACCCGGCGGCACATTGACGGCGATCTTGCGGTCCACCTCGGAGTCCATGACGTCACCGAGCCGCAGCTCCAGCCGGTTCATCAGGTGGTCCTTGACGTTGGAGCGCACCTCCATCGACCGGGACGCCGTGAGGATCACATGGATGCCGTAGCCGAGCCCGCGCGCCGCGATGTCGACGACCGCGTTCTCCAGCCCCTCGTAGTCGGTGCGGAAGTTGCCCCAGCCGTCGATCACCAGGAAGACGTCGCCCCACGGCTGGTCCGCCACCGAGATGTCGCCCCGGGCGCGCAGCCGCCGGTAGGTGGCGATGGAGTCGATGCCCGCGCTGCGGAAGTACTCCTCGCGCCGGGCCATCACCCCGTACACCTCGGCCACCGTGCGCCGGACCCGCTCCGGGTCGAGCCGGGAGGCGATCGAGCCGACGTGGGGGAGACCGGACACCGAGGAGAGGCTGCCGCCACCGAAGTCGAGGCCGTAGAACTGCACCTCGTGCGGGGTGTGGGTGAGGGCGAAGGCCGCGATCAGGCTCCGCAGCAGGGTCGACTTGCCGGACTGCGGGCCGCCGATGATCTGCATATGGCCGGCCGCGCCGGAGAAGTCGCGGTACAGGGTGTCGCGCCGCTGCTCGAACGGCTTGTCCACGACGCCCAGCGGGACGACGAGCTTGCCCGCCCCCTCGTACCCGGGCTGGGTCAGCCCCCGGCCCTCCACCTGCGCGAGGCCGGGCAGGATCTCGTCCAGGGACGGCGGGTTGTCCAGCGGCGGCAGCCACACCTGGTGCGCCTCCGCCCCCCGCCCCTCGAGGCGGCGCACGATGACGTCGAGCACCGTGTCGGCGAGCGCGTCGTCCTCGGAGCGCGCGTCCGGTACCTGCGGCTGCTGCGCGGCCTGCACATACCGGACCGGGACGGGGGCGGCCGTGAACAGCGCGGGCCGGCGGTCCACGGGCAGCGGCCCGCCGGGGACGGCGGCGTGCTGGTTGGTGCGGTAGACACCGGAGACGTACGCGGCCTTGAAGCGCACCATCTCGTCGGTGCCGAACTTCAGGAAGCCCGAACCCGGCACATTGGGCAGCTGGTACGCGTCCGGCACGCCGATCGCCGCGCGGGACTCGGCCGCCGAGAAGGTCCGCAGACCGATCCGGTACGAGAGATAGGTCTCCAGGCCCCGCAGCCGCCCCTCCTCCAGCCGCTGGGACGCCAGCAGCAGATGCACGCCCAGGGACCGGCCGATACGGCCGATCTGGACGAACATCTCGATGAAGTCCGGCTTGGCGGTGAGCAGTTCGCTGAACTCGTCGATGACGAGGACGAGCGAGGGGATCGGCTGGAGGGCGGCGCCGGCGGCGCGCGCCTTCTCGTAGTCGTGGATGTTGGCGTAGTTGCCGGCGTCCCGCAGCATCTCCTGACGGCGGTTGAGCTCACCGCGGATGGAGTCGCCCATGCGGTCGACCAGGGTCAGGTCGTCGGCCAGGTTGGTGATCACCGCGGCGACGTGCGGCATCTGCGACATGCCCGCGAAGGTCGCGCCGCCCTTGAAGTCGGCGAGGACGAAGTTCAGGGTCTCCGACGAGTGGGTGACCGCGAGGCCGAGGACCAGGGTGCGCAGCAGCTCGGACTTGCCGGAGCCGGTGGCGCCGACGCACAGCCCGTGCGGGCCCATGCCCTCCTGCGCGGCCTCCTTGAGGTCCAGCATCACGGGGGAGCCGTCCTCGCCGACGCCGATCGGCACCCGCAGCCGCTCGGACTGCGAGCGCGGCCGCCAGGTGCGGGTGACGTCGACGGAGGCCGCGTCGCCGAGGTTGAGCAGATCGGTGAAGTCCAGGTTGGCGAGCAGCGGTTCGTCGTCGTCCGAGCCCGCACCGGCGCGCAGCGGCGCCAGTTGCCGGGCCAGCGCCTCCGCGGCCTCGGGCCCGAGCAGGTCCGGGGTGCCGTCGTAGACGAGGCCGTGGCCGGACTCCAGCCGCAGGGCGTCGGGGCGGACGGTGACGGAGAGCCCGCCGCGCGCCCCGGACGGCTCGCCGGGGACGAGCTCGATGATGGTCACGCCCTGGAGCCCTTCGGGCGCTGCAAGCGCGGAGGTCCCCGGCACCGGGACGCCGTCGAGGACGACGACGATGTGCGGCTGGTCCAGCAGCGGGTGGCCGCTGCCCTGGAAGCGGGGGCGGCCCTCCAGCGGGACGGTCAGCAGGTCCTGGAGGTCCCGGGGGTCGGAGGTGATCAGCCGCCGGGTGCCGGCGCCGTCCCCGGGGCCGGACGCCTGGCAGTGGGGGAGCCACTTGGCCCACTCCCAGTGCCGGGCGGACCCGGCACCCGCCCCCACGGCGACCACCAGGTCCTCGGGGGAGTGCAGCGCGGCCAACGAGCCGACCATCGCCCGCACGGCCGCGCGCGCGGACTCCGCGTCCCCGCTCACGGTCAGGTGGTAGAAGGCCCGCAGGGACACCGCCATCGGCAGGTTGTCCAGGGTGCCGTGCGCGTCGAGGAACTGCCGCATGGCGCCCGCCGCCAGGGGCTCCAGGTCGTCGACGGGGGCCGTCTCGGGGGCGATCAGCGGGGTCGCCAGCTGCTGGCTGCCCAGCCCGATGCGGACCTGGGCGAAGTCGTCGTCGCCGATGCGCCGTTCCCACACCCGGCTGCCCTCGGCCACCAGGGCCCACAGCTGTTCGGGGGAGGGGTGCAGGTAGTACTGGGCGTCCCGCTGGAGCCGGGCCGTGCGGAGCACCGCGCGGCGGGTGGTGTTGAGGTACTTGAGGTAGTCCCGCCGGATGTCGGCCAACTGCCCCTGGGTGCCGCGCCGGTAGCGCACCAGCATCGCGATCGCCATCGCCACCGTGGACGCGATCATCACCATGCCCATGATGCGCATGATCGGGTTCGGCGTCATGAAGAAGAAGACGACCGAACCGCCCATGCCCAGCATCGGCAGGAGCTGCATCAGCGCGCCCTCCTGCTGCCCCCGGGGCAGTTCCGGCGGGGGTTGCAGATGCACCGCCTCGCCCGGAACTTCGGACGGCAGGGCCCGCGGTGGGCGCTTGACGACGATCTGGCTCACAGCTCACCCAATCCCTTGCCGGACGGAATCTCTCGGTCGGCGCCCCCGTGGCGACGGGTTCCATCCGCGGGGAGGGATCCTACTTGCGTAGCACCGGGAGGGTGGGCGGTAGGGTGGCGCGACGTGTTTGCGCACCCGTGAACTACCGCAAAAAACGGGTCATTCGCAGTGCATGCCGGGCCAGCCGGCCCAGACCACCACGAGGGGGATCAGACAGGTGAGTATGACGGCCCCAGCGACGGCCGCCGGAGCCGGTCGGCCCGCACCCGCGACCGTGTCCGCCGGCACCGGATTCTGCCGGGTCACGGTCGTGGCGCCGGACGGCCGCGTGGACGTCGCCCTGCCCGAGGACATCGCGGTCGCGGACCTCTACCCGGAGATCCTGCGCCTGTCCGGCCAGACGCCCGCCCAGGGCGCCCCCGTCGGCTACCACCTCGTCCGCCGCGACGGAACCGTCCTCGACGGCGGCCGCTCACTGGCCGCGCAGCGCATCCTCGACGGCGAACTGCTCTCCCTGCGGCCCTTCGCCGAGTCGCTGCCGCCCGCGGTCTTCGACGACGTCTCCGACGCCGTCGCCCAGGCCGTGGCCCGCGACCGCACCCTGTGGACCGACGCCCTGATGCGCGGCGCGGGCCTGGTCGCCGGCTCGGTGCTGCTGGTCCTGCTCGCCTTCGTCCTCTGGTCGGCCGACCCCCGGCACGACATGCACGGCCTGCCCGGCATCCTCGCCACCGTGGGCGCCGTCCTCCTCCTCGCCCTCGCCGGCGTCCGCGTCCGGGTGTACGAGGACCGCGGCTCGGCCGTCGCGATCGGCCTCGGCGCGATGGCCAACGCGGCCGTCGCGGGCTCCGGGCTGCTGCCGCTCGCCCGGGGCGAGGGCATCGGCAAGCTCCAGTTCCTGCTGGCCTGCGCCGCCGTCCTGCTCTGCTCGGTGATCCTGATGCTGGTGGCCCCGGCGGGCGACGGACCGTTCGTCGCCTTCGTCTTCGCCTCCGCCGTCGGCCTGGTCGTCACCTTCGTCGCCGTACTGACCGACCTCACCCCCTCGGAGACCGCGGCGGTCTGCGCGCCGCTCGCCGTCGGCTCCCTCGCCTTCCTGCCCGGCCTCTCCACCCGCTTCGCCCGGCTGCCGATCGGCTTCGAACCGCCCCGCACCCCGGTCGGCGGCTACGACGACGAGCCGGAGCCGCAGGGTCCGGTGGACGCGGCCCGTATCGCCGCCCAGGCCCGCCGGGGCCACGAGCTGCTGGTCGGCCTGGTCGGCGGCTGCGCCCTGGTCGCGGTCGGCGCCTCGGCCGTCCTCGGCTTCTCCGGCAGTGTCTGGGCGCAGCTCCTGGCCCTCGCCACCGGCATCGCGATGCTGATGCGCGCCCATCTGTTCCGCTACACCGCCCAGGTCGGCTGCGCGCTGGCGGCCGGTCTCGCCGCCCTGGTCCTCCTCGGCCTCGGCCTCTGCCTGAACCCGCCCGCCGGGATGATCCAGGACGCGCTGCGCGGCCAGGGCACCGCCCTGGACGTCCGCACCATCTGGCTCTCCGCGGCCGTCGCCGGCGTCGCCGCCGTCCTCACCGCGATCGGACTGGTGGTGCCGCGCACCGGGGTGACCCCGTTCTGGGGCCGCTTCCTGGAGGTCGCCGAGACGTTTGTGCTGCTCACGCTGATCCCGCTGTGCCTCGCGGTCTTCGGCGTGTACCACTCCATCCGGGCACTGACCTCCTGAACCGCCTGGTACTCTGACTGCGGCCGTTTGTGTACGCGCTCCCGGAATCCTTCCCGGAAACCTGGGAGCAGCGCTCATCGGACCCCGCCCTCCGAGTCACGGAAGCTCCCCTGAGACAGAGACCAGGGGCACTCGCGGGCGCATCGAACACCATGAGGAGTACCGAGTGTCTCTCGACGCCGCTACGAAGAAGCAGATCATCAGCGAGTTCGGCACCAAGGAGGGCGACACCGGCTCCCCCGAGGTCCAGGTCGCGATGCTGTCCCGCCGCATCTCGGACCTGACCGAGCACCTCAAGACCCACAAGCACGACCACCACTCCCGTCGTGGTCTGCTGATCCTGGTCGGCCAGCGCCGCCGCCTGCTGCAGTACCTGGCCAAGAAGGACATCCAGCGCTTCCGTACGCTGGTCGACCGCCTCGGCATCCGCCGCGGCGCGGCCGGCGGCGCCAAGTAAGGCGCGTCGAAGGGAGCGGTTCCCACTGCCGGGGGCCGCTCCCTTCGCCGTACCGGCAGCCTCCGGCCGCCGGTCGCTGACCAGGCAGGACACCCCCACCACCGCCGCGCACACCGCCGGACCCGCGCCGTTGTACGTGCGCGACCGGTGGCGTGGCAACTAGTCTGGTCACCAGTGCACCCATCAGAGTGCGCCGGCTGAATACAGACGAGAGGGAAGCCGCCTCCTCGCCGCCGGTCCTCGGTAGTGGCCCCCGGACGCACCGCCTCAGGTGCCCCGATCCGGGTGCTTCGATCGAAGACCGGCCCGCATCCAAGGCGCGCTTCTCCGTACACCGCCCGGCACCACACGGGAGCCGGGCGCAAAGACGATACGTAGGAGACACCGCTAGTGGAGAACGAGACCCACTACGCCGAGGCCGTCATCGACAACGGCTCCTTCGGCACCCGCACCATCCGCTTCGAGACGGGCCGCCTGGCCCGTCAGGCCGCCGGCTCCGCCGTGGCCTACCTGGACGACGACACCATGGTGCTGTCGGCCACCACCGCTTCCAAGAAGCCCAAGGACCAGCTCGACTTCTTCCCCCTCACGGTGGACGTCGAGGAGCGGATGTACGCGGCCGGCAAGATCCCCGGCTCCTTCTTCCGCCGGGAGGGCCGCCCCTCCGAGGACGCGGTCCTCACCTGCCGCCTGATCGACCGCCCGCTGCGCCCCTCCTTCAAGAAGGGCCTGCGCAACGAGATCCAGATCGTCGAGACGATCATGGCGCTCAACCCCGATCACCTCTACGACGTGATCGCCATCAACGCCGCCTCCTGCTCCACGCAGCTGGCCGGCCTGCCCTTCTCCGGCCCGATCGGCGGCACCCGGGTCGCCCTGATCAAGGGCCAGTGGGTCGCCTTCCCGACGCACACCGAGCTCGAGGACGCCGTCTTCGACATGGTCGTCGCGGGCCGCGTCCTGGAGGACGGCGACGTCGCGATCATGATGGTCGAGGCCGAGGCCACCGAGAGGACCATCGAGCTCGTCAAGGGCGGCGCCGAGGCGCCGACCGAGGAGGTCGTGGCCGCGGGCCTCGAGGCCGCGAAGCCGTTCATCAAGGTCCTGTGCAAGGCGCAGTCGGACCTCGCCGCCAAGGCCGCCAAGCCCGAGGGCGAGTTCCCCGTCTTCCTCGACTACGAGGACGACGTCTACGCCGCCCTGTCCGACGCGGTCAAGGGCGAGCTCGCCCAGGCACTGACGATCGCCGGCAAGCAGGAGCGCGAGGCCGAGCTGGACCGCGTCAAGGCGCTGGCCGGCGAGAAGCTCCTCCCGGCCTTCGAGGGCCGCGAGAAGGAGATCTCCGCCGCCTACCGCAGCCTCACCAAGGCCCTGGTCCGCGAGCGCGTCATCAAGGACAAGGTCCGCATCGACGGCCGCGGGATCACGGACATCCGTACCCTGGCCGCCGAGGTCGAGGCCATCCCGCGCGTGCACGGCTCGGCACTGTTCGAGCGCGGCGAGACCCAGATCCTGGGCGTCACCACGCTGAACATGCTGCGCATGGAGCAGCAGCTCGACACCCTCTCCCCGGTGACGCGCAAGCGCTACATGCACAACTACAACTTCCCGCCGTACTCCGTCGGCGAGACCGGCCGCGTCGGCTCGCCGAAGCGCCGCGAGATCGGCCACGGCGCGCTCGCCGAGCGCGCGATCGTGCCGGTCCTGCCGACCCGCGAGGAGTTCCCCTACGCGATCCGCCAGGTGTCCGAGGCCCTCGGCTCCAACGGTTCGACGTCCATGGGCTCGGTCTGCGCCTCCACCATGTCGCTGCTGAACGCCGGTGTGCCCCTCAAGGCCCCCGTCGCGGGTATCGCCATGGGCCTGATCTCCCAGGAGATCGACGGCAAGACGCACTACGTCGCCCTCACCGACATCCTCGGTGCGGAGGACGCCTTCGGCGACATGGACTTCAAGGTCGCCGGCACCAAGCAGTTCGTCACCGCCCTCCAGCTCGACACCAAGCTGGACGGCATCCCGGCCTCCGTCCTGGCCGCGGCCCTCAAGCAGGCCCGCGACGCCCGCCTCCACATCCTCGACGTGATGATGGAAGCGATCGACACCCCGGACGAGATGTCCCCCAACGCCCCGCGGATCATCACCGTCAAGATCCCCGTGGACAAGATCGGTGAGGTCATCGGCCCCAAGGGCAAGATGATCAACCAGATCCAGGAGGACACCGGCGCCGAGATCACGATCGAGGACGACGGCACCATCTACATCGGTGCCGCCGACGGCCCGGCCGCCGAGGCCGCCCGCGCCACGATCAACGGCATCGCCAACCCGACCATGCCGGAGGTCGGCGAGCGCTACCTGGGCACGGTCGTCAAGACGACCACGTTCGGCGCGTTCGTCTCCCTGCTCCCGGGCAAGGACGGCCTGCTGCACATCTCCCAGATCCGCAAGCTGGCCGGCGGCAAGCGCGTCGAGAACGTCGAGGACGTGCTCGGTGTGGGCTCCAAGGTCCAGGTCGAGATCGCCGAGATCGACTCGCGCGGCAAGCTCTCCCTGATCCCCGTGATCGAGGGCGAAGAGGACGAGAAGAAGGACGACGCCCAGCAGTGACGTCCCGTAGTTCGCAGACGACGGCCCGCACCTCCCCGGAGGCGCGGGCCGTCGCCCGTACCCAAACCCTGCTCAAGGGCCGCGACGGCATCGGCACCGTACGGCGCACCGTGCTCCCCGGCGGGCTGCGCGTGGTCACCGAGACGCTGCCCTCCGTCCGCTCCGCCACCTTCGGGATCTGGGCCAACGTCGGCTCCCGCGACGAGACCCCCTCCCTCGGCGGCGCCACGCACTACCTCGAACACCTGCTGTTCAAGGGCACGCACCGGCGCTCGGCGCTCGACATCTCCTCCGCGATCGACGCGGTCGGCGGCGAGATGAACGCCTTCACCGCCAAGGAGTACACCTGCTACTACGCGCGGGTCCTCGACACGGACCTGCCGCTCGCCATCGACGTGGTCTGCGACATGCTGACCGGCTCGCTGATCCGCCAGGAGGACGTGGACGCCGAACGCGGCGTCATCCTGGAGGAGATCGCGATGACCGAGGACGACCCCGGCGACTGCGTGCACGACCTGTTCGCGCACACCATGTTCGGCGACTCCCCGCTCGGCCGGCCGGTCCTCGGCACGGTCGACACGGTCAACGCCCTCACCGCGGACCGGGTGCGACGCTTCTACCGCAAGCACTACGACCCGACCCGCCTGGTCGTCGCCGCGGCCGGCAACGTCGACCACGCGACTGTCGTCCGCCAGGTCCGCCGCGCCTTCGAGAAGGCCGGCGCCCTCGGCGACCCGGCGGCCGCGCCCACCCCGCCGCGCGACGGCAGCCGCGCCCTGCGCACCGCGGGCCGGGTCGAGCACCTCAACCGGCGCACCGAGCAGGCGCACGTCGTCCTCGGCATGCCCGGCCTCGCCCGCACCGACGACCGCCGCTGGGCGCTGGGCGTGCTCAACACCGCCCTCGGCGGCGGGATGTCCTCCCGGCTCTTCCAGGAGGTCCGGGAGAAGCGCGGCCTGGCCTACAGCGTGTACTCGTACACCTCGGGCTTCGCCGACACCGGCCTCTTCGGCGTCTACGCGGGCTGCCGGCCCGGCCAGGTGCACGACGTGCTGAAGATCTGCCGCGGCGAACTCGACCGGGTCGCCTCCGAGGGCCTGCCGGACGACGAGATCTCCCGGGCGATCGGGCAGCTCTCCGGCTCCACGGTCCTCGGCCTGGAGGACACCGGCGCGCTGATGAACCGCATCGGCAAGAGCGAACTGTGCTGGGGCTCCCAGATGTCGGTCGACGACATGCTCGCCGAGATAGCCGCCGTCACACCCGACCAGGTGCGCGCGGTGGCCGCCGACGTCCTCGGCGGCCGCCCGTCCCTGGCCGTCATCGGCCCGCTGCGGGACAAGCAGGCGGACCGCCTGCAGGAAGCCGTCGCCTGAGCCGCGGGGTCCGGGTGCCCGCGGGCACCCGGACCCCGCACCCGCCCCCGGACGTGCGGGCCCCGCACGCGAACCCCCCGAACCCGTGAGGAAGCAACCCATGAGCAAGCTGCGCGTGGCCGTTCTCGGAGCCAAGGGCCGTATCGGCTCGGAGGCCGTACAGGCCGTGGAGGGGGCCGAGGACCTGGAGCTGGTCGGCGCCCTCGGCCGGGGCGACAAGCTGGAGTCCCTGGTGGACTCGGGCGCCCAGGTCGTCGTCGAGCTCACCACCCCCGCCTCGGTGATGGGGAACCTCGACTTCTGCGTCCGCCACGGCATCCACGCGGTCGTCGGCACCACCGGCTGGACCGAGGAGCGGCTCGCGCAGCTCGGCACCTCGCTCGCGGCCTCCCCGGAGACCGGTGTGCTCATCGCACCGAACTTCTCCATCGGCGCGGTGCTCACCATGAAGTTCGCCCAGCAGGCGGCGCGCTGGTTCGAGTCCGCCGAGGTCGTCGAGCTGCACCACCCGAACAAGGCCGACGCACCCTCCGGCACCGCCACGCGCACCGCGCAGCTCATCGCGGCCGCGCGCGCCGAGGCCGGGTGCCCCCCGCAGCCGGACGCCACGGTGAGCGCCCTGGACGGCGCCCGGGGCGCCGACGTGGACGGCGTCCCGGTGCACGCCGTGCGACTGCGCGGACTCCTGGCCCACCAGGAGGTCCTCCTCGGCGGCGAGGGCGAGACCCTGACCATCCGGCACGACTCGCTGCACCACAGCAGCTTCATGCCGGGCATCCTCCTCGGCGTGCGCCGCGTCGTCTCCGCTCCCGGCCTCACCATCGGCCTGGAGCACTTCCTGGACCTCGGCTGAGGGTGTCCGCGATGCGCGCACGGATCACGTACTTCGTCACGGCGGCCGTCCTGGTCGTCTACTTCGTCCTGGTCGGAGGCCGGGGCGTCGTCCTCCTCCGCCACGGCACCCTGCTGACGGTCACCTTCGGCGTGGCCGTGCTCGTGCTGCCGCTGATCGGCGTCTGGTTCCTCTGGAAGAACACCCAGTTCGTGACCAGGGCCAACCGCCTGGCCGCCGAACTGGAGGCCGAGGGCGGCCTGCCCGTCGACGAACTGGTGCGCACCCCGGGCGGACGCATCGACCGCGACTCCGCCGACGAGGTCTTCGCCCGCCGCCGCGCGGAGACGGAGGACACGCCGGACGACTGGCGCTGCTGGTTCCGGCTGGCCGTCGCGTACCACGACGCCCGGGACACCCCGCGGGCCCGCAAGGCCATGCAGCGCGCGATCGCCCTGCACGACGGCCGGCCCGTCGCGCACTGACTCCCCGGGCCGCACCGCCCGTCATGGTGCTCTGCTCCCCGGACCGCACGGTCCGGGGCAGCAGAGCACCACGCGAGGTGCGGCGGGCGCGCGCCTACGCGTCGCGGTACTCCGCGCCCCATGCCTCGACCGTGTCGGCCGCGCGGTCGAACGCCTCCAGGCGGGACAGGAAGTCGGCGTTGTGGTCGGTGAGCAGCGGGATCTGCTCGCCGCCCTGCGTCACGAGCATCAGGGCCTGCCCCTGCACCGTCCGCGGCAGCCCCAGCCAGCGCACCGGCTGCTGCACGGTCCGCAGGGCCGTCGTCCGGTTCCACGGGAGGGTCGCGGTGCGGAGGAAGCCGACCCGGCGCACACCGTGCCGGCTCACCCACGCGCCCATGCGCAGCAGCCGGAGCGCGGCGGCGACGATCAGCCCGCCCAGCCCCATGCACACCGCCGCGCCGGACAGAGCGCCCGCGAAGGCGATGATCATCGCGGCGATGAAGACGAACGACGCGAGGAGCAGCAGCACGGCCGCCACGCCGACCCGCCACGGGCCCGGGCGGTACGGCCGGCGCCATGCGTCGTGGTCGTCGAAGGGCAGTGCGACGTCGTCCTCTTGCGTGTCAAAAGCACGATCGGCCGTCAGAAAGGGCAGGGGCACGACGGATCCTCACTCACCAGCACGCTCACGGGGGCGGTGCACGCTCAATTGGGGCTGTGCCCGGTGAGGCTACCGAGGCGCGGGAGGAGGAACCACCCCCGGGGTCCGGGGCGCGCCGCGCACGCCCCGGAACGACCCTCCTCAGCGCCCCTGGGACGCCTCGGAGGTCTGGGAGTGGCCCGGGTCCGCCGGGGACTCCAGGGCCGGTATGCCGAAGAGGAGCGAGCCCACCAGGCCGCCGACGAGTGTCAGCCCGATCATCACGCGCCCCAGCACCTGCGACGCGCTCGGGCGCTGTCTGGGCGGGGGCGCGACATTGCTGCGGAAGGCGTCCGCCTCGGCGACGAACGTGAACGGGACGGCCTCGCGCCTGCGGGCACCGCCGAGAGGTCGGCGGACGGTGGACATAGCGGGGTCTCCTCGGGGACGTGACGGACGGTCGTGGGGCGGAGGCGCCGGACCCTGGGGGCCGCCGCTTTCCGCTGCTATCCGTACAGACGTGCGCAGGGCGCATTTGGTGCCCGATTCGGGATCTTTTCTCGCGACCCCGGGAAACGGGCCGGTCCACGCGCTCGTTAAGGTGAGCGCCGCCGTTGCCCTCACTGGGCCGCTGTTGCCCTCACTGGAAGGACCCCTCCGTGGCCGACACCCCCGCCGACGTCAAGCCGAGCTTCCGCAGCGACGTCACGGTCGAGCTGGTGAAGCACACCGCCGGCGACTCGGACGTGCTGTGGGCGGCACGCGTCTCCACCGCGGGCGAGCAGTCCCTCGACGAGCTCTCCAAGGACCCGGAGCGCTCCAAGGGGCTCATCAACTACCTGATGCGCGACCGCCACGGCAGCCCGTTCGAGCACAACTCGATGACCTTCTTCATCAGCGCCCCGATCTTCGTCTTCCGCGAGTTCATGCGCCACCGGGTGGGCTGGTGCCTGCCGGGGGATGCCATGATCCGCGTCGGCACCGGCAAGAACGGCAAGGCCAAGCGCATCGCGGACATCTACCGGGACTGGAAGGTCGGCGTACCCGATTCCCTGGGCCGGACGCGCCAGCTGAAGTCCTGCCAGAACCTTCTGGCCGACACCATCGACCTGGAGACCGGGCTGGCGGAGAAGGCACCCATGGTCGATGTCTTCGAGTCCGGCGTGAAGCCGATCCTCAAGGTGTCGACGACGAACGGCAAGGCTCTGAGGTGCACCGCGGACCACCGGGTGTGGACGCCCGACGGCTGGGTTCGCGCCGGCGATCTCCGCCCGGGCGACCGGGTCGGGCGGTTGGGCCGCGTGGGCGTCGGGGAGCGGGTGGGTATCCCGAAGCGCCTGCGCGAGGGCATCCAGATCTGGACCACCGAGCAGCGTGCGGAACTGATCGCTCCGGTGGACCTCTGCTATCTCTGCGACGAGAAATTCGAGGCGCCGGACCTGGAGCTGGATCACGTCGTCCCGGTGGACGCCGATCTGACCAAGGCGCTCGACCCCTCGAATCTGAGGCCGGCCTGCAGGTCGTGCCACCAGCGGAAGAGCAACAGCGAAGGCGTACCGATCGGGGAGCGCCGCCGCGCCCTGCAGAACGGCGTGCGCTGGGAAGCCGTGCTCTCCGTCATGCCCGACGGGGAGGAGATGACCTACGACATCTCCATGCCGCCGCCGCACCACAACTTCATCGCGGACGGATTCGTCGTACACAATTCCTACAACGAGGAGTCCGGCCGCTACCGGCAGCTCGAACCGGTCTTCTACGTCCCGGACGCCGAGCGCAAGCTGGTCCAGGAGGGCCGCCCCGGCAAGTACGTCTTCGTCGAGGGCACGCAGGCGCAGCAGGAGCTGACCGGCCGCGTCATGGAGGACACCTATCTGCACGCCTACGAGGCCTACCAGGAGATGCTGGCGGCCGGCGTGGCCCGCGAGGTGGCCCGCGCCGTCCTCCCCGTCGGCCTGTTCTCGTCGATGTACGCGACCTGCAACGCGCGGTCGCTGATGCACTTCCTCGGCCTGCGCACCCAGCACGAGGACGCCCGGGTGCCGTCCTTCCCCCAGCGGGAGATCGAGATGGTCGGCGAGAAGATGGAGGAGCACTGGGCGCGGCTCATGCCCCTGACGTACGCGGCCTTCAACGCGAACGGCCGCGTCGCCCCCTGAGCCGGGGCCCCCGGCCGGAGGGGCACAGATGTACGTAACCCCTGGCGAAGTGTCCGTATTGCGGCGTTTCGTGAAGTTCATCTAGGCTGATCAAACGGACCCGGCACTGCTTGAACCCCCGAGCAGGCAGTGCCGGGTTCCGCATGCCACGTCGTACGTCACGTCCCCCGAGGGGACACCCTGCACAGAGCAGCGAGTAGCGTGTTACCCATGGCTCCGATCTCCACTCCGCAGATCCCCTTCGGGCGGGTCCTCACCGCCATGGTCACGCCCTTCACGGCGGACGGCGCACTCGACATCGCGGGCGCCCAGCGCCTCGCCGCCCACCTTGTGGACGCCGGCAACGACGGTCTGGTCATCAACGGGACCACCGGCGAGTCGCCCACCACCAGCGACGCGGAGAAAGACCAGCTCGTACGGGCCGTGCTGGAGGCGGTCGGAGACCGTGCCCATGTCGTCGCCGGCATCGGCACCAACGACACCCGTCACAGCATCGACCTCGCCCGCGCCGCGGAGCGCGCCGGCGCCCACGGCCTGCTGGCGGTCACCCCGTACTACAACAAGCCGCCGCAGGAGGGCCTGCTCCGCCACTTCACGGCGATCGCCGATTCCACCGGCCTGCCCGTGATGCTCTACGACATCCCCGGCCGCAGCGGCGTCCCCATCGACACCGAGACGATCGTCCGCCTCGCGAGCCACCCGCGGATCGTCGCCAACAAGGACGCCAAGGGCGACCTCGGCCGTGCCAGCTGGGCCATCGCCCGCAGCGGCCTCGCCTGGTACTCCGGCGACGACATGCTCAACCTGCCGCTCCTGTCCGTGGGCGCGATCGGCTTCGTCTCCGTCGTCGGCCACGTCGTCACACCCGAGCTGCGGGCCCTGATCGACGCGCACCGGGGCGGTGACGTGCAGAAGGCCACCGAGATCCACCAGAAGCTGCTGCCCGTCTTCACGGGTATGTTCCGCACCCAGGGCGTGATCACCACCAAGGCGGCACTGGCTCTCCAGGGCCTGCCCGCCGGCCCGCTGCGGCTGCCGCTCGTCGAGCTCTCCCCCGAAGAGACGCGCCAGCTCGAGCTCGACCTGGCCGCCGGCGGGGTACAGCTCTGACATCCGACTTCACAACTGAATAGCAGCACCCCGGCCGACGAGACCGACCAGGCGCGCAGCCTGCCCCCGGACCCGGCCGGAACAGACGACAGACAGCACATGTACGAATGTCATGTACGCCACGTAGCCGACAGCGCGTGGCGTGCGTGGTGAGGAGAGTCTTTTGAGTCATCCGCATCCTGAACTCGGCGCGCCCCCGAAGCTGCCCAAGGGCGGCCTGCGCGTCACACCGCTCGGCGGTCTCGGCGAGATCGGCCGCAACATGACGGTCTTCGAGTACGACGGCCGCCTGCTGATCGTCGACTGCGGCGTGCTGTTCCCCGAGGAGGAGCAGCCCGGCATCGACCTGATCCTCCCGGACTTCACCACCCTCCGGGACCGCCTCGACGACATCGAGGGCATCGTCCTCACGCACGGTCACGAGGACCACATCGGCGCCGTGCCCTTCCTGCTCCGTCTGAAGCCCGACATCCCGCTGATCGGCTCCAAGCTGACCCTGGCCCTCATCGAGGCCAAGCTCCAGGAGCACCGGATCCGCCCGTACACGCTGGAGGTCTCCGAAGGCCACCGCGAGCGCATCGGGCCCTTCGACTGCGAGTTCATCGCGGTCAACCACTCCATCCCGGACGCGCTGGCCGTCGCCATCCGCACCCCCGCGGGCCTGGTCGTGCACACCGGCGACTTCAAGATGGACCAGCTCCCGCTGGACCGCCGGCTCACCGACCTGCACGCCTTCGCGCGGCTCAGCGAGGAGGGCATCGACCTCCTGCTGTCCGACTCCACCAACGCCGAGGTGCCGGGCTTCGTCCCGCCGGAGCGGGACATCTCCAACGTCCTGCGCCAGGTCTTCGCCAACGCGCAGAAGCGCATCATCGTGGCCAGCTTCGCCAGCCATGTGCACCGCATCCAGCAGATCCTGGACGCGGCCCACGAGTACGGACGCCGGGTCGCCTTCGTCGGTCGCTCGATGGTCCGCAACATGGGCATCGCCCGGGACCTCGGCTACCTGCGGGTGCCCGCGGGCCTCGTGGTGGACGTCAAGACGCTGGACGACCTGCCGGACGACGAGGTCGTGCTCGTCTGCACGGGCTCCCAGGGCGAGCCGATGGCGGCCCTGTCCCGTATGGCCAACCGCGACCACCAGATCCGCATCGTCCCGGGCGACACCGTCATCCTGGCCTCGTCCCTGATCCCGGGGAACGAGAACGCGGTCTACCGGGTCATCAACGGCCTGACCCGCTGGGGCGCCAACGTCGTCCACAAGGGCAACGCCAAGGTGCACGTCTCGGGTCACGCCTCGGCCGGTGAGCTGCTGTACTTCTACAACATCTGCCGCCCGAAGAACCTGATGCCGGTCCACGGCGAATGGCGCCACCTGCGCGCGAACGCCGAACTCGGCGCGCTCACCGGTGTCCCCAAGGACCACATCGTCATCGCCGAGGACGGAGTCGTCGTCGACCTCGTCGACGGCCGCGCCCGCATCGTCGGCAAGGTCCAGGCCGGATACGTGTACGTCGACGGCCTCTCGGTCGGCGACGTCACGGAGCCCGCGCTGAAGGACCGCCGCATCCTCGGCGAGGAGGGCATCATCTCCGTCTTCGTCGTCGTGGACAGCACCACCGGCAAGGTGGTGGGCGGACCGAACATCCACGCCCGGGGATCCGGCATCGACGACGCCGCCTTCACCGCGGTGATGCCCAAGATCGAGGAGGCGATCGCCAAGTCGGCCGCCGACGGGGTCGCCGAGCCGCACCAGCTCCAGCAGCTGGTGCGCCGCTCGCTGGGCAAGTGGGTGTCCGACACCTACCGCCGGCGCCCGATGATCCTGCCTGTGGTCGTCGAGGTCTGACCGGCCGAGGACGGCAACGGGCCGCCACGTAGCACGTTCTGAGGAGCGGAGCACCCCGGATTTGCATCGGGGCGCTCCGCTCCAGTACGTTGGCGTCTCCGCCTCAACGGGAAGCCGCTCACTCATGTGTGCAGCAGGCTGCGCCCGGAGGGGGCGGGAATTCCGACTCAGAATCTCTGATAAAGTCGGAGCCGCCGAAAGGGAAACGCGAAAGCGATTCCCTTGAAGCATTCCCGCCGACCGGGAATCGGACGCGAAAGAGTCTGATAGAGTCGGAAACGCAAGACCGAAGGGAAGCGCCCGGAGGAAAGCCCACAGAAGTTCTGGGGGTGAGTACAAAGGAAGCGTCCGTTCCTTGAGAACTCAACAGCGTGCCAAAAATCAACGCCAGATTAGTTGATACCCCGTCCAGCCGACGTGAGTTGTTGGTTGGTCGAGGTTCCTTTGAAGAAACACAACAGCGAGGACGCTGTGAACCGTCGGGTATTTTCCGCCCGGCTGGTTCCGCTCCCTGTGATGTGTCGACCCGATCACGGGTAAACATTCA
>NZ_KB897788.1:0-163895 GCF_000377145.1 Streptomyces sp. CNT372 | reverse complement strand
GGCACTCGAGCCGCTTGTGCGCGGCATCCCGCCGATCCGCTCCCGCCGTGGCCCCCGCCGACGGCGGCCCTCCAAGCTGCACGCGGACAAGGGCTACGACTACGACCACCTGCGCCGATGGCTACGCAAGCGGGGCATCCGGCACCGCATCGCCCGCAAGGGCATCGAATCCTCCACCCGGCTGGGCCGGCACCGCTGGACGATCGAGCGCACGATGTCCTGGCTGAGCGGCTGCCGCCGCCTGCACCGCCGGTACGAACGCAAGGCCGAGCACTTCCTGGCCTTCACCGCCATCGCATGCAGCCTCATCTGCTACCGCAGACTCACCAAATGAGACGACGTCTTAGGTGTGTCCCATCCGAAGGTGGGCGAGGGTGAGCAGGGCCTGGCGGCCGGCGCTGAGGCGACGTCACCGGGAGCCGATCGCGCGGCGGTGTCGCCGTAGTTGCTGCGTAAGGAAGCGGAGGGTGGAGCTGGACACGTCGACGCCCGACGGGTAGACAAGCATGTGAAGCCTCTGGTGGAGCCGGTTCTCTTGGTCGAAAACCCATCTACCAGGGC
Organism: Streptomyces sp. CNT372; assembly: GCF_000377145.1. NCBI lineage: Bacteria > Bacillati > Actinomycetota > Actinomycetes > Kitasatosporales > Streptomycetaceae > Streptomyces > Streptomyces sp. CNT372. The sequence continues at coordinate 163,334 of NZ_KB897788.1, read as the reverse complement.
TTCATCATGTTGTCAGGCCAACAGGCTTGCCCCAGAAACAGGTTGGAAAAGGCTAGATGCCGCCCGATCTTCCAATCTTGGCATCGGGGCGAGGCCGTCCATGCAACTTTCAGGCCGCCAAGCGCCCTGTGCGCGCTGGTCGCCAACCGTGCCCTGGCCCCGTCTTCGAGACCGACGGCCGTGGGGCAGCCACGACCTGATTGGGGACGCTTAGAGTTCAGGCTCGTTGACGGTGTGTTAAACTCAAAGGTTCGTGACGGTCCGCCGACGGAGTCGGTGGACCGTTTTCGTGCTGTGGGCTGAGGCTGTGCAGGCTGAGGTCCCGAGTGTCGTCTCGGGTGGACGCCGGGTTCCACTGCTCCGAGGTAGAGGGTTCTTTCGCAGGGACGGGTGAATCTGCTGATCAGCCGGGGTTCGGGGGGAGTGCGAGTCGGTCGAGAGCTGCGGTGATGTGGCTGGTCCAGGGCCAGTGCCGGGCCAGGCGGAGGATCCGGCGGCGGCCGGTGGTCACGAGCTGTCCAGCCGTGCTGAGCAGACGAAGCCGCAGGCGGCGGGGCTCCCCGAGTCTGGCTTCGCGGTCAGCGCGAGCATGGGCATCCAGGCCAGCAGGTCGAGAGCGATCTGCACGATCTCCAGCCAGACCCGGTTTTGTGCCATGCGCTTGAGGGGCAGGTTGCGCAGACCGGTGGCCCGGGCGGCCCGGATGCGGTCCTCGGCCCTGGCCCGCAGCCGGTGACGGAGCTCGAGCTCGGCGATCGGCCGGCCGGGCGTGTTGGTGGCGAAGCAGGTCAGCCGCATGCCGTCTGCATCCGTAAGCCTCAACTGGGCCCCGGGGTGCCGTCGTTCCTTGCGGACGATCAGCCGCATTCCCTTCGGCCGGCCGTCCAGGACGTCGCCGCTGAGCTCGGCGACCCAGGCCCCGTCACGGACCTCGCCGTCCGCCTCGACGGCCGGCGTCCAGGCCGAAGCCGGAACCTTCAGCACGTGCTGATGGATGACGTCGGTGATCACCATGCCGACCGAGTAGGACTGCCACCGTCCCCGCCGGGCGAGCCAGGCCACGAAGTCGTGGGTGCCGCCCGCGGAGTCCGTGCGGACCAGGGTCCGGCGCCCGCTCCGGTACTTCTTCGGCAGCTGGCCAGGGCCAGTTGGGCGGCGATGATGTGGTCGGACGCGGTGTTCGAGCCCGCGTTCCCCGGCCTCAGCAGGGCCGCCACGGGTTCCCCTGTGCCTCCCGGTCCGTGGTCGACGTAACCCATGAGCGGGTGGTGACCATAGGTCCGCTTCCAGGTCGGGGCTGCGTCCTCCTTGTCGGAGTGCGCGATCACCAGTACCCCGTCGAGATCGACGGTCACCATCCCGCCGGTGTCGGGCGCTGCCCGTCCGGCCGTTCGCCAGACGCGCTCGCGTGCTTCGGCCCGCGCGGAACGGATAGCCTGCAAAGCCTTCTCCCCGGAGGCCGCCAGGGAGTCGAGCAGGCGGGAGACTGTTGGGTCGGAGGCGACCGGCCCGAACACCGCCGGCTCGGCCCGCAGCATGCCGACATCCGCGAGACAGTCCCCGCCCAACGCGACCGCCAGGGCGACGTCCAGGAGGACCTTCCCGGGATCGTGCACGGACCGTGGCTTCCGCCACGGCCCGAGTGCCGCTGATATCGAGGTGTCCAGACCGGCCTTGCGGACCGTCTCCACCAGCAGGACCGAGCCGGCCTGCGAGATCACCTGACGGCCGTCGCCCTGGACGCGGACAGACGGGTATGACCCGGTAAGCTCTCTCACCTGGAAAGTGCTCTTTTCCTCGCAGCCAACAGGACCCTCAGCAAGTCCTATCGTTGCAGGTCAAGGGCACTTTTCGTGTTCTTGATCAAACACTGGACACGCCATCTCGTGATAGCGCGAGGTTAGTGATCCGTTGGGTGATGGCGGACGCGGTCGCCGAACGGGCAGGAAGCTGTGCGGTTGCTGGCGGCCGCATTGTTGGAGGGCCGGGACCGGGTGGAGGTCGCCGTCCTGTTTCAGGGTGTCGTGTACCTCAGGCGGTGGGGGCTGACCTTCCGGCGTTCGGACAAGCGGGCGGTCGAGCAAGATCCGGAAGTGGTCTGCGTATGGCTCGAGGAGACCTGGCCCTCGATTCGGGCCAGGGCGAAGGCGGAGAGCGCCGAGGTTCTCTTCGGTGACCAGGTCGGTATCCGGCTGGCGCGTTGTCCCAGCACTGCCCGGTGCCGCCGACCGAGAGGTGGACCCCGAACTCGACGGCCAGGTAAGCGAAATCACGGCTGGTGTGCTGGCAGCCAGGGGCCGAGTGGAAGATCACCGCACCAGTAGGGCGGCGGGTGCTGAGCGCTGCCCTCGGCACGTGGGCGACGAGCCCGGTTCGCAGGTGGCCGGTGGTGGCCCTGCCGAGCATGCGGCGGGATGCGATGCCGGTGACGGTGGCCGGGTGGGGTCAGCCCTCGTCGGTTGCGACGTAGGTGATGTCGCCGCACCCGCGGCTGTCGGCCCCGACCGGGTCGACGCGGAAGTCGCGCATGACCAGGTCGGGCGGGTGGGCGCATGCGGGCGGGGATTGTGGTGCGGTGACGTCGTCTGCGGTGCTGGCCGGCCAGTCCGGCCCGCCGCATCAGCCGGGCCACCCTGCGGCGCCCGCATGTCTCGCCCTGCTGCTGGAGGACGGCGGCGATCTGCTCGGTCACTTCGGCGTCCCGTACCGCCCGGGGACCTTGGTTGCCGGGCCGGCCCCGGAAGGACGTCCGGCCGGGTACGCCGCGGGGGCGGTCGGGCGGTATCCGGTAGGGCGAGAGACGGGAGGGTCGGCGGCGAACGCCACTCCACTCGCTGGACGACGGCGCCGTGCCAGCTCCGGGTCGCGAGTGGGGGTGGCCGGTGCGGCCGACCCTCCCGGCATGAAGCATTGCACAGGGCAATGGTTTCGCCTAGGGGTGTGCGCACAGGGTGGGGTGCGGTGCGGCACCGGACGGCACCGCACCCGCGTCGCACTACGAAGTGACCGCTTCCTCGACTTCCTGGAAGGTGGCGGTGTCCACCAGCCCGGTGTCCTCCAGCACTTCGAGGTGGTCGAGGACGGTCTGGTTGGCCTGCCGGGCATGGCGGCGGATCAGGTCGTTCTGCGTGGCGGCGCGGACCTCGGCGATGGTGGCGAAGATCTTGCCGTGCGACGCACGCAGCAGATTGGCGAAGATCCGGTCGAACTCCGCGCCACGGGCCTGCTCCATGCGCCGGACGAACTCCTGCTGCTCCTCGGTGGCTTCGTTCGGCAAGGGCACCCCCAGGATCTTCGCGTCCTCACGCACGAGCTGGTCGAGCTTGCTGTGACCGTCCATCAGGTGCAGCCCGGCCCTCTTCACCGCTTCGCTGGAGGCGTGCGTCTGTGCGAGACGGCCGGCGGGGATCTCCCAGAGGCCGGCTTGGCGGACGGCGACGAGGAAGGTGCGGTCCACTTGGGTCACCGGCTGCGGTCCGGCGGAGTCCGCTGCGCCGGCGGAGTCCGGCGCGCCGTCGGAAGCCGCTCCGGCGGCATCCGGGGCGGAGTGACCGGCGGCACCGGAGGCGGCATGTCCGTTCTCGCCGGCGACGACCGGCCGCGTGCCGGCCACCGCCTTGTCTTCCTCGTCGAAGACGGCGAAGAGGCCGGCGACGACCGCGCAGACGACAGCGAGGACTCCGATCGTCCATAGCGCTGAAGAGGGCTGGGTCTGTCGGCTTCGGTTCATGGTGGCGGCTCCCGATCTGACGGATGTCGTTGCAGTCGTCGGAACCCGGTTCGCGTCGGCACGGCGCGTGCCCCTCTGTACGGGAAGCGGCGCCGCCGTGTTCATCCGCGCGAGGAGATGGCGTGCGACGGGGTGCTGAACGCCGTCCCGGCACTACACGCCTCGCGGGGGCCGCCCGGTTCGACGGCCCTGAGGCGGCGGCAGCACGCTGCGGAGCCGGACGAGGCCGACCTGCCTGTCGGCCCCCGGGCCCGGCAGGTCGTTGCCGGGGCCGGAGAGCCCCACGAGGCCGCGGAGCAGACGGATGGTGAGCCTGTGGCGACCGGGGCGACGTGCCGGCACGCGGGCGCCTTCCGTCGTGCCGGGGAAGTCCGCCGACACGGGGTGGTACTGCCTGCCGTACTGGACGGTCGCCTGCGGCTGGTCCCGCAGCTCCCGGCACCAGGGCAGACGCAGCCCCGTATCGCAGGCGACGATCCACGTGCCGTCCCCCGGGGAGTGCTCGACGACCTCCAGGACCACCTTGCGGACCGACCCGGACGAGCGGTCCGTGTGGATCAGCAACAGCGTGCTCTTCCCGAACAGCGGACCCAGGCCGATCAGGTACAGGCCGACGGGCAGCCGCGCCAGGCGCGCTCGCCATCCGAGGGCGCGGCCCGGACCGCGCGGGGAATCCTGGGGCTCGGGCATGTGACCTCCTCTTCCGGCGCCTCGCCCGCCGGCGTCGGTTCAGTAACGGCCCCGAGAATCTTGCCCAGGGAAAGTTTTGCATAGGCTAAACAAGACAGGTGCCGGACGAGGAACCGGGGCGGAAGTCGGGAGGGCGCATGACGGGCAGGGCGGCACCGGGAACCGGTGTGCCGCGGGATTCGGGATCAAGGACCCTCGCCGTCCTGCCCTACGCGGTGATGGCCGTCGTCGCCGTCGCCGACGTGGCCGCCGGCCCTTCCGTGGGGCTGCTGCCGCTGGTGTCCGTCGGGCCGGCGCTCGCCGGACTGGTCGGCGACCGGCGGCGTACCGCCTTCATCGGTGTCCTCGGCCTGCTGCTGTGCCTGCTGCTGGGCGCCAACAGCGGACTTCTGGGGACACGCCGGGTGGTCACCGCGATGGCCGCGGTCGCCTGTGTCACCGCCACCGGCCTTCTCGCCGTCGCCATGCGGGAGCGCCGGGAACGCGAACTGGCGGACGTGCGCGCCGTCGCCGAGGTGACCCAGAGGGTGCTGCTGCGCCCGGTCCCGGAGCGGGCGGGACCGCTGCGCGTGGCGGTCTCGTACACGTCGGCGACCGCGCAGGCCCGCATCGGCGGGGACCTCTACGACGTGGTCGTGACCGGGGACCGGGTCCGGGTCATCGTCGGGGACGTCCAGGGCAAGGGCCTGGAAGCCGTGGGGACGGCGGCAGTCGTCCTGGGCGCGTTCCGCGAGGCGGCGCACGACGAACGGGATCTGCGCGACGTGGGAGCACGGCTGGAGCGCTCCGCCGACCGTGAACTCCACGGCGGGAAGTTCGTGACGGCGGTCCTCGCGGAGCTGCGGGGGGACGGGACCGCCCTGGTCCTCAACTACGGCCATCCCGCGCCGCTCCTCGTGGGCGCCGACGGCACGTCCCGGTTCGCCGAACCCCGCGAACGGGCACTTCCTCTCGGGCTCGGCGTGCACGAGACCGCAGGACCCGCCGCCCGGCCCGTACCGTTCGGCCCGGGCGACCGCCTGCTGCTCTACACGGACGGCGTCTCCGAGGCCCGGGACCGTCACGGCGACTTCTATCCGCTGCCCGCACGGGCGCGACTGCTGCGTGACGGCGCTCCGGGGACAGCCCTGAAGGCCCTGCGCGGTGATCTCGTGAAGCACGCAGGCGGGCCCCTGCATGACGACGCCGCGATGCTGCTGGTCGCGGCGGAGCACGAAGTGCCGCCGCCGGAGCGGTGACTGCGAGCCGGCGTCTCGGGATCCGGTCGCAGCCTGAACGCGCGATCCCCCGAAGCGAAGCCCTCGTTCGGCGCCCCCGGTGCCGGGTTGTAGAAAGAGGGCATGCCCGCCGAGTCCCGTGACCTGCCGCTGCCCGACGACGACGTCGAGGCCGTGACCCGCGCCGTGCTCACCGCCTCGCGGTTGCTCGTCGCGATCTCCGCCCGTTCTCTCGCCTCGTGCGAGGACCGGGTCACCCTGCCGCAGTTCCGGCTGCTCGTCGTCCTGTCCAGCCACGGGTCGGCCAAGCTGGTCCAGCTCGCCGAACAGCTGGCGGTCAACCCGTCCACCGCCATGCGCATGGTCGATCGCCTGGTCGCCGCGGGTCTGGTGGACCGCCGCACCAATCCGGTCAACCGGCGTGAGACCGTGCTGAGCCTCACGGAGGACGGCGGGGAACTGGTCGCGGACGTCACGGCGCGCAGGCGCGCCGAGATCCGCAGTGTGGTGGAGCGCCTGTCATCGAACGAGCGGGCGGCTCTCATCGGCGCCCTGCACACCTTCAGCGAGGCGGGCGAGGAGCCCCCGGCACCCGCCGACGACCACCCTCTCGGCTGGCCCGACGCACCCGGCGTCGCGTGAGAACGCACCGACCACCGAGCCTGGCCTCGTCAGGGGGTTGGGGGTGGGCCCGCACGCCCTGGTGGGGGTGTGCGGGCCCTGGTGTGGCGGCTGGGTGTGGCTGGGTGTGGCGGCTGTGGGGGTGGGCCGGGGGTTTAGACGGTGGTTTTGGCGGGTTCCTGGTCTTCGGGGTCGTCTTCGCCGGTGTCGCGGGCGCGGACGTAGGCGAGGAAGCGGTCGAGTTCGCGCTTGACGACGGGGGCGAGGAGGTAGAGGCCGATGATGTTGATGACGGCGAGCATGAAGAGGATGGCGTCGGCCATCTCGATCAGGGTGGAGAGGGTGAGGAGGGAGCCGGCGACGGCGAACAGGGTGTAGAGGATCTTGTAGGTGATCTCGCTGGCCCTGCTGCGGCCGAAGAGGTAGGTCCAGGACTTGAGGCCGTAGTAGCCCCAGGTGAGGACGGTGGAGATGGCGAAGAGCATCACCGCGATCGTGAGGATGTAGGGGAACCAGGGCAGGACGGTGGCGAAGGCGTCGGAGGTGATGGTGACGCCGCCGATGGATTCCCCGGCGCGGGCCTCGCCCCAGCTGGCGGGGTTGGCGATGACGATCGTCAGGGCGGTCATGGTGCAGATGACGACGGTGTCGATGAAGGGTTCCAGGAGGGCGACGAGGCCTTCGCTGGCGGGGTGCTTGGTCTTCACGGCGGAGTGGGCGATGGGGGCGGAGCCGAGGCCGGCCTCGTTGGAGAACGCGGCGCGCTTGAAGCCGATGATCAGGGCGCCGAGGATGCCGCCGGCGACGCCCTGGGGGTTGAAGGCGCCTTCGATGATCGTGGCGATGGCGGCGGGGACGGCGGTGACGTTGACCAGGATGACGATCAGGCATGCGGCGATGTAGATGCCGGCCATGGCGGGGACGAGGCGGCTGGTGACGGAGGCGATGGAGCGGATGCCGCCGAGCAGGACGATGCCGACGATCGCGGCGATGAGGATGCCGAAGAACAGGGCGCCGGCGGAGGAGCCCATCAGGCCGTCTTCTCCGCCGGTGACGGAGACGAGCTGGGCGTAGGACTGGTTGACCTGGAAGAGGTTGCCGCCGAAGAGGCCGAAGAAGAGGATCATGACGGAGGCGAGGACCGCGAGGATCTTGCCGAGGGTCTTGCCGTTCTTGCCGAAACGGTCTGCCATGCCCTTGGGCAGGTAGTGCATGGGGCCGCCGGAGACGGTGCCGTCGGGGTGGACCTCGCGGTACTTCACGCCGAGGGTGACCTCGACGAACTTGGTGGCCATGCCGAGGAGGCCGCAGAGGATCATCCAGAAGGTGGCGCCGGGGCCGCCGATGGAGACGGCGACGGCGACACCGGCGATGTTGCCGAGGCCGACGGTGCCGGAGACGGCGGCGGTCAGGGCCTGGAAGTGGTTGACCTCGCCGGATGAGTTCTTGTCGTCGTACTTGCCGCGGACGACGGCGACGGCGAGTTTGAACTTGCGGAACTGGATCAGTCCGAACCAGGCGGAGAAGACCAGGCCGGCGACGACGAGCCAGGCGACGATCAGCGGCACCTTGACGCCGGCGACCGACCATTCCCAGAAGACGACCTTGGTGAGCCACGTCGCCACGGGTTCGAAGAACTCGCTGACGCCGGAGTCGATGGACTCGGTAATGGACTGAAGTGACACGTTGGCATACCTCGATGGCGCAGGACCGGCATGCGGAGGGGTGGCTGCCGGTCGGTGGTCGGGTGTGAGCGAACGCCGTTGTCCGTCGGCGACCCGGGGTGCGCGGCGGCGTGCGCGGTGTGCGGCCCGTGCCCGCACCCTGGTTCAACTGCCGGCCGAAGCCGGTCACTGCCTGCCACGACCCGCCGGGGCCCTGACTGGAGTTGGGCATGTCTACCATGCCGTTTACGCGATTCTTAGTGACGCGGATCACATAACGGCGAGTAATGCCGGAATACGGCACCCCGGTGTTCGGATCGTTATATGAACAGACAGTTCCATGTATCGGACACCTTGTACCGCACACCCCGTGACGCACCGCAGCCCCTCAGCCCCGGAACGCCGACCCACCCCCCGAACCCCTCCCACCCCCAGCACCGCCCTCCGGGCGCTGGTAGATGTCGGGGACGCCGTCGGCGTCGGTGTCCACGTCCTCCGCCTCGGACAACTCCCGGTAGAGCCGGTTGCGCCGTCGCAGCAGTACCGCCGCGACGACGGCGGAGAGCAGGGAGGCGAGCAGCACGGCCGCCTTCACCTCGTCGCCCAGCGCGGTGCCGGGGAAGGCGAGCTCGCCGATGAGGAGGGCCACGGTGAACCCGATGCCGCCCAGCGTCGCGAGTCCGAACACGTCGCCCCAGGCGAGGTCCGGATTGAGCCGCGCCCGTGTGAGCCGGGCCGCCAGAAAGGCGCCCGCGAAGATCCCCACCGTCTTGCCGACCGTCAGACCGAGCACCACACCCAGCGTCTCCGGCCTGCTGAACACGTCCCCCAGCGCACCCGCGGAGACCTCGACCCCGGCGGCGAACAGCGCGAACAACGGGACGGCCACGCTGGCGGAGAACGGGTGCAGCGCATGCTGGGTACGCGCCGCGGGCGACTGCTTCTCCCCCCGGTCCGGCGTGGTGCGCAGGATCAGGCCCAGGGCCACGCCGGCGACCGTGGCGTGGACGCCGCTGTTGTACGTCAGTGCCCACACGACGACTCCGAGCGGCGCGTACCACCACCAGCCGCGCACCCGTCTGCGCTGCAGGAGGAAGAAGACGGCCAGCCCCGCCACCGCGCCGCCGAGTGCGAAGAGGTTCAGGTCGCTGGTGAAGAAGACCGCGATCACCAGGATCGCGCCCAGGTCGTCCACCACCGCGAGGGTGAGGAGGAAGGCCCGCAGCGCCGCGGGCAGGTGCGTGCTGATGACGGCCAGCACAGCGAGCGCGAACGCGATGTCCGTGGCCATCGGCACGGCCCAGCCCTCGCGCGAGCCGCCCGCGGTGCCGACCACCGTGAGGTAGACCGCCGCCGGCACGATCATGCCGCCCGCGGCGGCGACGACCGGCAGGGCGGCCGTCGCCGGGGTGCGCAGCTCTCCCGACACCAGCTCGCGTTTCAGCTCGATACCCGCGATCAGGAAGAACACCGACAGCAGCCCGTCCGCGGTCCAGTGCCCGACCGAGAGATCGAGCCCCAGCGCGGGCACGCCGAAGTGGAAGTCGCGGACCTGCTGGTAGACGTCCTGCCACGGAGTGTTCGCCCAGACCAGCGCCACCACGGCGGCGCCGAGCAGGGCGAGCCCGCCGACCGTCTCGGTGCGCAGGGCGCGGGCGACAGCCTGACGCTCGGGCCACGGCAGCACGCCGAGGAACGGCAGACGCGGACGGGTGCTCACCACAGGGCCTCCGGAAACACGGGACAGCGGGGCGGGGCCCTCCCCGACGCCGACCGGACTTCCCGGCACACCCGGCGCGTCCCGGCGCGTTCCCCACACCCTAACCGGAACCCTCCAGCGGCACAGATCCGCCCGCCCGCGGCAGGCCCTAGCCCCGTGTGTCCGGCCAGTTCAGGAGCCGCGCACCCACCACGGCGACCTGAAGCGTGTAGCGGTGGCCCGGATCGGCCGGATTGGCCCCCGTGAGCCGATGGATGCGCTCCAGTCGGTAGGTCAGCGCCCTCACGCTCAGGTTGAGACGGCGGGCGGCCTCCGCCGAGACGCAGCCCGCGTCGAAGAACACGGACAGCGTCTCCAGCAGCGGACCGGCACCACCCCGCGCCTGCGACAGCGGCCCGAGCGTGTGCTCCACCAGATCGGACATCGCCGCCCGGTCACGCAGCAGCACCGGGTAGACCAGCAGGTCGGCGGCCCGTAGTACAGGGGCGTCCAGCCTCATCCGCTCGGCCAGATCGAGAGCGGCGAGCGCCTCCTCGTACGAGTGCCGCACACCACCGGGGCCGGGGTGGGGCCGCCCCACCGCGACCTGGGCGCCGTCCGTGGCCGCGTGCGCGTACTTCGCGAAGTGGACGAGCACGTCGTCCTGGTCGCCCGGGGCCACGCAGACCAGGTGCCCGTCCTTCGTCGTCAGCAGGACATGCCGGTCCCCGAACCGCTGGAAGACCGCCTGCTCGACCTTCCGCAGACCGGCACCCCCTTCGTCGAAGACAGCCGGCCCTCCCGCCACGGCCACCGCATGCGCGTGCGACAGCCGCAGCCCGAACCGTTCGGCCCGTTCCGCGAGGCGCCCGAGGTCACTCCCGCCGTACAGCAGATCGTCGATGAACTCGCGCCGAGCCGCCTCCTCCCGCCGTACGGCCAGCCGCTGCGCTCCCTCGTAACCGGCGGCCAGGGCGTCCACGGACTGCTCCACGAGGGCAAGCGCGTCCCCGACGTCCCCCGAGGCCCACGCGACCCGCGCGGTGGCTATGTGCGCGACGATCATCGAACGCAGACCGAACCCCTGCTCCGCCGCCGCGTTCCCGCACGACCGGTACGCCTCGATCTCGTCGCGTGTGAGGCGGCGGCCCGACCCCACGGCGTCGGCGACCGACCGGGCCAGGACCTCCAGCTGACCGTGGTGGTCCTCCAGCGAACTCATGACGTGCCCTCCGCCCCCGAAACCGAACGGCCACACCGTACGTGACGGCGCAGGGGCCGGGGCGGCCGGTCACCCGCGTACAGCGGAAGGAACCCGGCCCCGGAGGTCAGGGGCGGTAGACGAGTTCGACCGCGATACCGGAGATGAGCGCCCAGACGCCGATGCTCAGCACCAGCCAGTGGTCCAGCACCACGCCGGCCCCGATCAGCGGTCCCGACAGCAGGAGGAGGGCGATGACCGAGCGGCGGACGGCACGGTCGGGGTGCCGCAGGGAAACCATGCGACGGAAATTACCGCGACGCCCTGCACGAAACGGAAGTCCGGACGCCTTCCCGACGCGTCCTTGACGGAACTCTGACGCCCGGACCCGGGTTCGAGACCCCGGTGCGGTAGAGCAGGGCCGGGCCGCCAGAGCACCGCGGTACGCGGGCACCGGCGCACGGGCGGGGCGCGTGTGTGCGAGCCGCGCGGGCCGGGCAGGCGAGCGGATGCCGGCCCGGACCGCCGGGGCGCCCGTGTGCCGAACGGACCACACGGCAGGGCCGATCGGCCCTCCCCGGGAGGCGCGCGTCCCGCGAAGCTGGACGCAGCGACCGGTCGAGGGGGGCCGGCACCCGTGTCGTCGTACGGAGGCAGATTCCATGACTCGCGCCGTAGTTGTAGGGGTGGACGGTTCGCCCGAGAGCCTGGCGGCGGCCGACTGGGCCGCCGGGGAGGCGCAGGTGCGCGGCCTGCCGCTGCGCATCGTGCACGCCTGGCTCTGGCAGCCACTGGACATCCCGGTCCTCCAGAACCGGGACGCGGAGGCCGAGTCCGCGCGGGCCGTCCTGCGGGAGGCCGAGGAGCGGGTGACGCACCGGCACCCCGGCCTCGACGTCAGGTCCGAGATCCTTTCGGACACCCCGGTCGCGGCCCTGGTCGCCGAGTCCGGCCGGGCCGAGCTGCTCTGCCTGGGCACTCGGGGCCACGGCGCGCTGCTCGGGTTCCTGCTGGGCTCCTACGGTCAGCAGGTGATCGCCGACGCCACGGGCCCGGTCGTCTCCGTGCGCGCCGAGGACGAGAACCCTCTGCTCGCCCCCGACGGCGATGTGGTGGTCGGTCAGCAGGGGTCCGCCGAGGAGAGCGCCGGCGTGCTGGGCTTCGCCTTCGAGGCGGCGGCCGTGCGGGGCGTGCCGCTGCGCGCGGTGCGCGCCTGGAGCCTGCCCCCGCTCTACGCCTGGCGCCCCGGCTCCCTGGCCCTGATCGACGACGCGGGCGGCCTGGAGCCGTACGAGCGCAAGGCGCTCCAGGAGGCGCTGGCCCCTTGGCGCGAGCGCTTCCCGCAGGTGGAGGTCGTCGAGCACGTGGAGATCGGCAGCGCGGGGCAGGTCCTGCTGGAGCAGTCCGCGTCGGCGGGGCTGATGGTCGTCGGGCGGCGCGCCCGGCGCGGGCCGGTCGGCACCCGGATCGGCTCGGCCGCGCACGCGGTGCTGCACCACGCCCGCTGCCCGGTCGCGGTCGTCCCGCACGGCTGACCCCTCCCGTCAGGGCCTGCGCACCCGTGCGCGCGAGCCCCGGGGCGCGCGACGCCGGGAACGCGCGCACCCCGTAGACCCGTGCCGGGCGCGGAGGACCGTCCCCCGGTCCGCGCCCGGCCGGTGCCGTCGTGCCCGTCCCGCCTCGCGCGGGGCGGGCGCGACGCGTTCTCGCCGGTGCCCGCCGTCGCTGCTCCCGCCCCTCCCGCAGCTCGTTAGGCTGGGCTCGCAGGGTCGGGGCCCGGAGGCGGAGGGAAGAAGAGTCGTGGGCGTGGAGCCGCCGTTGTCGCCGCTGCCTCGGATGAGGCTGGACGAACTCCTGGAGGAGCTCCAGGTCAGGATCGACGCGGTCCGGGGCACCCGGGACCGGGTGCACAGCCTGCTGGAGGCCGTCGTCTCCGTCGGCCGGGAACTGGACCTCTCCCAGGTGCTGCGCCGGATCGTGGAGGCCGGCGCCCAGCTCGTCGACGCGCGGTACGGGGCCCTCGGGGTGATCGGACCGGACGGCCGGACCCTGTCCGAGTTCCTGACCTCCGGGATGACGCCCGGGCAGCGTGAGCGGATCGGGCCGCTGCCGGCCGGGCACGGCCTGCTCGGCGAGCTGATCCGTCGACCGGAACCGCTGCGCCTGGCCGACCTCGGCACCCACCCCGCCTCGTACGGATTCCCGGAGCACCACCCTCCGATGCGTACCTTCCTCGGGGTGCCGGTCCGGGTGCGGGACGAGGTGTTCGGCAACCTCTACCTGACCGACAAGCGGGGCGGGCTGGAGTTCGACGCGGAGGACGAGGCGGTGATCACGACCCTCTCGGTGGCGGCGGGCGTCGCGATCGACAACGCGCGGCTGTACGAGAGTTCGCAGCGCCAGCAGCGCTGGCTGCGCGCGGGCGCCGAGGTGACCAACCGTCTGCTCTCCGGTGACGCCCGCCATGAGGTGCTGGAGCTGATCGCGCGCCGGGCCGGGGAGATCGCCGGGGCCCGCCTCGCCTCCGTCGTGGTCCCGGTCGAGGGCGCGGACGACCTGGCCGTGGAGGTCTCGGTGGGGGACGGCACCCTCCAGGGGCGGACGGCGCCGGCGGAGGGCACCCTCGCGGGGGCGGCCCGCGCGGCCGGGGCACCGGTGGTCTCCGGGTGCCTGGCGGAGGACGAACGCTTCGCCGCGGACCCGCACGCGGTGGCGTTCGCGTCCGCCGGCTCCGGCACGGCGGCCGACGCCGGTGCGGCGGGCGGCTCCGGGCCGCGACCAGGTGCCGGGCCGTGCCCCGGCTCCGGTGCGGCGGGCGGCTCCGGGCCGGGCTCGATCCCCGACCCCGGGTCCGGTCCCGGGCCCGCCGTGGCCGTGCCGCTCGGGTCCGGGGCCGGCGGCGCGCTGGTCCTGGTGCGCGACGCGGGCCGGCCCGTGTTCGCCGAGGCGGAGCTGGAACCCCTCGAAGCCTTCGCCGGTCAGGCCGCCCTCGCCCTCGAACTGGCGGAACGCCGCCGGGACGCCGAGCAGCTCGTCCTCTTCGAGGACCGCGACCGCATCGCCCGCGATCTGCACGACCTCGCGATCCAGCGCCTGTTCGCCACCGGGATGACCCTCCAGAGCGCGGCCCGCCTGGTGGACCACCCCGGCGCGGCCGAGCGCGTGGGCCGGGCCGTGGACGACCTGGACGAGACGATCAAGATCATCCGGTCGACCGTCTTCGGGCTGCGGACCCGGGACGAGGGAACCGCCCCCAGCCTGCGCGCCCGGGCGTCCCGGACGGTCGGGGACGCGGTGACCGCGCTCGGCTTCCCTCCCCGGTTGAGCATGGAGGGGCTGCTCGACACGGACGTGCCGCCGGATGTCGCGGACCACGTGGTCGCCGCCCTCGCGGAACTGCTGAGCAACGCGGCCCGCCACGCGCACGCGACCCGGGTCGACGTCGTCCTGCGGGCGACGGCCGAGGAGGTGCGCCTCACGGTCACGGACAACGGCCGGGGCATCCCGCGCGAGGGGCGGCGCAGCGGTCTGGCCAACCTCGCCGAACGAGCCCGGGCGGTGCGCGGCACCTTCGGGTTCGCCGCGCCCGAGGAGGGCGGCACCCGGCTCACCTGGACCGCCCCGCTCCGTTGACCCGGGCCGCACCGGCCGTCGGGTGGCCGCGTCCGGCGACGTGCGGGTGGCTCAGCCCTGCGGCTCGTGGATGTCGACCATCCACGCGATGCCGAACCGGTCCGTGCACATGCCGAACACATCGCCCCACATCTGCTTCTCCAGCGGGACCGTCACGGTGCCGTCGGCGGAGAGCTTCTCCCAGTAGCCCCTCAGCTCGTCCGCGTTGTCGCCGCTGAGGCTCACCGCGAAATTGGTGCCGGGGGAGTGGGGCATCCCGGGCGGTGTGTCGGCGCACATCAGGGTGAAGCCGGCCGGGGTCTCCAGCATTCCGTGCATGATCTGGTTCGCCTCGTCGCCGGTGAGGTCCGGGTTCATCTCGCCGAAGGTGCTCAGGCGCAGGTCGCCGCCGAGGACGCTCCGATAGAACTCCAGCGCCTGCTTCGCGTCGCCGGAGAAACTGATGTACGGGTTGAGGCGAGTGGCCATGGCGAATCCCTTCCTGGTGATTTCGTGGCGATTTGCCGGGATCGCAGCGTAGTCCTGTCCGGACACCGGAAACGCGTCACCGGGGCGTGTTTCCGGACTGTTCCGGGTCCGGTCGTCGCCGGACCGGGGGTTTCGCGTGGTAACCCCCTTCCGGATGGACTGTTTTCGGGCAAGCGTCAAGGAGTTCTCCACGAATGCGCTGCCATTGTTGTACTTACCCGCGTTCCAGAAACCGGTTCCGCGGGGGCGGGGGCGGGGGCGGTTCGGTCCGACGGGTCGATTGGGTCGCCTTGTGGAACTCTTGTTACTGGCCGGGCAGTTGTGCCAAGGTGAGGCTTCTTGTGATCCGCAGGACACCATTGTGATCAACCGTTCGAATTCTTTGCGGGCGAGCCTCTCCAAAAGAGGGGGCGCCGTCCCCGGAAAGGTGTGTACCAACAGGTGACCGCCTTTCCGTCGGCCGTCGGTGTGCTGCCGACCGGAACCGACGGTCGCACAGCAACCCCCCACCGCAAAGCCATGGATGGAAAGACGTCGATGCAGCACCCCAGCACGCCCGGGAGCGTGCCCCCCGACCAGCCGGGCCGCACCCCGGGGGTCTCCGACGAGGAGCTCGCCGCCGAGTTGTACGGCGGCGCCGCCGACCTGTTTGCGTACCCCGTCGCCGCACTGCTCGCCCGGCACTGGCAACCGGTCTTCGACTACGCGGCGTTGTGCGCGCCCTCCGCGAAATCCGCGTCGATGCTCGCCACGGCGGCTTTCTCCCAGGTGCTCGACAATCTCGCGCGCAACGGCGCGGGCGGCGCGGTCCGCCCGCAGCTGCTGGTCACCACCCGGCATATCGCCAAGGCGTGGGCCCGCGACCCGCGCGTGACCACGATGCTCCCCGGACTGTCGATTCCCGAGCCCCCGCCCGAGAGCCGGCAATTGGTCTCCCGCGCTTTCCACGCAATGCCGATGGTCGCGCAGGTCCTGCTGTGGCATGCCGAGACGGAGGCCGAAGGCATATCCATACCCGCCGGTTTGCTCGGCCTCGATCCCCGCGTCGCCTCCGACCAACTGGAGCAGGCGCGCGAACAGTTCAGGGGCGCCTGCGTGCGCACCCACCGCGAGTACGCGCCCACCGGCGAATGCCGCCACTACAACCGGCTTCTCGACATATCACTGCGCCGCGGCGGAAGCCTCATCCCCGACGTCCAGGTGCACCTTTCCGAGTGCCGCTACTGCGGGTACGCGGCCGACCAGCTCGACCAGTCGGGCGGACGTCTCGGTGTCCTCCTCGCTCAGGCGCTGCTCGGCGGCGCGGCCGCCGGGTACCTGGCGTCCCGGCCCGGCCGCCGCCGGCAGGCCCGGCTGAAGGGCGGTGGACCGGACGCGCCCACCGGGCCGGACCGCGGCGGCCCGGGCACGTCCGCCGGGCGGGGCGGCGGGCGGCACTCACGGCCGGGCACCGTCCGGGGCGGCGCGCAGCCGGCCCGCGCCCGTGTGCGCACCGCCCGCACCGTGCTGCCCGACCTGGTGCTGCGCGGCCGGCGCGCCGCGGTGGAACGGCCCGGGCCGACGGCGCTGGGCCTCGGGACGGCCGTGGTCGTCACGGGTGTCCTCGTCGGCACCCTGGTCTCCCTGCTGTGGTCCGACGAGACCGACCACACGGACTCCACCGCCCCCAGCGGGGCGGTCACCGGCACCGCCCCGGGCACACCGGGCACGCCCGTGCCCGACCCCTCGGCGACGTCGGCCGGCAGCCAGACCGGGCCCTTCACCCTCGTGCTGCGCAACATCGACGCGGACCTCTGCGTCGACTTCGCGGGCGGCGAGGCGGACGCGGACGCCGACGTGGTGATGGCCGCCTGCTCCACCGCGCCCAGCCAGCGCTGGGTCTACGAGCGGGACGGCCGGCTGCGCAGCGCCCTCGCGCCCGGCCTCTGCCTGGACTCCCGGAGCCTGGGTGGCATCCTCGTCGCCGGCGACTGCACCGGCCGCGGCGCGCCCGACGCGGCGGACGTCCGCTACGACCTCACCCTCCAGGGCGAGATCGTCCCGCGCTGGAACGAGGGCCTCGCCGTCGTCCCGGCCGCCCCCGACGCCGGTTCGCCGGTCGCCGTCAAGGTCCGCGACGACGCACCGCCCCAGCGCTGGGCGACCGGCGGCGCCCCCCGCTCCGGCACCCCGGACGCCTCCGGCACGGTGGGCGACGCCCCTTTCGCGGAGAAGGCCGACGCCCCTGACCCGTCGGCCTCGTCCGCCCCCCTCCACCGGATCGGCGCCCCGCCCGCCCCGGGGCGGTGAGCCCGGGCGGCCGGTCGCGCGGCCCGGCGGAGCCGAGCCGGCCCGGGGGCACGGTCCGGGCGGCACGAGCCGTGCCGCCCGGACCGTGCCCGCGTGCGGGCTCGCAGGGCGTCGAGGCCCGCCCGCCGGACGGGCCCGGACCTGGTCGCGGCCCGGGGCCGCCCCTCACCCACCTCCCGCGGGGCCGTTCAGCGCGGTGCCCCCGGGCCCACGATGCCGCGGATGATGCCCAGGCCGGCCAGGTCCTGGGGGCGGAGGCGGAGTTGGTCGGCGGTGTGGGCGACGCGGGAGGGATCGCGTTTGAGGATCGCCGCGGCCAGTTCCGGGGCGATCACCGAGAAGTAACTGTCCGGCGTGGCCCAGGTGTTGTCCGGCGCGGCCAGTGCCAGCGCACCGCCCGAGCCGCCCTCGCCGATCAGCAGGGTCGTCACCGGTGTCGCCGCCGAGGCGACGGCCGTGAACAGGTCCGCGATCGCCGCGCCCGAGGCCGCCCGCTCCGCCGCGTCGCCGTTCGCCGCACCCGGGGTGTCGACGAGGGTCAGCACCGGGAGCCCGAAGCGGCCGGCCAGGCGGACCACCCGCGCGGCCGTCCGGTACCCGGCCGGCAGGGTCGCCGTCCCCGTCTGCGCCACGTACGCCACCGGACGCCCCGCGTGCAGACCGACCCCGCACAGCATCCCGGGGTCGTCCCCGCCGCACCGGTCGCCGCGCAGGGGCTCCCGCCGGTCGAAATGGTCGTCCAGATAGGCCGCCGCCCGGGGCCGCGCCGGGTCCCGTGCCGCGCGGACCGCCTCCCAGCCCGAGTGCGGCAGCACCGGGTCCTCGGCGAGCGCCCGCGGCACTGCCGCCGGACCGGGTGCCGTGCGTGCCTCGCCCGCGTCCGCGTGCCCGAGGGCCGCGACCCAGAAGCCGAGGACCTCCCGCAGCGCCTCCGGCCGGACCACCGCGTCGACCTGACCGGCCGTGAGCTGGCCCTCCGCCGTGTACGCGGCCGGGTCCGCGTCCGCCGGGCGGACCCGGGAGCCCGCGAAGCCGACCTGCGCGCCGGGCAGCGCGAGGATCACGTCGGCCGCAGCCCCGAGGACCGCCCAGCCGCCGCCCGTCGTCGGGTCGCGCAGCACCGCGACGTGCGCGACGCCCGCCTCCCGCAGCCGCACCGCCGCCCGTGCCACCCGCTGGAGCTGGGACAGCGCGATCATGCCCTCCTGCATCCGGCTGCCGCCCGTCGCGATCAGCGAGACCAGCGGGACGCGCTCCTCCCGGGCCCGCGCGTACGCCGCCTCCAGCCGGTCCCCCGCCCGGGCGCTCAGCGAGCCGCCGAGGAAGCCGAACTCGAAGGAGACGAGGACACAGCGCCGCCCGCCGATCACCGCGTCGCCCCAGACGACCGACTCGGCCGAGCCGGTGCGCCGCGCGGCCCGGTCGCGGGCCGCGCCGTAGCCCTCCCAGCCCAGCGGTCCGTCGTCGGTGGCGGGCACCTCGGCGACCTCGTGCTCGGTGAACGCGTCCGCCACCAGGGCCACGGCCTCCCGCGCGCCCGTCCGCCCGGAGCCGGGCCCGCCGGGCCCGGTGGAGCCCACCGTGTTCGTCGGCTCAGTCATCGCCCAGCGCCCGCTTCATGATCTTCCCCATGTCGTTGCGCGGCAGCGCGTCCAGGAACCGGACCTCGCGCGGCCGCTTGTGCGGTGCCAGCTGGGCGGCCACATGCGCGCCCAGCTCCTCGGCGGACGGCGGGGCGGCGGCATCCGCGGCCACCACCCAAGCGACCACCCGCTCCCCGAGATCCGCGTCCGGCGCCCCCGTGACCGCCGCCTCACGCACCCCGGGGTGGTCGAGGAGGACGTTCTCGATCTCGCCGGCGCCGATCTTGTAACCGCCGCTCTTGATCAGGTCCGTGGCGCGGCGGCCGACGATCCGCACCTGGCCGTCCGCCTCCCGTACCGCCATGTCACCGGTGCGGAACCAGTCGCCGCTGAAGGCCGCGGCGGTCGCGTCCGGCCGGTTCAGATACGCGGTGAACAGGTTCGGCCCGCGGACCTGGATCTCGCCGATGGTCTCCCCGTCCCGGACGTCGAACGGGCTCCCGTCGTCGTCCACCAGCCGCAGTTCCACCCCGCGCAGCGGCAGACCCACCGTCCCTGGGCGGGCGTCGGAGTCCGGGCGGACGCTGGTGTTCATCAGGGTCTCCGTCATCCCGTACCGCTCGACGACCCGGCGCCCCGTCGCGGCCGTGATCCGCGCGTGGTCCGGCAGCGGGAGGGCCGCCGAGCCCGAGACCAGCAGCCGCGCCCCGGCGAGCGCCTTCACCAGCTCCGGGTCCGACGCCAGGGACTCGGCGATGCGGTGGTACATGGTCGGCACGCCGAACAGCATGGTGCCGCCGCCCGCCAGCTCCCGGCCCACGCCCTCCGGTGTGAACCGGCCCAGGTGCCGCACCTCGCCGCCGTGCCGCAGCGGACCGAGGATCCCCAGGATCAGCCCGTGCACATGGAACAGCGGCAGCGCGTGGACGAGGACGTCGTCGGCGGTCCACGCCCAGGCGTCCGCCAGCGCGTCCAGCGTCGCGGCGACGGCCCGGCGGGGTAGGACGGCCCCCTTGGGCGGCCCGGTCGTCCCGGAGGTGTAGACGACGAACGCGGGTGCCTCGTCGTCCGTGGGCTCGTCCACCGGCTCGCGTTCCCGGCCGGTGCCGTCGCCGGTCACGGGGGGGTGCGCGGGGTTGTCCACCGGGAGGTGCGCCGGGATGTCCACCGGGGTGTGCGCGGGGATGCCCATGCGCTCCAGGCCCGCGAGCCCGGCGGGCAGCTCCGCGCCGGGGGCGGTCAGCACCAGCGCGGGCGCGCTGTCGGCGAGGATGTGCGCCAGCTCCCGTTCCCCGGTCCTCGGGTTGAGCGGTACCACGGGGACGCCCGCCAGCAGGGCGGCCACCGCGCCCACGGCGGTCTCCAGCTCGGGCACCGCCCAGAGCGCGACCCGGCCCTGTCGGCCGGTGCTCCCCAGGCGGGCGGCGAGAGCCCCGGCGGTGCCGGCCAGTTCGCGGTAGCTGAGGGACCTGTCCCCGAAGCGCAGGGCGGTCCGGTCCGGACGGCCGGCCGGGGCCGGGTCCGTCAGGGCCGGGAAGAGCGCACTCACTCGTCGACCTCCAGTCGTCGCGTGCCGCGCCCGCCGGCGCGACCCTGCGAGGCATCATGGCCTGCCGCGCCCGCCGGCCGCACCGCCACCCCACGGAACCGGCCGTTCCGCCACCGGGGCCCGAGCCGGTCCCCGGCTGTTCCCCGAGCGTTCCCCGAGCGTTCCCCGACCGCGGCGCGAGCCCGCCCGGCCCGCCCCCCTGCCGGCGCGCGCCGGGGCCGGTGCCCCGGACCCGGTCCGCGTTCCGAAGGCGGTGCGCAGCCGTTCGCCGAACCGGTCCGGGCCGCAGGGCGGTCGCGCGATCCGGTCCCGCTCGGCGGGGTCGAGTCCCTCGGCGAACACCTCGCCCACCAGGCCGTGTTCGGGGTCGAGGACGGTCAGCACGGCGTAACGGGCCCCGGTGACGCTGACCGCCCCGGCGGCGATGTGCCGCAGGGCGGGCCGGAGTTCACGCCCGTGCTCTGCCCCGGCGCCGGCCACCGCCTCGGACAGCCCGGACGGCCCGGCCGCCTCGGACAGCCCGGACGGCCCGGCCGGCGCGGACAGCCCGGACAGCCCGGACAGCGCGGACAGCCCGGACGGCCCGGCCGGCGCGGTCGCCCGCACCGGGCAGGGGCGTGCCCCGGCACCGCGTGCGGGGCTGCCCTGGGGGCCCGCTCCCTGTGGTGGGCTGCTCTGTGTGCCGGCACCGTGTCCGGGGCCACCTTGTGGGCCCGCGACATAGGGGGGAAGACCGTGTGCCGGACGACCATGTGCCGGGCCACCGTGTGCCCCCGCCACATGTGCCGGACCACCGTGTGCCGGACGACCATGTGCGGGCACGCCATATGGCGGGACACCAGGTGTCCCGCCACCACCCGCCGCGGCGCGCCGCCCCGGCTCCGGCTTCCGCTCCGTCGACTCCTCGTCGCCCCCGGGTCAGCGGAGGTCCGCACCCGCGTCGGAGTCGACGACCCCGTGGCCGGCCATCGCGTTCTCCGGCTCCTCGTCGAAGACCGGCCCCATCGCCGGCTGCGCCTCCGGGATGCTCTCCGCCAGCGGGTCGAGGATCATCGGCCGGATGCGACCCTCCAGCATCGCGCCGAGGCCCTGGATCGTGCAGGTGTCGGGCCGCTCGGCGATCTGGACCGGCATGCCCGTCGCGTCCCGCAGCATCTGGTCCAGGCCCGGCAGCAGCGCGCTGCCGCCCACCATCATGATCCCGCGGTCGACGAGGTCGGCCACCAGGTCCGGCGGGCAGACCCGCAGGACCTTGCCGATGCCGTCGATCACCGAGGTCAGCGGGGTCTGGATCGCGTCCCGCACCGCGGCGGTGTCCACCCGGACCGAGCGGGCGAGCCCGGTGGCGACGTCCCGGCCGTGGATCTCGGTGACCGCCGGACCCTGCTCGGTGAGGCCGTTGCCGTGCAGGGCCAGTTGCAGGGGCCGCACCGACTGGCTGGGGAGCAGCAGTTCGTGCTGGTGGCGCAGGTGCTGGATGACGGCGTAGTCGATGGCGTTGCCGCCCACCGGGATGCGTTCGGCGGTGACGATCGAACCGAGGGAGAGGACGGCGATCTGGGTGGTCGCCGCCCCGCACACCATGATCATGGTCGCGGTCGGCTGCTCGACCGGGAGTCCGCAGCCCACGGCCGCCGCGATCAGGGTGTCCACCAGCTCGACCCGCCGGGCCCCCAGGCCCACCAGGGTCTCCACCGTCGCCCGCTGGGCCAGCGGGTCGCTGTCGTGCGGGGTGCTCGCGGCGGCGCGCAGCCGGGGCTTGCGGCGCAGCTGGCGGCGGAGCTTCTCGCCGAGGAGGTGACGGAGCATCCGCTGCGCCATCTCGATGTCGACGACCGTGCCGCCGGAGACCGGGCGGGCGACCCGGATGTAGTCGGGCGTGCGCCCCGTCATCTTCTCGGCGAGCGCGCCGACGGCGATCAGCGCGCCGGTGCGGGTGTTCACCGCGGCGACGCTCGGCTCGTCCACGACGAGCCCCGAGCCCTTCACGTAGACGCGGGTGCGCGCCGCCCCGAGGTCGACGGCGACGTGGCAGCGGTGCAACTGCTCAAGACTGACGGTCACGGCAAGTCCTCCCGAGTGCGGTACGTACCTGTCTCGCATCGTGGGTGCGGGAGGGGCGGGGCGCGCGCTGTGCTGCGCCGGTCGGGGGCGTGCCGCGGGCAGGCGGTGGACGGGCCCGGAGCAGGGCCGCGTCCGGCGGCCGACGGGGCGTCAGTCGACCTGCTGGAGCAGGCCCCAGGTGAAGTCGGCCACCCGCTCGGCGCCGTCGCCGGGGTCGGTGAAGGCCAGCCGGAAGCGGGTCGGGGCGGTCCCCGGGAGCGGGTGGGCCGGCGGGAAGGCGCGGGCCACCTCGTCCACCGTCGCGGACCAGGGGCGCAGGTCCGCCGCCGTCCTCGGGGCCGGGCCGGGCGCGCCCGGGGCGCGGACCAGCCACTCGTTCCACACGGCGCCGCCGTCCGCGAGGGCCATGACCTCGAAGCGGAGGTCCGGCCAGAGGGGGACGGGCCAGAGCAGGGCCTCGCACTCCAGGTCGCCGATCCGGCGGCGGGTGGTGGACCCGGGCGCGCCGAGGACCGAGCGGTAGCGGGCGAGGGCGCCGCGCCCGCGCGGGGAACGGGACATGGCCTGCCAGCGCCGGTTGGCCTCCCGCATCCGCGCGGCGGTGACGCCCAGGGCGCGGCGGGCTTCCTCGACCAGTTCCGGCCGCTGGTCGGCCATGCGGCGCAGCAGGACGAGCTGGAAGTCGAGCGGTCCGAAGGGGGCGTTGGTATTGCCGAGCGGTCCGAAGGGGGCGTCGGTACTCATGCCCGGCATCCTGCCCCGGGCGGGCCGAGCGGCCACGCCGCGGAAGGAGGGATTCCACACAGGATCCTCACAGAGGGGGCGCCTCAGGTGCCCCACCGCCGCATAGCCTCCTTTGGCCATGGATTACTGCCACCCGTGCGGACGGCATCTCAACGGCGCCCTGGCCTGTGCCGGGTGCGGTACCCCCGTCGAGGAGCTCCGCCGCCACAGTGCTGCCGCGTTCGATGCGGCCCCGGACGACGCCCGTGTACCGGACGTGACGCCGGAGCCCTCGGCCGCGGGCTCCGGGTCCCGCGGTGCCCGCCGGCAGGCGTCGCGGGCGAAGGGGCGCAGGCCCGCACCGGCGGGACGCCGGGCGCGCCGCAGACGCGGGCGCACGGTGGTGATCGGGACGGTCGGTCTGGTGCTGGCGGCCGGCGCGCTGAGCCTCGCGGAGCTGGCGACCGAGAGCGCGGGCGAGGGCGCGGCCACCTCGGTGGAGGAGCGGGCCGTCGCGGAGCCGGAGGAGATCGTCGAGCCGTCCGTGTCCGTCGCGCCGCCGGACGGGCCCGCGAAGGTGACCGAGCAGCCGAGTGCCTCCGCCGGCTCGCCCCGGCCGGGCGCCACCGCGACCGGCAAGGGCGACGACGTCCCGGGCGGCGAGCCCTCGAAGCAGCCCGGAGAGTCCGGAGAACACGGAGCACCCGGAGGGCGCGGCGACGGCTCCGGGCCGTCCGCGAGCGGGCCGCCCGCCGGGGACGGCCCGTCCCCGTCCGCGAGCGAGGACCCGCCGGAGGGCGGCGGGTCCCCGGAGCCGTCCGGTGAGCCCGGCGGACCGGGCGAGGGCGACGACCCGCCGCCACCGCCCCAGACGCCCCCTTCCCAGCAGCCCGCCCCCACCCCCACACCGACCCCGACGTGCGAGCGCTTTCTGTGGTGGTGCCTGTGAGCCGCCGAGCGGGGTGACGGGCCCGGGGCCCGTCACCTGACCCGCCTGCCGGGTGTCGGGCGGGGTCAGGAGCCCGCCGGTGCGCCCAGCATCCGTTGCAGCAGGTCGCGCAGGGCCGTCCGCTCCTGCGCCGACAGTTCCGCCAGCGGTTCCTGGGCGAAGTCCAGCGAGCCGCGCAGCAGCCGGGCGGTGGCCCGGCCCTCGTCCGTCGCCGCGGCGACCTTCACCCGCCGGTCGGCCGGGTCCGGGCGGCGTTCCACCAGGCCGCGGGCCTCCAGCCGGTCGACGATGCCGGTGATGTTGGACGGCTCGCACTTCATCCGCTGGGCGATCCGCCGCATGGGCAGCGGCTCCAGGGACAGCAGACCCAGGACCCGCGCCTGCGCGCCGGTCAGCGCGTGCTCGGCCGCCGCCCGCTCGTACTCGTCGTGGTAGCGGGCGACGACGGCGCCGATCAGTTCGACGACCTCGACGGTCAGGGGGTCGGTTCCGGGGATGCCCATGGGCACTACCCTACCGATTTACTTGACAACATGAAATATCCAGGAGCATGGTTGTTTCAGAACATGAAACATCTCTCTGGAGGCTCGCAGTATGTCCGTTCTTCCCGCGTCCGGCCGTGAATGGCATCTCGCCGCCCGTCCGCACGGCTTCCCGAAGCCCGAGGACTTCGCCCTGCGGGAGGTCCCGGTGGACGCCCCCGGCAAGGGGCGGGTCCTCGTACGGAACCTGCACTTCTCCGTGGACCCGTACATGCGCGGCCGGATGAACGACGTGAAGTCGTACGTCCCGCCGTTCAAGCTGGACCACCCCATGGACGGCGGGGCCGTCGGCGAGGTCGTCGCCTCGGACGCCGAGGGCTTCGAGGCGGGCGACCACGTCCTGCACGGCCTCGGCTGGCGCGAGTACGCGAGCGTCCCCGCCGAGCACGCGGTCAAGGTCGACGCCGCCAGGGCGCCCCTCTCCGCGTATCTGGGTGTGCTCGGCATGACCGGCCTCACGGCCTACGCGGGCCTGTTCGAGGTCGCCTCCTTCAAGGAGGGGGACGCGGTCTTCGTCTCCGGCGCCGCCGGTGCGGTCGGCAGCCAGGTCGGCCAGATGGCCCGGATCAAGGGCGCCTCGCGCGTGATCGGCTCGGCCGGCTCGGACGAGAAGGTGCGGCGCCTCGTCGAGGAGTACGGCTTCGACGCCGCGTTCAACTACAAGAACGGGCCGGTCCTGGAGCAGCTGAAGGAGGCCGCCCCCGACGGCATCGACGTCTACTTCGACAACGTCGGCGGCGACCACCTGGAGGCCGCGATCTCCGTCTTCAACGTCGGCGGACGCGCCACCGTCTGCGGCATGATCGCCCAGTACAACGACACCGAGCCCACCCCCGGCCCGCGCAACCTCGCCCTGCTCATCGGCAAGCGGCTGCGGCTCCAGGGCATGCTCGTCAACGACCACAGGCACCTCCAGGAGCAGTTCGTGGAGGACGTGGCCGGCTGGATCGCCTCCGGCGACCTGAGGTACGACGAGACGGTCGTCGAGGGCATCGAGAAGGGCTACGACGCCTTCGCTGGCCTGCTGCGCGGCGAGAACACCGGGAAGATGATCGTCTCCCTCGGCTGACCCCGCGGCTCCCGCGCCGCCGAGACGCCCCGCGCCGCCGGGACGCCCCGGCACCTGAGACGCCCCGGCACCGCGCACGGGCCACCCGTTAGGCTCGTGCGCAGCCGTCGCGATCGTGGGCGCGAGTCGCGGCGAACCAGCAGGAGGAAGACCACATGTCCATCCAGCAGTCCGACGTGCTCTACACCGCCGTGGCCACCGCCGAGAACGGCCGCGACGGGCGCGTCGCCACCGACGACGGGCAGCTCGACGTCGTCGTCAACCCGCCGAAGGCCATGGGCGGCAGCGGCGTCGGCACCAACCCCGAGCAGCTCTTCGCCGCCGGGTACAGCGCCTGCTTCCAGGGCGCCCTCGGTGTCGTCGCCCGCCAGGAGAACGCCGACATCAGCGGTTCCACGGTCACCGCCGAGGTCGGCATCGGCAGGAACGACGACGGCTTCGGCATCGTCGTGAAGATCTCCGCGAGCATCCCGAACGCGGACGCCGCCACCGCCAGGGACCTGATCGAGAAGGCCCACCAGGTCTGCCCGTACTCCAAGGCGACCCGCGGCAACATCACGGTCGAGCTGGCGGTCTGAGCACCCGGCGACCACCGTGCCGCACACACGGCCGAGGGCCGTACCCCCTGCACAAGGGGGTACGGCCCTCGGCCCGTTCACCGGCCCGTTCACCGGCGCTCGTTTCACCGGCTCGTTAACCGGCCGCTCGGCAGCCCCTTTTCGAGCCCGTGCACAGCCCCTGTCGCGAGCCTGTGCGAACCGCCTCAGCGGGTCAGCAGCGCCCTGCCGAGCTGCGCGTAGAGGCCCTTGGGATGGGCCCGGAACAGCGGCTGGGTGCCGAAGAGGACCACCCGCGCCCCCGAGGCCGCCGCACCGGACACCACCGACGCCTCGCCCGCCGCGTCCGCCGGGCCGCCCGTGCCGTCCTCCGCGGCCCGCCAGTGGCCGGAGACCAGCGGGTTCCCCTCGGCGTAGGTCTGCTCCGCGCGCACGCCCGCGCCGAGACCGGTGAACCAGCCGGGGGAGTAGACGAAGGTGTGCTCCGGCGCGCCGCCCGTGACCGCGCCGCCCGTGACCGGGCCGCCCGCGTTCCGCACCCGGACCACGCCGTTGGCGTCCCCGTTGCCCGCCACCGCGGTCGCCTCCAGCAGCCCGGCCGCCGCGTTGAAGGCCGCGCCCTGCGCACCGACGCCGACCACGGACACCCCGCTGGCCTCGAACGCCTCGCGCGCGGCCGGGGTCAGCTTCGTGTGGTCCAGCCCGGCGGACACGAACAGCACGTCCGCCGAGGACCAGTCGAAGCCCGCGTTCAGCGTCCCGGTCGACACCGGCCGCACCGCGAAGCCCATCTCCCGCAGCGCGAACAGCTCGCCCGCCGAGACCGCCGCCGCGACCCGGGTCCGGCGCAGCCGGCCCGTGCTCTTCTCCCCCGGCCGGCCGGCGGTGAACTCCACGCCCAGCTCCCGGGCCAGCTCCCGCGCCCGGTCGCGTGCCGAACCCGGCACCAGGGCCGTGCCGTCCGCCGCCCGGCCCACCCGTACGCCCTGCGCCAGCAGGGAGTTGAGCGCCCGGATCTCCGCCGGGTCGTCCAGCCGCAGCCGCAGGTCGCCGAAGGGGGCGACCCCGCCGGTCGGGGCGGCAGCCGTGACCGGGCGCACCGGTACGCGCGGCGCGCGCCGGGAGTCGACCACCGTCGCACCCCACAGCCGCCCGAGGCTCCAGCCGGAGATGTCGTACATGGTGGAGACGTCCGCGCTGATGTCCCGGCCGTCCGCGAGGATCACATTGGCGACACCGCGCTTGGGCTGATGCATGTCGACCAGGTACGAACCGGCCCGGTACGTCCGCCCGTCGAGCCGGAACGCGGTGCGCGCCCGGGTCACCCGCACGTCGTTGGCGACCAGCTGGTCCACCAGCCGGGCCGCCGCGACCGCCGACCGGGCGCCGCCGCCCGCCGGGATCACGTAGGTGCGCGGGAACTCGGTCGTGTACACGTCCTCGGGGCCGATGCCCGGGACCCCCGGGACCGTCTCCTCGGAGACCGGGCGCTGCGCCTCACCGGCCGCGCCGCGCCGGAAGGTCTCGATCTGGTCCGCGATCACCGAGCGCCGGTTGCGGTCCGTGTACGCGAGGGTCGCGCGCATCGCCGCGCCCGCGATGTCGGTGTTGACCGTGGCCCGGCGGCGCAGTTCGGCCTCCGGCAGGGAGGTGTAGGCGTTGTTGTTGACCACCAGGGGGAACTCGACGGTGTGCGAGGCCACCGCGCCCTGGAACGGCATGTACTGCGGGGTGAAGACCGGCGGCCAGTCGTCCCAGCCCTCCTCCTCGTCCCGGTACGGGATCACGACCGGCCGCACCCCGTCCTCCGCCTCCGTGTAGCCGAGGCCGTTGACCGCCTTCTCCATGCCGAGGGCGTTGGCGTAGGCGTTCTTCAGGAACAGGTCGTACTCGTAGTTCTCGCCGTGCGGCGGGGTGGTGGGCTCGATCAGGGTGCCGTTGACGTAGCCGTGCAGGTCCAGCATCACGGCCGGCTGCTTCTCGATCGCGATGCGCCGGATGGCGCGGGTCTCCGGCTGGCTCGCGGTGATGAAGTCCCGGTTGAGGTCGAAGCCGTTGGCGTTGGCGCGGGTGCCCGCGATCCGGCCGTCCGGGTTGGCGGTGATGTTCAGATAGAGGCGGTTGCGGGAGAGCAGCTTCGCGGTCCCGGGGTCCTTCGCCCTCGCCAGCTCCTCGACCAGCTTCAGGGCCGCGTCCGTGCCCTCCCACTCGTTGCCGTGGATGTTGTTGTTGAGGAACACGGGCGTCTTGTAGGACGCCTTGACCGCGCGGTCCTTCGCCGCGCGGGCCGGGCTGTTCTCGATCAGCTCGCGCATCCGCTCCTGCTCGCGCGCCTCCCGGCGGCTCTCGGGCGCGGTGACCGTCACCAGGTACAGCTCATGGCCGCCCGCCGAACGCCCGGCGACCTCCACACTGACCCGGTCGCCCAGTTCCTGGAGGGCGTTCAGGCGCGGCGCGATGCCGTGGTACGGGACCAGGCCCAGCTTGATCGACGTGTCCGCCGGGTTCTCGGGCGGGGTGTCCAGGACGGTCCGGCGCGGGTAGCCGCCGGTGCGGGACGGGGTGTGGCCGGGGGCGGCCGGCTCGGCGGTGAGCGCCCGCGCGGCGGCCTCGGCCGGTGTCCGGGCGGGCCCGGCCGCCCCGGACCCGTCCGGGCGGCCCGCCTCGCGCACCGGCCCGGGCTCGGGCGCCTTCGGCCCGGGGGCGGCACCGGCGGGCGGGACGAGCAGGGCACCCGCGAGGGAGGCGGCGAGCAACGGGAGGGCCCTGCGCAGAGCTGTGCGTACGACGGTGGGGCGTGGGGATCCCATACGGTACGGACCTTTCGACGGCCGGGTCTGATCTGTACACGATCAGTACGCGAGGTCTACCGGTTCCCTCGCCGCGCGACAAGGGCGGCCGAGGGGTGCGATGGCGTCCGGTTCGGTGGGGGGCGCGGGGGTGTCCGGCGCGGGCGTGGTGTCCGGCCCGGCGGGGGTGTGGTGTCCGGTTCGGCGGGGACGGCGCGGGGGTGTCCGGCGGGCAGCGCGGCGACAGGCTCTACGCTGGGGATATGCGTGATCTCGCGGCCGGTTTCGGCTACTTGGTGAAGGGCCAGCGCTGGGTCGTCCGGCACGGCCGCTGGTTCGGCTTCGGGCTGCTGCCCGGACTGGTGACCCTGGTGCTCTACGCGGGCGCGCTCTACGGGCTCGTCGTCGGCGCGGACGACCTGGCGGCGTGGGCGACCCCCTTCGCCGACGACTGGTCCTCGCCGTGGCTCGACGTGCTGCGCGGCACGCTCACCGTCCTGGTCTTCGCGTTCGGCCTGTTTCTCGCGGTGATCACGTTCACCGCCGTGACCCTGCTGGTCGGCCAGCCCTTCTACGAGTCGCTCTCCGAGCAGGTGGACCGGACCGAGGGCGGGGACGTCCCGCAGTCCAAGCTGCCGCTCTGGCGCGAACTGTGGATCTCCGCCCGGGACTCGGTGCGGGTGCTCCTGCGGGTCGCGTTCTTCGGGGTGCTGCTCTTCGCCTGCGGGTTCATCCCGGTGGCGGGCCAGACCGTCGTCCCGGTGATCGGCTTCTGCGTCTCCGGGTTCTTCCTCGCGGAGGAGCTTGCGGCGGTGGCGCTCCAGCGCCGGGGCGTGGAGCTGACCGAGCGGCTGGCGCTGCTGCGGGCGCGGCGGCTGCGTGCCCTGGGCTTCGGAGTGCCGCTGGTGCTGGCGTTCCTGGTCCCGTTCGTGGCCGTGCTGCTGATGCCGGGCGCGGTGGCGGGCGCGACGCTGATGGCCCGCGACCTGGTCCCGGCGCCCGCCCCGGAGGGCCCGGGCCCCGAGAACGCGGCTCGGGGTGAGATCCCCG
The DNA here is from genome assembly GCF_000377145.1 of Streptomyces sp. CNT372. NCBI lineage: Bacteria > Bacillati > Actinomycetota > Actinomycetes > Kitasatosporales > Streptomycetaceae > Streptomyces > Streptomyces sp. CNT372. The sequence continues at coordinate 133,247 of NZ_KB897788.1, read as the reverse complement.
CCCCGGGCACGGCGGGCGCGGCGGATGCCCCGGGCAGGGCGGATGCCGCGGGTGCCGCGGATACGGCGGGTGCCGGGCGCACCCCGGCGCCGGTGCACTGGCCGGAGGCGGGCGGGCCGGACGCGGGCCGCGCGCGGTGAGCAGGTTTGGGCACCGGCGCTACGGCAGGTCCACCACGGCGAGCCCCGGTTCCGCCGGGCCCGCCGTGGTGAGCAGGGCCCCGTCCGGGCCCCAGGCGGCGCTGCCGCCGAAGCACTCGCCCTCGTCGCCCGGGCCGATCTGGTTCGCCAGCAGCACATGCAGCCCGTGGTCCCGGGCGCGGGCCGGATACACGGTCTCGAAGGAGTCGTTGGCCGCGTTCAGCACCGAACTCGCCACGTACACCGCGCAGTCGTCCGCCGCCGCGCGCTCCGCCACCTCCGGGAAGCGGTTGTCGTAGCAGACCGCCACGGCGAAGCGGACCCCGCCGAGGGTGAAGCGGCCGTCCCGCCCGCCAGGGGCGAAGACCTCCCGTTCCGGGCCGTACAGATGCCGCTTGTCGTAGCGCGCGAGCAAGCCGCCGTCCGGGCCGAGGACCAGGGCGGAGATCGCGGGACGCGGGCCCAAGGTGCGTGCCGCGCAGCCGACGAGGGTTGCCGTTCCCGTCTCCCGGCACGCCTCCCGCACGGGGTCCAGCCGCACGTCGTCCTCGCTGAACCACGCGCCGGGGCCGGCGGCGACGGGGGCCAGGGCATACCCGTTCAGGGACAGTTCGCAGAACGCGGTGAAGGCCGCGCCCCGCGCCGCCGCCTCCCGGACCAGGGCGGCGGTGGCGCGGACGTTCGCCGCGACGTCGCCGGGGACGGACCTGAACTGGGCTGCCGCGATCCTCATGCGTCCATGATGCGCGGCGCCCGCGCGACCGGTCGCGTCAGCCCCCGACCGGTCCCGTCAGCCCCGCGCGTCCGCCGCCGCGACGAGGATCGCGCGGACCTGGGCGATGATGTCCAGCCGGTTGCGCACGAACTCCGGGTCCGTGATCTCCGTCGTGTTGCCCGTGCCGAACTGGAGGACGGGCGTGTGCACATGGCCGCCCGGGACGTCGAGGCCGAGACGGTCGCGGAGCAGGGTGGCCCGGTAGGCGATCTCGTTGGAGAGGTAGTCCCCGCCGCCGCCCGCGCGGGCCGCGGAGCCCGGTGTCGGGCCTTCGGGCCGGACCACGGGCGCGGTGCCGCCCGCCGGGACCTCGGTCACCGAGGTGTTGTCGTACACCGGGAAGCGGCCGGTGGGCGCGGACGTGATCGCCGCGTACGGCAGGGTGGTCGTCGTCCACTGAGGCTGGGACTCCGGGTCGGCGACGGGGACGAGGCCGGTGCGGGAGAGGTTCTCGTTGTCCCCGAAGCCGCCGCGCCAGGCGCCGTTGAAGCGCTCGACGTCGAACCGGCCCACCCGGCCCTGGCTCACGGTGGTGAACAGGTCGGCGCGGGGCAGCACGGGCGCGAGGGCGCGTTCCACCTCGCCGTCCGCGAAGTCCTGCCAGCGGACCGGGAAGACGGCGGTCTCGATCCGGGCCGGGCCGTCGGCCGTGCGGATCCAGGTGCCGTCGAGAGCGAGGGCGGCCGCGCCGGACGGGTTGCTGACCCGGATGTCCCGGTCCAGCGTGAACGGGTCGAACCCGGTGAGCACGATCCGGCGGACGCCCCTGCCCGCCGGGAGGTCCAGGGTGTCCTGGCCGCGCGAGGTGCGCTCCAGGCGCTCCAGCAGCCGGGCCCGCGCGGTGTCGTCCAGGCCGAAGACGGGCTGCCACTGGCGCAGTTCGGCGGTCATACCGAGCCGGGCCCAGTACAGCGGCCGGTCGTCGTCCCGGCTGAGGTCCCCGCCCGCCGGGCCCCGGCCCTGCGCCCGGGCCACCGCCCGCTTCCACAGCGCCCCGCCGTGCCGGGCGACGGCCCGCTCGGCGTCCCGGTACGAGCCCGCCCCGGCCAGCGCCCGGCCGAACGCGGGGGCCGCCGAGCCGAATCCGCTGCGGCGCAGGATCTCCTGCGGTGCCGCCTGCGCGAGCCGCCGCTCCTCGACGGTGAGCGGGGCGGGGGCGTTCGCCTCCGGGGTCGCCTGGCCGGCGAGGGCGGGCGGGACGGCGGTGAGCGCGAGGGCGGCCGAGACGGCCAGGGTCAGGCCGATCCGGGCGCGTATCCACAGGCGGGGCACGGGGATCCTTCCGTCGGGGTGGCGGGTGCGCGGAAGTATCGCCTCCGGCGACGGGCGGTGGCTACGGGGAGCTCGGCCGTTTCGCGTGGCGTTGGTGGTCCGGGTGGTCCGGGTGGTCCGGGTGGTCCGGGTGGGCTGGGTGGCGCGTACGGCGCAGGTGGCGCGCGGTCCCGGTGGTCCGGGTGCCGCGGGTGGTCCCGGTGGCGTGAGGGGCCGGTGGCGTGAGGGGCCGGTGGCGTTGGGGGCCGGTGCGGCGGGCTCAGGCGTCGGGGGCCGTGATGTTGCGGTAGGCGATCTCGGCGAGGCGGCGCTGCCCGTCCCGGCTGGGGTGGAACCAGTCCCAGCGGCTCAACTGCTGCTTGCCGAAACGGAATCCGAAGACCTCGCCGTCGTCCCAGCGGCAGCGCTCGTCCTCGGCGCAGACGTCCTCGAGGACCGCGTTGTACGCCACCACCCGCTGGTGAACGGTCTCCCGGCGCTGCTGGGCCGCCGGGCCGTCGTTCCCCGCGTCGCCGAGCATGGTCGCGCAGATGCCGAGTTCCCAGATCCCGCGCCCGAGGGGGTCGTCGCGGCCCGTCTCCCAGAGGCGCATCAGGTCCGGCACGCTCGACACGTACACCTGGGTCCTCGGGGCCGTCGTACGCAGCACCTTCATGGACTTCTCGACGGAGGCGCGGAAGGCGTGGACGGGGGTCATCCGGTCCACCGTGTCGGCGCAGGCGTCGTTGGCGCCGACCATCACCGTGACCAGGTCCGGGCGGCGGGCGGCGGCCTCGGCCATCTGGCCGGGCAGGTCGGCCGCGTCGGCGCCGCTGACGGCGAGGTTCCAGCTCCGGGTGCCGACCCCGGCCGGTCCGAGCAGGCGCAGGGCGACGGAGTTCACCGTGACGTCCGAGCCGGTGGCCCAGGAGACCGCCGGACAGTCGGCGAGGATGCCGCAGGCGTCGAAGCCGCGGGTGATGGAGTCGCCGACGGCGGCGACGGACCGGGGCGCGGTGTTCCACACAGGGGTGGGGCTGGGGGAGGGAGAGGGGCGGGCGGAGGACTTCCGGGGGGCCATCTCGTGCGGTGACGGAGAGTCACATGCGGTCAGCGCGGCGGCGGTGAGGCCCGCGAGCGCGAGGGCGGTGGCTGCCGCGGTGGGTCGCGGCCGGAGTGGCGCGGCGCGCAGGCGCATCCGCTGATCCCCCTTCCCGGGCCCTGCCAGTCGACTCCTGGCGGGTGAAAGCTGTGTGCGTACGGGGCCTGGAGCGAGAGTACGCCACCCCTCGGGGGCGCTCGCGCGGTAGCTTTCTCCCGTCGACCCAGAGGCGCGCCGCCCAGTGGGGTCAGTAAATTACATCACGTCACATGATGTCCCTTTTGTGGAGTTTCGCGTCGGATGCTGTTTACTGAGGCCGCTGGGAAGGTGACCCTCGTCCCACACTGGAGGTCCCGGTGACGACACGCGGCGTTCTGTACGTTCACTCCGCCCCTCGCGCGCTGTGCCCCCACGTCGAGTGGGCGGTCGGGGGTGTCCTCGGCGCGCGGGTCCAGCTCGACTGGATCCGGCAGCCGGCGTCGCCCGGCACATGGAGAGCCGAGCTCTCCTGGCAGGGCCAGACGGGGACGGCGTCCAAGCTCGCGTCCGCGCTGCGCGGCTGGCATCTGCTGCGCTTCGAGGTGACGGCGGAGCCGTGCCCGACGGCGGAGGGCGAGCGCTACAGCGCCACGCCCGAGCTCGGGATCTTCCACGCGGTGACCGGCATCCACGGCGACATCCTGATCCCCGAGGACCGCCTGCGGGCGGCGCTCGCGCGGTCCGTCGCGGGGGAGACGGACCTGGAGGCGGAGATCGCGAAGCTGCTGGGCAAGCCGTGGGACGACGAGTTGGAGCCGTTCCGGTACGCGGGGGAGGGGGCGCCGGTGCGGTGGCTCCACCAGGTGGTGTGACCACGCCCACCCACCGCCCTTCGACCACGGTGGACGCGCCCCACCGGGCCCTCTCGCCCGGGCTCCGCCCCGGAGCCCGCGCCTCAACCGCCGGCGGGGCCGGAAGGACGCGCCGGCGAGATTGCACGGGAGCGCTCTCCGGGCGCGCGGCGTTCTCCGTGCCTCGATCGCCGGAGGGCTGAAAAGTCGCGCCGCCCGGACCGGAAGGAATCGCCGTGCGAGGCTGAATCGCCGTTCGAGGCCGGAGAGACGCGCCGGCGAGGCTGGAGAGATCCGCTGCCGGAGCCGGAAGGACGCGTCGGTGGGGCCGGAGACGCGCCACCCGGCCCGGAAGGACGCGCCGGTGCGATCGACGAACACGGCGGTGGCCCGGCTCCCCCCGAGGGGAGCCGGGCCACCGCCGTGTCGGCCGGGGCAGGTCGTCAGACCGTGCGGAAGGCGAGGACCACGTTGTGGCCGCCGAAGCCGAAGGAGTTGTTGATCGCCGCGATCGTGCCCTCCGGGAGCGCGCGGGGCTCGTCGCGGACGATGTCCGCGTCGACCGACTCGTCCAGGTCGTCGACGTTGATCGTCGGCGGGGCCGTGCGGTGGTGCAGGGCGAGGACCGTGGCGACGGTCTCGATGCCGCCCGCGCCGCCCAGCAGGTGGCCGGTCATGGACTTGGTCGCGGAGACCGCGACATGGTCCAGGTCGTCGCCGAGGACCGAGCGCAGCGCCTTGATCTCGGCCACGTCGCCCTGCGGCGTCGAGGTCGCGTGGGCGTTGAGGTGGACCACCTCGGCGGGCTTGAGGTCCGTGGACTCCAGCAGGTTCCGCAGCGCCGCGGCGATACCGCGGCCCGTCGGCTCCGGCTGGGCGATGTGGTGGCTGTCCGCGGACAGGCCCTGGCCGAGGACCTCGCAGTAGACGCGCGCGCCGCGCGCGGCCGCGTGCTCCGCGGACTCCAGGATCACGACACCCGCGCCCTCGCCGAGGACGAACCCGTCACGGGCGGTGTCGTAGGGGCGGGAGGCCTTCGCCGGCTCGTCGTTGTTCTTCGACATCGCCATCATGTTGGCGAACGCCGCGACGGGCAGCGGGTGGATGGCCGCCTCGGTGCCGCCCGCGACGACCACGTCGGCGCGCCCGGTGCGGATCATCTCGACGGCGTAGCCGATCGCCTCGGCGCCCGACGCGCAGGCGGAGACCGGGGTGTGCACGCCCGCCTGGGCGTTCACCTCCAGGCCCACGTTCGCGGAGGGGCTGTTGGGCATCAGCATGGGGACGGTGTGCGGGGAGACGCGGCGGACGCCCTTCTCCTTCAGCACGTCGTACTGGTCGAGCAGGGTGGTCACGCCGCCGATGCCGGAGGCGATCACGGTGCCCAGGCGGGCCGGGGCCACGCCCTCGTCCTCGCCGGCCGGGCCGGTGTAGCCCGCGTCGGCCCACGCCTCGCGCGCGGCGATCAGCGCGAACTGCGCCGAGCGGTCCAGCTTGCGGGCGAGGGGGCGGGGCAGGACCTCGCCCGGGTCGACCGCGGCGGTCGCGGCGATACGGACGGGGAGGTCGGCGTACCGTTCCTCCTCCAGGGTCCGGACACCGGAGCGCCCGGCGAGCAGGCCCTCCCAGGTCGATGCGCTGTCGCCACCCAACGGTGTGGTTGCGCCGATACCGGTGACGACCACGGTGCGATTGGTCGAGTTCACAGGAATTCTTTCTCCACTGTCATCGGGGTGCTGAACTGTCACGGTGCCACCGGAGGGCGGCGACCAGCGCGTCACGAGCCCAGGACGGTTACTTGGCCTGGTGGTTGAGGATGTAGTCCGCGGCGTCGCCGACGGTCTTCAGGTTCTTGACGTCGTCGTCCGGGATCTTGACGTCGAAGCGCTCTTCGGCGGCGACGACGACCTCGACCATGGACAGCGAGTCGACGTCCAGGTCGTCGGTGAAGGACTTGTCCAGCTGGACGTCCTCGACCGGGATGCCGGCGATCTCGTTGACGATCTCCGCGAGACCTTCGACGATCTCTTCCTGAGTGGCGGCCATGTGGCGCTCCTTCGGTGTGTATCAGAGGGTGTGGCGGGGTCCGCGCGGCTTCTCCGGAGATCCGGGGTTCCGCACGGTGCCTAGGGGAGGGTAACGACCGTGGCGGCGTAGACGAGACCCGCCCCGAAGCCGATGACGAGCGCGGTGTCGCCGCTCTTCGCCTGCCCGGTCGCCAGGAGCCGCTCCATCGCGAGCGGGATCGAGGCGGCCGAGGTGTTGCCGGTGGTCTCCACGTCACGGGCGACCGTGACGTGCTCCGGCAGCTTGAGCGTCTTCACCATCGAGTCGATGATCCGCATGTTGGCCTGGTGCGGGATGAAGACGTCCAGGTCGGCCGCCTCGATGCCGGCGACGTCGAGTGCCTGCTGGGCGACCTTCGCCATCTCGAAGACGGCCCAGCGGAACACCGCCTGGCCCTCCTGCGTGATGGCGGGGAACTTGACCTCGCCCCTCTCGTCGAGCGGGAGCTGCGAGACGTCGCCGACCCTGAAATCGTTCCACGGGACGGTCTGCTTGATGGTCTCGGACTTGTCGCCCTCCGAACCCCACACGGTCGGGCCGATGTGCGGCACGTCCGAGGGGCCGACGACGACCGCGCCCGCGCCGTCGCCGAACAGGAAGGCGGTGGCCCGGTCGTGCAGGTCGGTCAGGTCGCTGAGCCGCTCCACGCCGATGACGAGGACGTACTCGGCCGAACCCTCCACGACCATGCCCTTGGCCAGGGTCAGTCCGTAACCGAAGCCCGCGCAGCCCGCGGAGATGTCGAAGGCGGCGGGCTTGCCGGCCCCGATCCGGTCCGCGATCTCGGTGGCGACGGCCGGGGTCTGCTTGAAGTGCGAGACGGTGGAGACGATCACGGCGCCGATCTGCTCCGGCGCTATCCCGGCGTCGGCGATCGCCTTGCCGGACGCCTCGACGGACATGGCCGTCACGGTCTCCTCGGGGGAGGCCCAGTGGCGCGTGGCGATGCCCGAGCGGGAGCGGATCCACTCGTCGGAGGAGTCGATCGTCTCCAGGATCACCTCGTTCGGCACGACCCGGGTGGGCCGGTAGCCGCCGACACCCATGATCCGTGCGTACGGGGCACCCTTGCTGGGCTTGATCTTCGACATGCTCAGGGGCTCCTTGTCGGCTCAGGCGGCGGAGTGCTCGGCCAGCAGCGCGCGAGCCGCTTCGAGGTCGTCCGGCGTCTTGAGAGCCAGGGTCTTCACGCCCGGCAGGGCGCGCTTGGCGAGACCCGTGAGCGTACCCCCGGGGCAGACCTCGATCAGCGCGGTGGCGCCGAGCTTCGCGAAGGTCTCCATGCACAGGTCCCAGCGGACCGGGTTGGCGACCTGGCCCACCAGCCGCGAGACGACGGCGGAGCCGGTGCCGACGGTCTGACCGTCCTTGTTGGAGACGTACGGGACGGCCGGGTCGGCGGGCGTCACATCGGCAGCGGCCGACTCCAGTTTCGCGACGGCGGGCGCCATGTGGTGCGTGTGGAAGGCGCCGGCCACCTTCAGGGCCACGACCTTGCGCACGCCCTCGGGCTTGTCCGCCTCCAGGGCGGCGAGCTGCTCCATGGTGCCGGCGGCGACGATCTGGCCCGCGCCGTTGATGTTGGCCGGGGTCAGGCCCAGCTTCTCCAGGTGCGCGACGCTCGTGTCCGGGTCCCCGCCGAGCAGGGCCGACATACCGGTCTCGGTGACCGCCGCGGCCTCCGCCATCGCGAGCCCGCGTGCGCGTACCAGGCGCAGCGCGGTGGTCTCGTCCACGACGCCCGCCAGGGCGGCGGCGGTGAACTCGCCGACGCTGTGGCCGGCGACCGCGCCCGGCGCGATCTCGGCGAGGGTGCCGAGGGCGGCGGCGGACAGCAGTCCGGCGGCGACCAGCAGGGGCTGGGCCACGGCCGTGTCGCGGATCTCGTCCGCGTCGGCCTTCGTGCCGTAGTGGGCGAGGTCGAGGCCGATGGCGTCGGACCACGCGGCGACGCGGTCGGCGGCGCCGGGCAGTTCGAGCCAGGGGGTCAGGAAGCCGGGCGTCTGGGCGCCTTGGCCGGGAGCGACGAGTACGAGCACCTTCACACTCTCTCTTGTGGACGGCTTCCGACGCCCGTGGGGACAGGGACGAAGAACCGTCGGGGGAATTGTCGGTGTCCCACAAAAGTCTAGGACTGCGTGTCCCCGTCGGCCAGACGCCCGAGAATCAGGGCGATTCGCAGCGTGAACGCCGAGCGGACGTCGGACGGCGACCAGCCGGTGACGTCGGTCACACGTCGCAGCCGGTAGCGGACGGTGTTGGGGTGGACGAACAACATCCGGGCGGCGCCTTCGAGACTGCTGGCCTGTTCCAGATAGACGCTGAGGGTCTCCAGCAGCGCCGAACCGGCCTCCTCCAGCGGTCTGTAGATCTCCTCCACCAGCTGCTCGCGCGCCGCAGGGTCGGAGGCGATGGCGCGTTCCGGCAGCAGATCGTCCGCGAGGACCGGCCGCGGGGCGTCCTGCCAGGCGGTGCACGCCTTCAGCCCGGCCGCCGCCGCCTGCGCGGACCGGGTCGCGGCCAGCAGGTCCGGCACGATCGGGCCCGCGACCACCGGCCCGGCCGCGTACGGGCCGATCAGGGCCTTGGCGACCTGGAGGGGGTTGTCGCTGCCGCCCGCGATCACGACCAGGCGGTCGCCGAGGACCCCGGTCAGCACCTGGATCTTGGCGTGCCGGGCGGCCCGGCGGATCGCCTCCACGGTGAGCTCGCTGTCCCCGTCGGGCGCGGTGCCGAGGATCACGCAGACGTGGTCGGGGGAGTTCCAGCCGAGGGCCGCCGCCCGTGAGACCGCGCCCTCGTCGGCCTCGCCGGACAGCACCGCGTTGACCACCAGGGACTCCAGCCGGGCGTCCCACGCGCCCCGGGCCTCGGCCGCCTGCGCGTACACCTGGGCGGTGGCGAAGGCGATCTCCCGCGCGTACACGAGCAGCGCCTCGCGCAGCACCGACTCGTCGCCGGGGGCCGCGACCTCCTCGATCGCGGTCTCCATGACCTCGATCGTGGTGCGGACCATCTCCACGGTCTGGCGCAGGGTGATCGCCCGGGTCAGCTCCCGGGGCGCGGTGCCGAAGACGTCGGTCGAGATCGCCTGCGGGGTCTCCGGGTGGCGGAACCACTCGGTGAACGCGGCGATGCCCGCCTGGGCGACCAGCCCGATCCAGGACCGGTTCTCCGGGGGCATGGCCCGGTACCACGGCAGCGTCTCGTCCATGCGGGCGATCGCGTTCGCGGCGAGCCGGCCGGACGACTGCTCCAGGCGGCGCAGGGTCGCGGAGTGCGGGTGGGAGGCGTTCGCAGCAGGTTCGGGCACGGGGACAAGACTGCCTTATCAGGACGGGGGGACCGAGTGCAGGGGTTCACGGCACTGTGCCGGCCGGTGCGCGCGCCGCCGCTACCGTGGACGCGTGACAGCCTCCAGCATCTCGGTCCGGCGCGCCGGAGACCGCTACCCGGGCGGGGAGCCCGGGGCGGGGATCGACTCCCTGCACGCCTTCTCCTTCGGCGGCCACTACGACCCGGACAATCTCCGCTTCGGAGCGCTGCTCGCCTGCAACGAGGAGCGGCTCGCGCCGGGCGCGGGCTTCGACGAGCACCCGCACAGCCACACCGAGATCGTCACCTGGGTCGTCGAGGGCGAACTGACCCACCGGGACTCGGCCGGGCACGCGAGCGTGGTCCGCCCCGGGGACGTGCAGCGGCTCAGCGCGGCGGGCGGGGTGCGGCACACCGAGCGCAACGACGGTGACGTACCGCTGGTGTTCGTGCAGATGTGGCTGGCCCCGCTCGACCCGGGCGGGGAGCCCTCGTACGAGATCGTGCGCGGGATCGCCGACGCGACGCCGTACGCGCTGCCGCAGGCCCGGGCCATGCTGCACGCGCGCCGGCTGGCCCCGGGGGAGCGGACCGCCGTGCCGGACGGGGAGTTCGTCTACGTGCACGTGGTGCGGGGCGGGGTGGCGGTGCTGGGCGCGACCGGCGCCGGGGCGGAGGGCGCGGGTGGCGGGGACGGCGGCAGCGGCGGTGCGGGCGGCGGTGACGGCGGCAGTGCCGGTGCGGGCGGCGGAGAAACGTTGTCCCCCGGGGACTCGGCGCGGATCACGGGCGCGGAGGGGCTGACGCTGGTCGCGGGCGCGGAGTCGGGGGCCGAGGTGCTGGTGTGGGAGATGGCGGGGGGCGGGCCGGGGGTGTGAGGGTGCGCCGGGGCGCGAAGGTGGGGGTGGGCGCGCCGGGGGTGGTGTCGGACCCCGCTGTCATGATCCCGGTATGGACCTCGCACACGCGCTCGACGGCCTCGATGCCCGCCCCTGGGCGGACTTCGCCCATGCCTACGGCAGTGCGGAGGATCTGCCCGAACTGCTGCGTGCCTTCGCGGGCGAGGACGAGGGGGCGGCCGGGGAGGCCGAGTCCGAGCTGTACGGCAGCATCCTGCACCAGGGCACGGTCTACCCGGCGAGCGCCGAGGCCGCGCCCTGGCTGGCCCGGATCGCGGCGGCGGGCCGACGCCCGGCGGAGGCGCTGCTGCTCCTCGGCGGGCTGGCCGAGAGCGAGGACGAGTGGGGCGTCCCGGAGGGCACGGTCCGCGCGGCCGTCGCCGCCCAACTCCCGCTGCTGATACCGCTGCTGGCCCACCAGGATCCGCCGGTGCGCCAGGCCGCCGCCTGGGCCGCCGGGCAGCTGCGGGCGGCCGGGAGCGCCGGGACCGAGCTGCGCGAGCGCTGGGCGGTGGAGCCCGACCCGCTGGTGCGCGCCGAACTCCTCACCGCCCTGGGCCGGTCCGGCGTGCGCGAGGCCGCCCGCCTCGCCCGCGCGGAGCTGGGCCCGGACCGGCCCGCGCCGCTGCGGCTGGCCGCCGTGTTCACCGCGCTGGACGCGGGGGAGAGCTGGGAGCGGGCCCACCACGAGACGGTCCTCGCCCTCCTCCCGGCCGACGCGCTCGGCCGGGAGCGCTTCGACCTGGACCGCGCCGAGCCCCTGCACGCTCTCGTCCTCGCCCTGTTGAGGCGGGGGACCGACAAGGACACGGCCGCCGCCGGGGATCTCCTCGCCGCCGCCCTGGCGGACGGGCGGCCGGAAGCCGTCGAAGAGGCGCTGTGGGCGGCGGAGGACGCCGTCACCCGGTCGCGCGGGCTCGGCGTCCGGCTGCTCCCCGCGTTCACCGCCCTGCTCGCCCCCGACGCCCAGCCGCGCCGGGCCGCCTCCCTGGTCGCCCGCTTCGGCCGGGCCGCCGCCGGAGCCGCGCCCGCGCTGAAATCCCTCGCCGAGGCCGAGTACGAGGACGACTTCGGCGACCGGGCGCTCGCCGCACTCGTCCAGGTCGCGCCGGAGGAGGCCGCCCCGCTGCTGGCCCGGGGCCTCGGCCGACTGCCCTGGGCGCTGGACGCGGCGGCCGGGTTCCGGGCGGCCGGTGACTTCCCCTTCGACGCGGGGCTGCTGGACGCGGTGCGGGAGCGGCTGGGGGCCGGTGGACTGAGCGGCAACGAGCCGTCTCAGCTGATGGGCCTGCTGCGGCAGTGGGGCGCTCGGGCCGTTCCCGCGCTGCCCGAGGTGTACGCGCACCTCGGCAGCCATCCGCTCCCGGCGGCCCGGGCGCTGGCTGCGGTCGCCCCCGCCGCGCCCGACGAGGAGCGCGCCCGCGCGGCGGCGGCCCTGCGCGCACACGCGGCGGACGGCCCGTCGGACGTGGCCGGGGCCCTGCACGCCCTCACCGGGGACGCGGAACCGCTGCTCGCCGCGCTGGCCCGGGACCTGGCGGAGGGGAAGAACGAGGTCGCGTCGGCGGCGGTCGCGGCGGGTGAACTGGGCGCGCGGGCAGTCGCGTTGGTCCCGGCTCTGCGGGCGGCCCTCAGCGACGCGGGTGAGGACACGATCGTCCCGGTCCTGGACGCGGATGTGGCGATCGAGGCGGCCCTGTGGCGGATCACGGGCGACGCGGAGGCGGCGGTGCCCGTGCTGGACGCGGTCCTGGAGCGGGCGACGGGGCAGGAGTGGTACCGCTGGACGGCGATACGGGCCGCCGGGGCGGCGGCCCTGCTGGGCCCGGCGGGCCGGTCGCTGGAACCCCGGCTGCGGGCGCTGTTCGACCATCCGCGACAGGTCGCGGCGGCGGTCCTCGCGCTGCTCGCCGTCGCGGACGGGGCGGGCCTGGACCGGCCCGTGCTCGCGGTCGCCGTGCTGGACGCGGCGGACCGGGGCGCGCCGCCGCTGGACGTCCTGGACGCGCTGCTGGCCCTCGGCCCGGATGGCGTCCCGGCCGAACAGGCGGCCCGGCTGGCCGTGTTGGCGGAGGGCGACGCCCGGGTGGTCAACTCGGGCGTCGACACGGAGATCGTCCGCGAGGACGAGCGCTTCCGGAGACGGGCGCGGGAAGTCCTGGCGGCCCTCGGTGCGGGTGTCGCTGAGGGCTAGCGGAGGCCGTTGACGAAGGTCTGCCAGGCGGCGGCCTCGAAGACCACGACGGGTCCGTCCGGGTTCTTGCTGTCCCGGACGGGCACGGTGGCGGAGGGGCAGCCGTCGGCGACCGCGACGCATTCACCGCCGGTGTTTCCGCTGTGGGTGGAGGTGCGCCAGGCGGCGGTGCCGGTAGTCGTGCACTCCACGCACTCGCCGCCCGTGCTGCCGCTGAAGCTGGACTTGCGCCAGGCGGCCGTGCCCGTGACCGTGCACTCCACGCAGTCGCCCCCGTTGGGGCCGCTGAAGCTGGACTTACGCCACTGGACCTTGGCCAGGTCGGGTCGGATCTCCATAGCGTTCCTCCAGTACACACGTGATCAGCGCCGCCGAATCCCTCACTGAGAGGGCGAGGGCCTGCAAGTGAGCGTAATGGAGGGACGCTTGCTTGATGGTTCGGGGATCGGCGGTCATGTGGCCGGACATCATGTCCTCCGTGTAGAAGATGTCCGGGTGGTCGTCGAAGCGCAGCAGATTGAAGGCGCCGTCCAGCCCGGGGTGTTCACCCGCCGTGTAGGGCAGCACCTGGACGCGCATCCAGCGGTGGTCCGTGTACTGCAACAGGCGCGTCAGTTGGTCGCGCATCACGGCAGTTCCACCGACTTCGCGGTGCAGCACAGCCTCGTCCAGCACGACCCATGCGAGTGGGGGATGGGCGCGCTCCACGATGCGCTGCCGCTCCATCCGGGCCGCCAGAAGGTTTTCGAGCTCATCCTGTTCGCCGGTGGCGAGGATCGCGCGTGCGTACGCCTCGGTCTGCATCAGTCCCGGCACGACCTGCGCCTGGTACGTCGAGATGTAGGACGCCTTCGCCTCCATCTCCGCGTACGGCTGGAACCAGCTCGGCAGTTGGCTGCGCAGCACCAGCCCGATCAGCCGGGAGAAGAGGCCGTCCGTCCCGAGGGCCGCGTCGACCCGCGTGGAGAACTCCCTGGTCGGGACCTTCTTCGTGGTCTCGATCTGGCCGATCAGGGACCCCGAGCAGAAGACGATGTCCCCGAGCTCGCCCTGTTTGAGGCCCGCGGCCTCGCGCAGCCGGCGTAACTCCCAGCCGTAGTAGTCGAGGGGGGACGCGCTGGGGTCGAGTGACTGGATGTTGGCCACGACGGGCACCTCCGGCCTGCAACGCCTTGCGGCGTTCGGTTCGTTCCGTAGCCGAGCGTAGTCGTCGCGTCGCACGCTGGTGGCATGAATCACGCAACTGATGCGCGGGAACCGGCCCTCGGGCCCGGCTACCGCGCGGAGATGGCCGTCGGGGAGCACTCCGCCCGCCACCTGCGCCGCATCCTCCGCACCTACCTGGTCTCCTGGGGCATCCCGGACGTCAGCGACGCCGCCGAGCTCGCCCTCACCGAGCTGATCGCGAACGTGGTGCGCCATGTGCCCGGCCGCCGCTGCCGGACCCTGGTCACCTTCCAGGACGGCGGGGTGCGGGTCGAGGTCTCGGACGGCAGCCCCGTCGTGCCCAGCCCCGGGCGGGGCGACGTCAATGCCGAGGACGGGCGCGGGCTGCTCCTCGTCGACGCCGTCACCGACCGCTGGGGCGTGCTGCCCCACCGCTTCGGCCCGCCGGGCAAGACCGTGTGGTTCGAGTGCATGTCCAAACTCCCCGGCGCGGACGCCTGACCCGGGACGCCCGCGCCGTGTCCGCCCCGGCTCAGCGCAGCGCGCTCTTCGCCCGCCACTCCTCGAAGGAGAGGTTCCACGCGCCGAAGCCGTTGCCCGGGTCGGGGACTCCCTTGGTGTCGCCGCCGGTGACCTCGAAGGGGTCGCCGGGGCGGACCTGGCCGTAGAACCAGCGGGCGTCGGGGGTGTCCATGCCGATGCAGCCGGAACTGCGGTTCGCCCGGCCCATGTACTGGGCGTTCCACGGCGCGGCGTGCGCGTACATGCCGGACCAGGTGAGCCGCATCGAGTAGTCGACCATCTTGTCGTAGGCGTTGCCCAGGCCCACCGTCTCGGAGTTCATGTTGATGGTGCCCTCCTTGGACATCAGCACCGTCGTGCCTCCCCAGGAGCGCTTCTTGCCGCCGGGGGTTCCGCCGGAGACCGGGATCGAGCGGACCGTCTTGCCGTCCCGCTGGAGGGTCAGGCGCTTGGCGTCCAGGTCGACCTTGACGATCTGGCTGGATCCCACCGTGAAGCGCGTGGAGTAGTCGCGGACGAACCAGCCGCCGTCTCCGGAGTCCGTGCCGTTCAGCCGGGCGTCGAGCCGCACGTCGGTGCCCGGCTTCCAGTACTCCCTGGGCCGCCAGTCCACCCGGTCGCGGCCCGACCAGTCCTTGATCCAGCCCCAGGAGCCCTCGGTGCCGTCCGATGAGGTGACCTTCAACTGCCGTTCCACCTCGGCCTTGTCGGTCACGGGGTGGTCGAAGACGAGGGACAGGGGCTGGGCGACACCGACCGTGCTCGCCTCGCCGGGCCGCCAGTCCACCTTGTTGACCCGGTCGGCGGGCGCGGTGGTGAACGAGGACTCGTCGGTGCGCTCGGTGCCGTCCGGGGTGCGGGTGGTGGTGCGCACGGTGTACTCGGTGCCGGGGGCGGCCTTGCGGGCGGACTTCCAGGCGGTGTCGCCGGAACGTTCCCCCGCGAGGGAGCGGCCCTCGGCGTCGGTGACGGCGACCTTCACCAGGGTCCCACCGCGCACGGCCACGGTGACCGGCTTCCCGGCGGGGGCCTTGGCGCCGGCCGGGGTGACGGTCACGGTCGGCGGACGGCCCTTCCCGCCGCCGGGCTTGTCGTCCCCGGCGCCGCTGCCGCCCGTGCCGCCGCCCGCCGAGCAGGCGGCGAGCGGTGCGAGCAGCAGGGCGGCCACCGCGATCCGGGTGCGTATCGGGTGCTCGGTCACGGCTCTCGCGGGGTGCATGGGACGCATCGGAACCTCCGTCGTGCAGGGCTGGGCCGCCACGGAAGAGGCCCGTCGGGGACGGACCGTTGCGCGGCGGCGGAAAGAAGCGCAAAGAAGCGGAAAGAAGTCGGAGCACGTGGCTCGACGGCGAGCGTAGGGCGGCGAAACCGCAGGTGAGAGGCGTCCGTGGCGTGTGACGGGCATTGCGGCGCAACGGTCATCGTCCGGTCACATTCGGCGGGCGGGACGGTCACGGACGGCTGTGAGCATCCGTCGGACCGCCAGGAGGGACCGCCGTGCGGGACACGGCGCCCCCGGCCCCCCGCCACACCGACAGACACACCGACAGACATGAGGTCCCACCGTGTCCGCGCTGCTCCTGCCGGCCGACCGAGGCCGCGAGACCGTGCTCGCTCCCGTCACCGCCGACGTCCATCGCGCCTTTCTGGCCTCCCCGGCGGGTCAGGCCCTCGCCCCCGGTTTTCTCCAGTGCCCGTCCTGGGGGCAGGTGAAGGAGGGCTGGCGTCCGCTGCTGTTCGGCTGGGGGCCGGACCCGGAGGCGGGGGAGCTGACGGGCGCGGCGCTGGTGCTGATGCGGCGGCTGCCCGGGACGCGCAGGTTCTTCGCGTATCTGCCCGAGGGGCCGGTCGCCGACTGGGCGGACCCCGGGATCGACGCCTGGCTGAACCCACTGCTGCGGCAGTTGGCTTCGGCGGGCGCGTTCGCCGTGCGGATCGGGCCCGCGCCCGCGCACCGGGTCTGGGACGCGGCCCGGCTCAAGGCTGCGGCCGGGCCCGGCCGCCGGATCACGGACGTGCTCGCCCGGGAGGTCGACCCGGTGGGCTCGGTGGTCGCGGAACGGCTGCGCGCCCGGGGCTGGCACCGCTGCGGCGGCGAGGAGGACGGGGACGCGCAGCCCCGCCACGTCTTCCGCGTCCCGCTCGCCGGGCGGACCACGGACGACCTGTGGAGGGGGCTCAACCAGGAGTGGCGGCGCAATGTGCGCCGGGCGCGGCGGGAGGGCGTCGAGACGGTGGTCGGCAGCGCGGCGGACCTGCCCGAGTTCCACCGGCTGCTGGGGATCACGGAGACACGGGACGGGTTCCGGCTGGGGCGTTCGCTGGCGTACTACCAGCGCCAGTACGCGGCCCTGAACGCGGAGGAGCCGGGGCGGATGACCCTGTACCTGGCCCGGCACCGGGGCGACATCCTGGCCGCGCACACGATGGTCCGGGTCGGCCGGCGGGTCTGGTACCAGACCGGGGCGTCGGCGGACCACCGGCGCGAGGTGCGGCCGTCCAACCTCCTCCAGTGGCGGATGCTCCAGGACGCCCACGCACTGGGCGCGGACGTGTACGACATGCGCGGGGTACCCTCCACCCTCGACCCCGAGGAGCGCGCCTTCGGACTGCTGCGCTGGAAGCTGGGGACCGGGGGCGAGGTCGTGGAGACCTCGGGGGAATGGGAGAGACCGTTGGACGGCACCGCCAACCACGCGCTGTACCGGGCGTTCCAGGCGTACCTGGCGCGCCGGTGACGGCCCCCGGCGCCCAGACCCCCGGCGCCCAGACCCCTGCCACGCAGACCCCCGCCACCCCGGTCCCTGCCACCCCGGCCTCCGGCGCCCGGCCCCGGGCGGAGGGGGCCGGGCACGGCGGGACCGGGCCCCGCGCGGAGGCGCCGTCGGTCGCGCGGAGCGGGCTGGTGATGGCGGCCGGGTCGCTGGTGTCCCGGGCGACCGGGTTCGCGCGGTCCGCCGTCGTCGCGGCGGCGCTCGGCGTCGGGCTGGTCGCGGACGGGTACGCCGTCGGGAACGCGCTGCCCACCATCGTCTACATGCTCCTGATCGGCGGCGCGCTGAACGCCGTCTTCGTGCCCGAGCTGGTCCGCGCGGGCAAGGAGCACGCGGACGGCGGCGCGGCCTACACCGACCGGCTGCTCACCGTCTGCGTCCTCGCCCTGCTCGCGCTGACCGCCGCCGCCGTGTGGGCCGCGCCCGCGATCATCGGCGCGTACACCGGCTACTCCGGCGAGCAGGGCGCGATGACGGTCGCCTTCGCCCGCTACTGCCTGCCGCAGATCTTCTTCCTGGGCGTGTTCACCCTGCTCGGGCAGGTGCTGAACGCGCGCGGCCGGTTCGGCGCGATGATGTGGACGCCCGTCCTCAACAACGTCGTCGTGATCGCCGTGTTCGGTCTCTACCTGGCGACCGGCGACGGCGGGCGGCTCACCCCCGGCGAGACCGCGCTGCTCGGCTGGGGCACCACCGCCGGGATCGCCGTCCAGGCCGCCGCCCTCCTCCCGGCCCTGCGGGCGGCCCGCTTCCGCTTCCGCCCGCGCTTCGACTGGCGGGGCGCGGGGCTGACCAGGCCGCTGCGCTCGGCGGGCTGGCTGGTGCTGCTGGTCCTCACCAACCAGGCCGCGTACTGGGTGACCACCCGGCTCGCGACCTCGGCGGGCCTCGCCGCGCAGCGGGCCGGGGTGGAGGGCGCGGGCTTCAGCGCGTACACCAACGCCTACGTCCTGTGGGCGGTGCCGCACGGCATCGTGACCGTCTCCCTGATGACCGCCCTGCTGCCCCGGATGAGCGGCGCGGCGGCCGACGGGGACACGGCCGCGCTGCGCCGGGACGTGGCGTACGCCCTCCGCCGCAGCGCCGCCCTGGTCGTCCCCGCCGCCTGCGCGCTGCTCTCCCTCGCCCAGCCCCTGATGGGGACGGTCTACGGGTACGGGGCGACGGGCGCGGAGGACGTGGCCGTGATGGCGGGCATCCTGATGGCCTTCGCGCCCGGACTCGTCGCGTTCTCCGGGCAGTACGTCCTCTCGCGCACCTTCTACGCGCTCTCCGACACCCGCACGCCGTTCCTGCTGAACCTGGTGATCGCCGGGCTGAACGCGGCCCTGTCGTGGGCGGCCTGGCTGGTGCTGCCCGCCCGCTGGGCGGTCACCGGGATCGCGGGGGCGTACTCGGTGGCGCTGGTGGCGGGGTGGCTGGTCACGGCGGTGGTGCTGCGGCGCAGGCTGGCGGCGGGCGGGCCGGGGGCCGGTGCGCGCGGTGGGCTGTGGCGGTCGGCGACGGTGGCCGCGCAGGCGCGGCTGCTCGTCGCGGCCCTCCCCGCCGCCGGGCTCGGGCACCTCGCGGCGCGCTGGGCGGAGCCCGGCGGGGCGTTCGCCGGGGCCGTCGCCGGGTCGGTCGCCGTCCTCGCGGTGTTCGCGCTGCTGGCGAGGCCGCTGCGGCTGACCGACCTGGACGCGCTGCTCGGCCGGGTGGCGGGGCGGCTGCGCCGGGCCGGGCCCGGCGGGAAGCGGTGACCCCGCGCGCACCGTTCGAAGCGCCGACGGCGGGCGCAGCGCGCGCCGGCTCGTACCGGGCGCACCGTTCGAGGCACCCACAGTGCGCGCAGCGCCCACAGCGCCCACAGCGCGCGCAGCGCTCAACGCGCTCAGGTCCGGGAACCGTCCGTCCCGTCCCGTGCTCTTCCTTCCCGGCGGCCCTCCCCGCCGCTCTCACCTCCTGGAGTCATCGCCATGCCCCGCGTCCTCCTCGTCGAAGACGACCCCTCCGTGCGCGAGGGGGTCGAGCTCGGGCTGCGCAGGCGCGGCCACGAGGTCCTCGCCGCCGCGACCGGCGAGGCCGGGCTCGACGCCCTGCGCGCCTTCCGGCCCGACCTGCTGCTGCTCGATCTGATGCTGCCCGGGATGAACGGGGTCCAGGTCTGCCGCCGGGTCCGCGAGACCAGCCAGTTGCCGATCATCATGCTGACCGCGCGCGGCGACGACTTCGACGTGGTCATCGGCCTGGAGGCGGGGGCGGACGACTACATCGTCAAGCCCGCCCGTACCGAGGTGATCGAGGCCCGTATCCGGGCGGTGCTCCGCCGTATCGAGGGCCCGGCCGGGGCGCGGCCCGCCGTCGAGCAGCACGGCGACCTCGCCATCGACCGTGCGGGGCTCACCGTCTCCCGGGCCGGGACCCGCCTCGCCCTCGCGCCCTCCGAGCTGAAGCTGCTGCTGCACCTGTCCGCCGCCCCGGAGCAGGTCTTCAGCCGCCAGCAACTCCTCGAACACGTCTGGGAGCACAGCTACCACGGGGACGCGCGGCTGGTGGACGCGTGCGTACGGCGGCTGCGGACCAAGATCGAGGACCCGGCGGGCAGCCCCCGGTACATCCAGACCCTGCGGGGCTTCGGCTACCGCTTCGGCCCGCTGTGAGGCTGCGCCGGGCGGGCGCGCGGTCGGGGTCCGGGACCCGGGCCGCCGCCGGCACCGCGTCCGCCGCCGGGACCGGCACCGGGGCCGCGTCCGCCCCGGGAGCGCCGAGGCGGGCCCGGCGGATCGCGCGCTTCGGGCTGCGCACCCGCCTCGTGCTCGCGTTCCTCCTCGTCGCCGTCGTCAGCTCCGCCACCAGCTCCGCCCTGACCTACCGCGAGGCCCGCAACGCCGTCCTGGCCGGCGCGCAGGACACCGCCGTGGCCTCCTTCCGCGAGCAGGTGCAGAACATGGCGCCGACCCTGCCCCCAAACCCGGACACCCTGCGCGAACTCCTCTTCTTCATCGCCTCGAAGGCCAGACCCCAGCCCTGGGTGGTCTTCGCCGAGTACGGCTCCCTGCGGGTCTCCTCCGGTCACAACCCGACCTCGACCGTGATCACGCCCGAGCTGCGGCGGGCCGCGCTCACGACCACCCACGCCAGCTTCGAGCGCGTGGTCCGCGACGGCGTCCCGTACTTCACCGTCGGCATGCCCCTGATGGTGCGCACCGACCCGGCCCGCGCCGCCGCCGTGCCCTCCGGGCTGGTGATGTTCGCCGTGATGCGCATGACCGAGCAGGAGGCGAACATCGATGCGCTGTTCACCGCCGCCCGGGACGGCGCCCTGCCCGGTCTCGCCGTCGCCGTGGTGCCCGCGCTGCTCGCCGCCCGGAGCGTGCTGCGCCCGGTCCGCGATCTGCGGCGCGCGGCGCACTTCATGGGCAGCGGCCGGCTGGACACCCGCATCCCCGTCCGGGGCCGGGACGAACTCGCCGACCTGGCACGGACGTTCAACGAGTCGGCGGGGGAGCTGGAACGCTCCGTGGACGAACTCCAGCAGGCCGAGGCCCGGGCCCGCCGGTTCGCCTCCGACGTCTCCCACGAACTGCGCACCCCACTCGCCGGGATGCTCGCCGTCACCGAGGTCCTGGACGAGGACGCGGACGGCCTCGACCCGGACACCGCCCGGGCCGTCCGCCTGGTCAGCGCCGAGACCGGGAAACTCGCGGTGCTGGTGGAGGACCTGATGGAGATCTCCCGCTTCGACGCCCGCGCCGCCGAACTGCACACCGACGAGGTCGACGCCGCCGAGACCGTCCGCAAGACCCTGGCGGCCCGGCACTGGCAGGAGCGGGTCCGCACCGACCTGCCCCCCGGCATCCGGGTCCGCCTCGACCCGCGCCGCTTCGACGTGGTCGTGGCCAACCTGGTCGGCAACGCCCTGCGGCACGGCGGCGAACCGGTGACGGTCCGGCTGTCCGCCCACGGGGAGAACCTGGTCGTGGAGGTGGCCGATTCCGGCCCCGGGATCGCGCCCGAGGTGCTGCCGCACATCTTCGACCGCTTCTTCAAGGCGGACGCGGCCCGTGCCCGCTCGGCGGGCAGCGGCCTCGGCCTCGCGATCACCCAGGAGAACGTACGGCTGCACGGCGGCACCGTCCGGGCGGCGAACGCACCGGGCGGCGGCGCGGTGTTCACCGTCGAACTGCCGCTGGGCGGGCGGCCGGACGGCGACGGCCTGCGGCCGGACGAGCCGGAAGAGGGGTCGGACGACGGGACGGACGAGAGGACGGCGCACCCATGAAACACCGCCTCATGAAGCAACGCCTCATGAACCACCGCCTCCGTACCGCCGCCTGCCTGCTCGCGGCACTCCTCCCGCTCACCGCCTGCGGCATACAGGAGACGGACGTCATCAAGGCGGGCCGCCCGCCCGTCCTGGACATCCTCCCGGGGCCGGGAATCAGCATGCTGCTGTTCTTCGTCTCGGCCGACGGCTGGACGAAGCCCGTGCCCCGGATGGTGGACAACTCCTGGCGGGCCGGGGGCAGCGAGGGTGGCACCTTCGGCTCCGAGTACGGGGAACCGCCGACCCAGGGGGCCGTTCCGGGCCCGCCCTCACCGGTCAGGGCGGTGGCCGAACTCCTCGCCGGGCCCCGCGCGGAGGAGAAGCGCGCCGGGCTCCGCAACGACCCCGCGCTGCCCGGCCCGGCCGCCGCCCCGAAGGAGATCACGGCGGAGGGTGACACGGTGACCGCCGTGTTCCCCGCCCCGCTGGGGGACCTGGGCCCGGTGGCGCGCCGCCAGCTCGTCTGCACGATCTCCCACGCGCAGCGCCCGGACGGCGGGATGCGGGTGGTGCTCCGGGGCACCGACGGCGCGCTGCCCGGGGACCGCTGCCGGCCCGCCGGAGGACCGGGCCCCGGCCCGACGGGCTGAGCCGGGCGGGCTGGGCCGGCCCAAAGGAAGCGGAGCCGGAAGGAAGCGCCCGCCCCGGGGGAACAGGACCGCGCAACCGTTTCGCCCAGCCGCCCGGACCGGGCGCCGCGGCGCCGTGCTACGCCGGGGCGCCGCCCCGCAGTTCCGCCAGGACCGCGTCCGTGAACGGCGGCCACGCCTCGATCGCCCACGGGCCGAAGGCGCGGTCCGTGAGGGCGACGCACGCGGCGCCCGCGTCCGGGTCGATCCACAGGAAGGTGCCGGACTGGCCGAAGTGGCCGAAGGTGCGCGGGGAGGACGAACTCCCCGTCCAGTGCGGGGACTTGCCGTCGCGGATCTCGAAGCCGAGGCCCCAGTCGTTCGGGGTCTGCCGGCCGTACCCGGGCAGCAGGCCCGCCAGGCCCGGGTGGGTGACGGTCATCGCCTCCAGGACCGTGCGCGGGTCCAGCAGGCGCGGCGCCTGCACCTCGGCGGCGAAGCGCACCAGGTCGTCCACGGTGGACACGCCGTCCTTGGCGGGCGAACCCGCCAGCCTCGTCGCGGTCATGCCGAGGGGTTCCAGCACGGCCTGGCGCAGGTATTCGGCGAACGGGATGTCCGTCGCCTTGGCGATGTGGTCGCCCAGCGCCTCGAACCCGGTGTTGGAGTAGATCCGGCGGGTCCCGGGCCCGGCCGACACCTTGTCCTCGTCGAAGGCGAGGCCGGAAGTGTGCGCGAGCAGGTGCCGCACGGTCGACCCGGGCGGCCCGGCGGGCTCGTCGAACTCGATCGCGCCCTCCTCGTACGCCACCAGCGCCGCGTACGCCGCGAGCGGCTTGGTCACCGAGGCGAGCGGGAACGGCCGGTCCGTCGGCCCGTGCGCCCCGGCCACCCTCCCGTCCGCACGGACCACGGCCGCCGCCGCGGTGGGGACGGGCCAGTCATCGATCATCGCCAGGCTCTGCATGCCCCCGAGCCTACGGGGTGCCCCGCGGCCGCCCGCGGGCCGCTACGGCTCCCCGGGGTCGGCACCCACGCCTCCCGGTGTCGGCACCCACGCCTCCCCGCGCGGGGCTACAGCTTCAGCCGCATCGCCGGGTCCGGGGTGCGGGCGAAGCCCAGGGAGGCGTAGAGGGGTTCGGCCTCGGGGGAGGCGCGCAGGTCCACGCGGCGGACGCCGTGCGCCCGGAACCAGTCGAGCAGGCCCTCCATACAGGCCCGGGAGTGGCCCCGGCGGCGCTGGTCGTCGTCGGTGGCGACGCTGAACACGTAGCCGGTGGTGCCCCGGGGGTTCGCCGAACTGCCCAGGCGGTGCTCGATGGTGCCGACGGCGCAGGCCGCGAGCCCGGGGCCGCCGGGCCGGTCGACCACGTACGCCGCCATGGTCCCGTCCGGGTCGCCGAGCCGGTCGCGGAGGGTGGCCACGGCGGCGGGGCGCCAGCCGAGGTCGGTCGCCGGGCCGGACAGCGACTCCTCCATGACCTGACGGAGGCGGACGAGTTCTTCGGCGTCCCCGGGGACGGCACGGCGTGCGGCGCTCATGGCGGTGCAGGCTAGTCCGGGGCGGGGCGGCCCGCGAACGTGTTCCGCCCAGCGGACGGCGGCCCCGATTCCGCTTGCCTGGAGTGCACTCCAGGGTCCTAGCGTGGAGGCATGACGGTGATCGAGAGCACACCCGCCCGGCCCGCCGCCCGCGTCGACCTCTGCCGGTCCGTGCCGCCCGCGCATCCGCGCCCCGACGGCCGCGACCGCTACACGATCAGCGAGGTGGCCGCCCTGACCGGACTCACCGCGCACACCCTGCGCTGGTACGAGCGGATCGGGCTGATGCCGCACGTCGACCGCTCCCACACCGGGCAGCGCCGCTTCACCAACCGCGACCTGGACTGGCTGGCCTTCGTCGGCAAGCTGCGCCTCACCGGCATGCCCGTGGCCGACATGGTCGCGTACGCGGAGATGGTCCGCGCCGGGGAGGACACCGTCGACGCCCGGCGCGAGCTGCTGGAGCGCACCCGCACCGACGTGATCGCGCGGATCGCCGAACTCCAGGACACGCTCGCCGTGCTGGACCACAAGATCGGTTTCTACGCGGACGCCCCCGGGGCGTCCAGGAAGGGCTGACCCCCATGACCGACAACACCTCCGCCCCCGCGGCGGACCACCGGATCGACCAGGTGCGCCTGGGCACGGACGGGCCCCTCGTGGGCGTCCAGGGCCTCGGCTGCATGGGCATGAGCGAGTTCTACGGCGACACCGACGAGTCCGCCGCCCGCGCCACCCTCGACACGGCCCTCGACCGGGGCGTCACCCTCTTCGACACGGCCGACATGTACGGGAAGGGCGCCAACGAGGAGTTCCTCGCGCCGTTCGTGGCCGCGCACCGCGACGAGATCACCCTGGCCACCAAGTTCGCCGTCGACCGGAGCGCCGGGGACGAGGCCCGGTCGGTGCGCAACGACCCCGCGTACATCCGGCGGGCCGTCGAGGGCAGTCTGCGGCGGCTCGGCGTCGACGTCATCGACCTCTACTACATGCACCGCCGCGACCCGGCCGTGCCGCTCGCCGAGTCCGTCGGGGCGATGGCCGAGCTGGTGGAACGCGGGCTGGTGCGGCACCTGGGGCTGAGCGAGGTGACCGGGGCGGAGCTGCGCGAGGCGTACGCCGTCCACCCGATCGCGGCCCTCCAGTCCGAGTGGTCGCTGTTCAGCCGGGACGTGGAGCGCAGCGCGGTCGGCGCGGCGGCGGAGCTGGGCGTCGCCTTCGTCCCGTACTCGCCGCTCGGGCGGGGCTTCCTGACGGGCGCGTTCGCCGACGCGGGCCGGGAGCTGGGCGAGGGCGACTTCCGGCGCGACCAGCCGCGCTTCACGGGCGAGAACGCGCGTGCCAACGCGGCCCTGCTGGAGCCGGTCCGCGCGATCGCCGCCGCGCACGGGGCGACGGCGGCTCAGGTCGCGCTGGCGTGGGTCCAGCAGCGGGCGGAGGTCCACGGCCTGCCGGTCGTCCCGATCCCGGGCACCCGCAAGCCCGCCCGCCTCCTGGAGAACACCGGCGCGACGGCGCTGCGGCTGGACGCGGAGGAGCTGGCGGCCCTGGAGCCGCTGGCGGCGGAGGTGGCGGGGGACCGGTACCCGGACATGTCCTCGACCTCGGCGGCGCGGGAGTAGTTCCGGAGCGGCGCGGGCCCGGCACGGCCCCGGCCCCGCGCCGCCCGGTTCCGTGCCCGGGCCCGTCACAGCTCCGCGAGCAGCTCCGCCTTCTTGCGGCTGAACTCCTCGTCGGTCACCAGCCCCGCCCCGTGCAGATCGCCCAGGTGCCGGATGCGGTCCGCGATGTCCGCCGGGTCGCGGCGGGCGGCCGGGACCGACAGGGCGGGGGCCGGGCTCTGGCCGCGCACCGACTCCAGCACGGCCGCCGCGAACGGCAGCGACTCGTGCACCGGCCCGTAGCCGAGGCCGAAGACGACCGCCGCCGGGTCCTGGTCGGGCTGCGCGGGCCCGCTCTCGTCCCCCCGGCGCAGCAGGCGCAGATAGCCTTCCAGCAGTTCCGGCGAGCGCCACTCCACCCCGCTCAGCTCGGAGAGCGCGAAACTCTGGTCGCCGGCCTTCCACTTGGCGGTCGAGGCGCCCGTCCAGAACCAGCGGAACGCCACCTTGGCGCCGTCGAAGGACGCCTTGCCGTCGTACGCCTTGAAGCCGAGGGGCGCCTCGGGCGCGGCGACCAGGTACCGGTCGGCGGGCTCGTCGGCGTGCGGGCCGATCCGGGCGCGCAGCTCGTCGGCGTAGTACTCGGCGAGGGTCTCCCGGTCGGCGGGGAGGACCAGCCGGTAGGGGTCGGAGCCCTCCTTGAGCTGGCCGTCGGCCGCGTCCATCAGGGGGTCCGAACCGGGTCTGGGCACGGCGCGCAGTACCACGGTGCCCCGCTTGCCCGGGGAGAGCGTCACCGCGGCCAACGCCTCGTGGGGGATGCGCCGTTCGCGCAGCGCGGAGAACAGCTTCGGCGCCCGTATCCCCCGTTCGAAGCGGATGAGCACGGAGTCGGTCTCGAACTCCCAGGTGGCTTGAATTCCGGCCAGTACGTCACCCATGCGCCTCATCGTATGCGCCGACCGCCGCTCCGTCGCCCCTCGGCCAAAACCCGGTTGCCGCGGCCCGCGCGCGGCCTCTACGCGCGTATTCCGCCCGCTGCGCCGCGAATACCACTGCGGCATGTGTCGTCGCCGCTCGCGCAGGTGATGCCGTCGTAGGTGCCGACACCGATCTTCGCGAAGTTGTGGACACTCTCCGTACCCGGCTCGAAATAGCCGGTGTGGCCGATCGCACGCTCCGCGGAGACCACCCGCGCGCCGAACTCCGGCGTCACGGGGTCCTCGCCGTGCCCGAGGCCGCCGACCTCCATGTGGGGCACGTCCTGGATCCAGTCGTCGCTGTCCCGGGCGGCCCAGACACGGGCGGCCGTGCCCAGTTGGGCCACGTTCTCGGCCCGCATCCCGGGGCTCCCGGCGACCGTGACGTCCTCGACCCGGGAGGGCAGGTCCCGGGCCGCGACCCCGCACACCACCGAGCCGTAGCTGTGGCAGAAGAGGGCCACCCGGGAGCTGCCCGGCAGGGCCCGGGTGAGCGCGGTCAGCCGCTGGGCGCCGCTCTCGGCGAGCCGCCCGGTGGCCGAGTCCACGCCCACGCCCGCCGGCGAGGTGTAGCCGGCCCAGGCGATGACGGCGGTGCGCACCCGGGGCGCGGCGGCCCGCTCGGCCGCGTACAGGGACCGGGCCATGCCGACGGGGGCGGAGTACCTCCGGGCGGTCCTCTGGAAGGTGAGCAGGTTGGTGCCGACGCCGGGGACGACCACCGAGACCCGCTCGGCCCGGTCGAGATCCCCGAACACCTCCGCCACCCGGCCCGGTCCGGCCGGGTCGAAGGCGAGGATCTGCCGGTCCTCGTCCATCAGCGCGCCGAAGCGGTGCATCCGCCGTACCGCCTCGTGATGGCCCTGTGGGGTCAGCCCCGGACCGGCGAGACGTTTCCGCTCCGCCGCGAGCGCCTCGCCGAGGGCCAGCCGGTTCGCCCGGTAACGCAGGGTAACCGGTGCTCCGTCGAGATTCCCGACGACATGGGGGTAGTCGGCCGCCAGCCGGCCGCTCGCCCGGTCGCCGAGCGCGGCGAAGAACGCGGCCAGCCGCCCCGGCTCCGCGTCCGCCGGCGGCAGGGCCCGTCCGGCGAGGGTGGCCTTGTGCCAGCGGGCCAGCTCCGCGCTCAGGGCGCTCCCCCGACCGCTCTGATGTCGTATGACGGTCCAGCCGGAGGTCGTCAGCATCATCAGGACGACCGTGAGTGCGAGCAGGACGCGCCAGGCGGTCGGGTTCGGAGTGGAGTCGAAGGAAGTCACTGCGGGACACCCTAGGAGACGCGCGAGGAGGCCCGTGCGGGGCGTGAGACACATCACGCGCGAGGGGGGATTGGAGCCCGGGAACGTGACGTTCCGTGTGCGGAGTGTGGGGGTGCCGGGCTGTCCGTCTCCCGGCGTGTGCGCCCTCGTTCACGGCGGGTGCGCGGGTGCGCGGGTGCGCGGGTGCGCGGGTGCGGAAGGGGTGCGGCCGCGCTCTCGGCGCCAAGGCGCCCGCCGCGCGGGGAGGTTGTGCGCCCCGGCGTGTGTCAGCCCGCCGGGCGCGCCCCCGGCCGCCGCCAGTCCTCGGCCAGGGCAGGGCCGAGTTGTGCGATGTACGTCTCCATCAGCGCCCGGATGACCTCGGCCCGGGGGTCGTCCCCCTGGCCCCAGAGCCGGCCCGCGGCCCGCATCACCCCTCCGAAGGCGGCGACCGCGACCCGGGGCCGGGGGTCCCGGTCCACGTCCAGCCCTTCGCGTTCGGCGATCAGCCGGGCCATCACCTCCTCCGACTCGGCGGAGCGCCGCATCAGCACGGCGAGCAGGGTGGGCGTCGACTCGATCACCAGATAGCTGCGCCAGTGCAGTTCGACGGGGACGATGTCGGAGATCGCCTCCTCGATGGTGTCCCAGGACGCGAACACGGCGTTGCCCATGGCCTCGAAGGGGGCCTCGTGCGGTGGCCGGTCGCGCAGGGCCGCGAGGTAGTGGGACTCCATGACGTCCTGGACGGCGAAGGCGGCCTCCTCCTTGCTGGCGAAGTAGCGGAAGAAGGTGCGCTGGGAGACCTCCACCGCCTCGGCGATCTCGTCGACCGTGGTGCGCTCGTACCCCTGCGCGGTGAAGAGTTCGAGGGCGGCCCGCACCAGGGAGTCGCGGGTGCGCTGCTTTCTGCGGGCCCGCAGTCCGGTCTGCTCGACCGTCACGTCACCGTCCTCTTCGCCGTGCGTGCTGTTGCCGTTCGTCCGCGCCGCGTTCCGCGCCGTAGCCGTAGCCGTGGGCCGCGTTCCCGCGCCCTATTCGTGCGCCGTGTTCCTGCTGCGTACCAGCTCAGGCTACCTGTGACCAGGACGACGGCGGGCCGGGCGCGAACCCGTTTGTCAACTGTCAGTCGCTGACATTAGCCTCCCGGGTATGACTAGTCAGACCACCGTCGAGAAGGCGTCGAGTGAACCCGGGGGTCCTCGGGACTCCGCCCCGGCGGCACCGGGCAGGGGGCTGCGCGGGCACCCCTGGCTGACCCTGTTCGCCGTCGCCATCGGCGTCATGATGGTCGCCCTCGACGGCACCATCGTCGCGATCGCCAACCCCGCGATCCAGCGGGACCTGGGGGCCTCGCTCTCGCAGGTCCAGTGGATCACCAACGGCTATCTGCTGGCGCTGGCCGTCGCCCTGATCACGGCGGGCAAGCTCGGTGACCGCTTCGGCCACCGCCAGACCTTCCTGATCGGCATCGCCGGATTCGCCGCGGCCTCCGCCGCGATCGGCTTCTCCACCGAGATCGGCCTGGTGATCTTCTTCCGGGTCCTCCAGGGCCTGTTCGGCGCGCTCCTGATGCCGGCCGCCCTCGGCCTGCTTCGAGCCACCTTCCCCGCCGAGAAGCTCAATATGGCGATCGGCATCTGGGGCATGGTCATCGGCGCCTCCACGGCCGGCGGCCCGATCGTCGGCGGTCTGCTCGTCGAGCACGTGAGCTGGCAGTCCGTCTTCTTCATCAACGTGCCGGTCGGCGTCGTCGCCCTCGTCTTCGGCCTGGTGATCCTCAGGGACCACCGCGCCGCGAACGCCCCGCGCTCCTTCGACATCCCCGGCATCGTGCTGCTCTCCGGTGCCATGGGCGCCCTGGTGTACGGCCTGATCAAGGCCGGTGAGTCCTGGGGCTGGGGCGGCCTCAACACCTGGCTCTGCCTGACCGGCGCTCTGGTGCTCTTCCTGCTGTTCGGCGCCTGGGAGACCCGGGTCCGCGAGCCGCTGATCCCGCTCGGGATGTTCCGCTCCGTACCACTCACCGCCGGCACGATCCTGATGGTCCTGATGGCCTTCGCCTTCATGGGCGGCCTGTTCTTCGTGACCTTCTACCTCCAGGGCGTGCAGGGCCTGAGCCCGGTCGACAGCGGACTGCGGCTGCTGCCGCTGACCGCGATGATGATCGTCTCCTCGCCGCTCGCGGGTGTGCTGATCACCAGGTTCGGGCCGCGGGTCCCGCTGGTCGGCGGCATGGTGTGCACCGCGACCGCGATGTTCGGCATGACCACCCTCACCGAGGGGACCAGCACCTTCGCCATGTCCCTCTGGTTCGCCCTCCTCGGTCTGGGCCTCGCCCCGGTCATGGTCGGCGCCACCGAGGTCATCGTCGGCAACGCGCCCCTGGAGCTGTCCGGTGTGGCCGGCGGCCTCCAGCAGGCGGCCATGCAGGTCGGCGGCGCGCTCGGCACCGCCGTGCTGGGCGCGGTGATGTCCTCCAAGGTCAGCGCGGACTTCGCGGACAACTGGCGGGAGGCGGGCATTCCGGTGCCGCCGGACCCGCGGCTGGAGGAGGCGGCCGAATTCGGCGCCGTCCCGCGCGAGCTGGCCGACGCGCCGGGGATGACGCCCGACCTCGCCACTCGTATCGGTGACGTCATCCATGACACGTTCATGTCCGGGATGGGCCTGGCGTTCACCGTCGCCGGCGTCGTCGGCGTCGTAGCGGCGGGCGTGGCACTGCTCACCAAGCGCGGTGCGAACGCGGACGCGGCGGGCGGCGGCGTGCACATCTGACGCGCCCGCCCACCACGCTCCAGGGGCCCTCGGCTAGACCTCGGAAGCGTCAATTCCGCGCCTGTGACAGCCCTGCCGGGACCTCCCGGCGGGGCTGTCGCCTATCCGGATGATCACGCCCGCAGGGTGTTCCGGCGGGGGGTCCGGGCAGGTCAGGCTGGGGATCGACCGTTCGCCAGACCCACGGGGGTTGATTCCGATGCCGATCCGCATGCGCGGGACCCTGCTCGCCGCGTTACTGACCGCCTGCGCCTTGACCACCACCGCGGCCGCGCCCGCCGCCCCGTCACCGGGCGGCCCACCCGCCGCCGCCGGGGCGGCCCCCACCGCCGCGCCCCCGCGACTCGGCGCCTGCGGGCCCGGGGAGCTGTGCCTCTGGGCCCGGGCGGGCTTCCAGGGGGCCCGCCAAGTCCATGAGCTGGCCGGGCTCGACATCGACAGCTGCGTCCCGCTCCCGGCGGGCACCGCGGCCGCCGCCCTCGCCAACCGCACCGGCCGCCCGGTGACCACCTACCAGTCCGCCGAGTGCGCCGAGACGGGCGAGTTCGAGACCTACCCGGGCAAGGGCACCTGGGTCCCCGAATCCCCGTACCGGGTCCGGGCCTTCAAGGTCTGGGAACGCTGACCTCCCCGCCCCCTCCACGGGTGGTGTCCGGGGCGGTCCGCGTCCGCTCCGGGGGCGGGCGGCCACGACTGGCACGCCGTCCGCCGTGCCCGCCGTCCGCCGTGCCCGCCGTCCGCCGCAAGCGGCGGACCTCAGCCCCCGGGACCCTGTGCCGGCAGGCCCGACGACCCGACCGCCTCCGAGCCGCCCGGGGGCCCGGGGGTGCCGGCGGCGCAGGGCTGCCCGTCCGGCCCCGCACCGGAAGCCTCGGGGCCCTCCGGCGCGGGTCCGCCCGACAGGCGGGCCACCTCGGCCCGCAGCACGCGCACCTCGGCGGTGAGCGCCTCCAGCAGCTCCGTCTGGCGCCGCTCCACCGCGTCGTCGCGGTCGAACCGGGAGATGAACCAGGCCGCGATGTTCGCCGTGACGACACCGAGCAGGGCGATCCCCGAGATCATCAGCCCGACCGCGAGCAGCCGTCCGAGGCCCGTGGTCGGTGCCAGGTCGCCGTAGCCGACGGTCGTCATCGTGGTGAAGGACCACCACACCGCGTCCCCGAGGGTCTTGATGTTGCCCTCGGGCGCGTCCCGCTCCACCCGCAGCACGGCCAGCGAACCGAACATCATCAGGCCCACCACCGATCCGCCCACATAGGTGGTCAGCGTGATCTGGGGCGCCATCCGGGCCCGCCGCCCTGCCAGCAGCACCGTGGACACCAGCCGCAGCAGCCGCAGCGGCTGGATCAGGGGCAGCAGCACCGCGCACAGGTCGAGCGGGTGACGGCGCACGAAGAGCCACTTCGACGGCGCCAGCATCAGCCGCACCGTGTAGTCCACCGCGAACGAGGCCCACACCAGCCACTCCACCCCGGTGCAGGCCCGGTGCACCCAGGACGGCGCGCCGGGCGTCATGATCGGGACCGCGTAGGCGACGGCGAAGGAGATCGCCAGGACCAGCAGCGGGGTCTGCATCCGCTTCTCCCAGCGGAGCTGCGCGTTCTGGACTTTCATGCCGAGCATCGTAAGGACCCCCGGACCCGGCCCGTACGCGGCGGGGGCGCCCCCGCCCCCGGATCCGGTGGGGGCGGTGGGCGGGTGCGCCCGGCCGACGGGACGCCGAGGGGCGGCGGACCGAGACCGGTCCGCCGCCCCTCGGACACCGTCCGGGACCGCCGTTACGCGTCGCCGCCCTCCGGGCCCGGGTCCGCCGCAGCGACGTCCAGGAGCTGGTAGCGGTCGATCGCCTGCTTCAGGACGCCGCGGTCCACCTTGCCGTCCCGCGCCAGCTCGGTCAGGACCGCCAGCACGATCGACTGGGCGTCGATGTGGAAGTACCGGCGGGCCGCGCCGCGCGTGTCCGCGAAGCCGAAGCCGTCCGCGCCCAGGGAGGTGTACGTGCCCGGCACCCAGCGGGAGATCTGGTCCGGGACCGAGCGCATCCAGTCGGAGACCGCCACGAACGGGCCCTGCGCGCCGGAGAGCTTGGAGGTCACGTACGGGACGCGCTGCTCCTCCTCCGGGTGCAGCAGGTTGTGCTCGTCCGCGTCGACCGCGTCGCGCCGCAGCTCGTTCCAGGAGGTCGCGGACCAGACGTCGGCCCGGACGTTCCACTCCTCGGCGAGGATGCGCTGCGCCTCGACCGCCCACGGCACGGCCACGCCCGAGGCCATGATCTGCGCCGGGATCTCGCCCGCCTCACCCTGCTTGAAGCGGTACAGGCCCTTGAGGATGCCCTCCGCGTCCACGTTCTCCGGCTCGGCCGGGTGCTGGATGGGCTCGTTGTAGACGGTGAGGTAGTAGAAGACGTCCTCGCCGTGCGGGTGCTCCTCGTCCCCGCCGTACATCCGGCGCAGACCGTCCTTGACGATGTGCGCGATCTCGAAGCCGAAGGCCGGGTCGTAGGCGACACAGCCCGGGTTGGTCGAGGCCAGGAGCTGGGAGTGGCCGTCCGCGTGCTGGAGGCCCTCACCGGTCAGGGTGGTACGCCCGGCGGTCGCGCCCAGCACGAAACCGCGCGAGAGCTGGTCGGCCATCTGCCAGAACTGGTCACCGGTGCGCTGGAAACCGAACATCGAGTAGAAGACGTACACCGGGATCAGCGGCTCGCCGTGCGTCGCGTAGGCCGAGCCCGCCGCGATCAGGGAGGCCGTGCAGCCGGCCTCCGAGATGCCGTCGTGCAGCATCTGCCCGGTCGGCGACTCCTTGTACGCGAGCAGCAGCTCCCGGTCGACCGCCTCGTACTGCTGACCCAGTGGGTTGTAGATCTTCGCACTCGGGAAGAACGAGTCCATACCGAAGGTCCGGTACTCGTCGGGGGCGATCAGCACGAAGCGCTTGCCGATCTCCTTGTCCCGCATGAGGTCCTTCAGCAGGCGGACGAAGGCCATGGTGGTGGCGATCGACTGCTGACCGGAGCCCTTCTTCACGGCCGCGTACGTCTTGTCGTCCGGCAGGGCCAGCGGCTTGGAGCGCACCACACGGGTCGGCACGTAGCCGCCCAGCGCCGTGCGCCGGTCGTGCATGTACTGGATCTCCTCCGAGTCCCGGCCCGGGTGGTAGTACGGCGGCAGGCCGGACTCCAGCTGGGCGTCGGTGATCGGGATGTGGAGCCGGTCGCGGAAGCCCTTGAGGTCGTCGACCGTGAGCTTCTTCATCTGGTGCGTGGCGTTGCGGCCCTCGAAGTTCGGGCCGAGGGTCCAGCCCTTGACCGTCTGCGCCAGGATGACCGTCGGCTGGCCCTTGTGGGCGCGGGCCGCCTGGTACGCGGCGTAGATCTTGCGGTGGTCGTGGCCGCCGCGGCCGAGCATCAGGATCTGGTGGTCGGTCATCTTCTCGACCATCGCGCGCAGCCGGTGGTCGTCGCCGAAGAAGTGGTCCCGGATGTAGGCGCCGGTCTCGGTGGCGTACGTCTGGAACTGGCCGTCCGGCGTGGTGTTCAGCTTGTTGACCAGTACGCCGTCCCGGTCCTGTGCGAGCAGCGGGTCCCAGGTGCGGTCCCACACCAGCTTGATCACGTTCCAGCCGGCGCCGCGGAACTGCGACTCCAGCTCCTGGATGATCTTGCCGTTGCCGCGCACAGGGCCGTCGAGGCGCTGGAGGTTGCAGTTGACGACGAAGGTCAGGTTGTCCAGGCCCTCACGGGCGGCGATGGAGAGCTGGCCCAGCGACTCGGGCTCGTCCATCTCGCCGTCGCCGAGGTAGGCCCACACATGGGAGTCGGAGGTGTCGGCGATACCGCGCGCCTCCATGTAGCGGTTCATCCGGGCCTGGTAGATCGCGCCGAGCGGGCCGAGGCCCATCGAGACGGTCGGGAACTCCCAGAAGTCCGGCATCAGCCGCGGGTGCGGATAGGAGGACAGGCCGTGCGGCGCCCTGGACTTCTCCTGCCGGAAGGCGTCGAGCTGCTGCTCGCTGAGCCGGTCCAGGAGGAAGGCGCGGGCGTAGATACCGGGGGAGGCGTGCCCCTGGAAGAAGATCTGGTCGCCGCCCTTGCCGTCGTCCTTGCCCCGGAAGAAGTGGTTGAAGCCGACGTCGTACAGGGAGGCGGAGGAGGCGAAGGTGGCGATGTGGCCGCCGACGCCGATGCCCGGGCGCTGCGCGCGGGAGACCATCACCGCGGCGTTCCAGCGGGTGGCGTTGAGGACCTTGCGCTCGATCTCCTCGTTGCCCGGGAAGAACGGCTCGTCCTTGGTGGCGATGGTGTTGACGTAGTCCGTGCTGCGCATCTCGGGCACGGCGACGCGCTTCTCGCGGGCGCGCTCGATCAGGCGGAGCATGAGGTAGCGGGCGCGCTCGCGGCCCCGCTCGTCGACGGCGGCGTCGAGGGAGTCCAGCCACTCCTTCGTCTCTTCGGGATCGAAGTCGGGGACCTGGCTGGGAAGGCCGCCAATGATGATCGGGTTGCGATCGGATCCGGAAGCCACGCTGTTCCTTCGCTTGTTCGGGTGTCTGCCGCCGCGCGCGGCGGTGAAGACGCGCATGAGTGATGACGGTCAAGCTGTCGCACCGCCTCCCATCGTGTACCTGGCGGAAGGCGTACGTCATCTCTACCGAGGGGTAACCCCCGATCTCCGGGACAACGGGGCGCCGGGGGACCCCGCGGGGAGCGCCTACCCCGGCGCGGGGGGTGCCAAATCGCAACCATACGCCCACAGCGGATCTCCGTTTCGTTCGGCCGTTCGGTTCCGAATGCCGGATCGAGGGGTAGCTTTGGCGCATAGGGGTTCACAGGGTGCGAACCGCCGCGCCACCGCGACGGCCCGCAGGTTGGGAGTTGCGCCGACACGGCCGCAAACGTCACCGTTTCGGCGGTCCGCACGGCCGGGTACTTGCGCGATCCGTCCCGCCCGTGTGGACTACGGTCCAATGTCACGCCCGTGCGCGTGACCCCAGGCATTTCCGGAAGAACAAGATCAGGAGGCAAGCCGTGAGCGCGACCGCGGACCACGCGGAGACGAACCTGGCCGTAAGGCTGGGTTTCCAGCCCGACCAGGTGGTCCAGGAGATCGGCTACGACGACGACGTCGATACGGAGCTGCGCGAGGCCATTGAGGCGGCCACAGGCACCGAGCTCGTCGACGAGGACTACGACGACGTGGCCGACGCCGTGGTGCTCTGGTTCCGCGAGGACGACGGGGACCTCACCGACGCGCTGGTGGACGCCATCGCGTACATGGAAGAGGGCGGCCAGATCCTGCTCCTGACGCCGAAGACGGGCCGCGACGGCTATGTCGAGCCCAGCGAGATCGGCGAGGCCGCCACCACGGCGGGCCTCTCCCAGACCAAGAGCACCAACGTCGGCAAGGACTGGAACGGCACCCGTCTGGTCACACCGAAGGCGGCCGCGAAGAAGCGCTGAGCCCCCGCGCCGGGCGCCCGGCGCGATCCCGGGGCGCGCAGGCGCCGCCGGCCGGTCCGGCGGCGTCGTGAGGCCCCCGCCGACCCCTGGAACCCAAGCCGGTCGGCGGGGGCCTCACGCACGTGCGAGCACTTCTGCGTAGGGTGGGGGCCACCGGTTCGGCCCACCGGGCCGAGCCACGGATCAGGTTCCCGGTCCGCCGGTCCTTGGGTCGGCCCGGCCGGGCCCGGCTCACGAAGGGACGCACCCATCCATGGCGATCGAGGCCGGCGCGAAGGCTCCCGGGTTCACCCTGAAGGACAACCACGGGCGTACCGTCTCGCTCTTTGACTACCGGGGCGGGAAGAACGTGGTGCTGCTCTTCTACCCGTTCGCCTTCACCGGTGTCTGCACCGGTGAGCTGCGCGCCCTCCGCGACGAGCTGCCCGCCTTCGTCAACGAGGACACCCAGCTGCTGGCCGTGTCCAACGACTCGATCCACACCCTGCGCGTCTTCGCCGAGCAGGAGGGCCTGGAGTACCCGCTGCTGTCGGACTTCTGGCCGCACGGCGAGACCTCGCGGGCCTGGGGAGTCTTCGACGAGGAGAAGGGCTGCGCGGTGCGCGGCACCTTCATCATCGACAAGGAGGGCGTGGTGCGCTGGAGTGTCGTCAACGACCTTCCCGACGCCCGGGACCTCGACGACTACGTCAAGGCGCTCGCGGCCCTGTGATCCGGGTGATCCGGCGCGGTGATTCCGTGCTCCGGAGGGGAACCCGGCGGGGCGAAAGCCTGTCTCACGTGGGAACCGGTCACTAGGATCTCTTCGTTGATCCGAACAGGAACGCACAACGGGGGCGCTGCCCCTCAAGACCACTGGAGGGACTCGTGGGAGTCAGCCTCAGCAAGGGCGGCAACGTCTCGCTGACCAAGGAGGCACCCGGCCTGACCGCCGTCACCGTCGGCCTGGGCTGGGACGTCCGCACCACCACCGGCACCGACTTCGACCTCGACGCCAGCGCCCTGCTGACCAACGCCGAGGGCAAGGTCGCCACCGACGGCAACTTCGTCTTCTTCAACAACCTCAAGAGCCCCGACGGCTCCGTCGAGCACACCGGCGACAACCTCACCGGTGAGGGCGAGGGCGACGACGAGGCGATCAAGGTCAACCTGGCCGCGGTCCCCACCGACGTCGAGAAGATCGTGTTCCCGGTCTCCATCTACGAGGCCGAGAGCCGCCAGCAGTCCTTCGGCCAGGTGCGCAACGCGTTCATCCGCGTCGTCAACCAGGCCGACAACAAGGAGCTCGCCCGCTACGACCTCTCCGAGGACGCGTCCACGGAGACGGCCATGGTCTTCGGCGAGCTCTACCGCAACGGCGCGGAGTGGAAGTTCCGCGCCATCGGCCAGGGTTACGCCTCCGGCCTGCGCGGCATCGCGCAGGACTTCGGCGTCAACGTCTGAGCCGACCGGCACCCGCAGCCACGTCCGGCGCCGCACCTCGCGTGCGGCGCCGGACGTGCCTCGCCGCCACCGGCGCCGGCCGCCGCGCTCACCCGCGGCGGCCGGCGCCGCAGCACCGCACACCCGGGGGAGGCGCCGTGCGGACGTCCCGCGCCACCCGTCCCCCGCACCGCACGTCACCAAGGGGAGGACACATCAGCATGGGCGTCACGCTCGCCAAGGGAGGCAATGTCTCCCTCTCCAAGGCCGCACCCAATCTCACCCAGGTCCTCGTCGGGCTCGGCTGGGACGCACGCTCCACCACCGGAGCGCCCTTCGACCTCGACGCCAGCGCTCTGCTCTGCCAGAACGGGCGCGTCCTCGGCGACGAGTGGTTCGTCTTCTACAACCAGCTCGCCAGCCCCGACGGCTCGGTGCAGCACACCGGTGACAACCTCACCGGCGAGGGCGACGGCGACGACGAGTCCCTGATCGTCGACCTCCCCAAGGTCCCCGCCCATGTGGACAAGATCGTCTTCCCGGTCTCCATCCATGAGGCGGACAACCGCGGCCAGACCTTCGGCCAGGTCAGCAACGCCTTCATCCGGGTCGTCAACCAGGCGGACGGCCAGGAACTCGCGCGCTACGACCTCTCCGAGGACGCCTCCACCGAAACCGCCATGATCTTCGGCGAGCTCTACCGCTACGGGGGCGAGTGGAAGTTCCGTGCGGTGGGCCAGGGGTACGCGTCGGGCCTGCGCGGCATCGCTCTAGACTTCGGCGTCAACGTTTCATAAGGCCACGTGCGGCCACGGGGGAAGCCCCTCAGGGCACCACACGGGGGACCATTACACGATTGGGTAGCCAGTGGTTCTGAAAACCTTCGGCTGGTCGTTCGCCGTCACGGCGGCCGGCCTCGCCTTCGCCGCCTGGCAGTGGGGCTGGGAGGCGTTCGGGATCGTACTGATCCTGTCGATCCTCGAGATCTCGCTGTCCTTCGACAACGCGGTCGTCAACGCCGGCATCCTCAAGAAGATGAATGCCTTCTGGCAGAAGATCTTCCTGACGATCGGCATTCTGATCGCCGTCTTCGGTATGCGGCTGGTCTTCCCCGTCGTCATCGTCGCCATCAGCGCCCAGGTCGGACCGATCGAAGCGGTCCAGCTGGCCCTGGACGACCCGGACCGGTACGAGGCGCTCGTCACCGACGCCCACCCGGCCATCGCCGCCTTCGGTGGCATGTTCCTGCTGATGATCTTCCTCGACTTCCTGTTCGAGGAGCGGGAGCACCGGTGGCTGGCCTGGATCGAGCGCCCCGCCGCCAGGCTCGGCAAGGTCGACATGCTGTCGGTCTGCGTCGCCCTGATCATCCTGCTGGTCACGGCGATGACCTTCGCCACGCACGCGCACACCAGTACCGGGGTCGCGGACAAGTCCGCCACCGTCCTGCTCTCCGGTGTCGCCGGTCTGATCACCTATCTCGTCGTCGGCGGCCTCTCCGGCTACTTCGAGGACAAGCTGGAGGAGGACGAGGAACGCGAGCACGAACTGGAGGAGAAGGCCAAGGCCGAAGGGAAGCCCGTCTCCGCCGTCGGACTCGCGGGCAAGGCCGCGTTCTTCCTCTTCCTGTACCTCGAAGTGCTCGACGCCTCCTTCTCGTTCGACGGCGTCATCGGCGCGTTCGCCATCACCAACCACATCTTCTGGATGGCGCTCGGCCTCGGTATCGGCGCGATGTACGTCCGTTCCCTCACGGTCTACCTGGTCCGCGAGGGCACCCTCGACGACTACGTCTTCCTGGAGCACGGCGCGCACTACGCGATCGGCGCCCTCGCCGTCATCCTCCTCATCACCATCCAGCACGAGATCAGCGAGATCATCACCGGTCTCCTCGGTGTCGTCCTGATCGGTGCCTCCTTCCTCTCCTCGATCCG
The DNA here is from genome assembly GCF_000377145.1 of Streptomyces sp. CNT372. Lineage (NCBI taxonomy): Bacteria > Bacillati > Actinomycetota > Actinomycetes > Kitasatosporales > Streptomycetaceae > Streptomyces > Streptomyces sp. CNT372. Next base: position 94,380 of record NZ_KB897788.1, on the reverse strand, counting down.
GCGCAACAAGCGCGTGGAGCGCGAGGAAGCGGCCTCCGGTGAGAAAGCCGGGGTCACCTCGGGGGTGTGACACCCTCCGCCCGGAGGGAACGCTCTGAACGGGGCGGTCACGAGGTCCTGCCTCGTGACCGCCCCGCGGCATGGGGTGGGGTGGATCCGGGCACGGGCATGGTGCACACCCGGTGACGGGCAAGGCGAAGGATGGGGTGGGGAGATGGCCTTCTGGGACAACCTGTTCCGGGGCGGCGCGGCGCAGTTCGACTCGGGCAGCGCGGCGTCCAACTCGATCGAGCTGACCAAGCGGCGACCCTCGGTCTCGCTCACCAAACAGGGGGCCGCCACCGGCAACCTCCGCGTCAACCTCTCCTGGCGGATGCGCACCTCCGACATCGAGGGACGCTCCCGCTCCGGCGGGAGCCTGCTGCGCAATCCGCTGAAGATGTTCCAGCCCGACCTGGTCCAGGCCCACACCCAGGGCATGGTCAACGTCGACCTGGACCTCGGCTGCCTCTACGAACTGGCCGACGGCAGCAAGGGCGTGGTCCAGCCGCTCGGCGGCTTCTTCGGCAGTCTCAACGAGGCGCCCTACGTCCGCCTCAGCGGCGACGACCGCTTCGGCGCCCCCTCCGGGGAGACGATCTTCGTCAATCTGGACCGGCGCGAGGACATCAAGCGGCTGCTGTTCTTCGTCTACATCTACGACCAGACCCCGGCCTTCGACCGGACCCACGCCACCTGCACCCTCTACCCGAGCAACGGCCCCCGGGTCGAGATCGAGCTCGACGAACGCGCCCCCGAGGCCCGCTCCTGCGCCGTCTTCACCGTCGACAACAGCGCCGGGGAGCTGGTCGTCCGCCGCGAGGTCAAGTTCGTCTACGGCTTCCAGGCCGAGCTGGACCGGCTCTACGGGTGGGGGCTGCAGTGGGGGCGGGGCTACAAGACCCGGGCCTGACCGCGCCGGCCCCGGACACCTCCTAGCGCCGCTGGAACTGCGGGCCCATCGGCGGCATCCGGAAGGCCGGGTCCGGGGCCGCGCCGGCGCCCACCGGCTGCGGATAGCCGTAGCCCGGGGCCGGTGCGGGGGCCGTGGCCGGCGGGGGCGGGGCGTTGTGCGGGTAGCCGTAGGCGGGCCGGGTCGCGTCGTCCGCACCCGGATAGCCGTACCCCGGGGCGGGGGCCTGCGCGGGGGCGGCCTGCTGCTCCGGTCCGGGAGCCGCGGCCGGGTCCGTCTCCTCCACGGAGATGCCGAAGGCGGTCGCCAGCCCGACCAGGCCCGTGGGGTAGCCCTGCGCCACCGCGCGGAACTTCCAGCCGTCCCCGCGCCGGTACAGCTCCCCGCAGATGATCGCCGTCTCCTCGCCCGTCTCCGGCCGGACGTCGAACACGGCCAGCGGCTCACGGTCCGCCACGGCCGCGTCGTGAATCAGTATCCGCAGGTCATGGACGTGCTCAAAGGTGCCGCCGTCGGAGGACGCGGCGATGACGACCTGGTCCACGGAGGCGTCCAGCGAACCGAGGTCCGCCTCCACGGTGTCCGTCAGATGCCCGGCCACCCGCTTCTTGGGCAGCCGCCGCACCAGCCCGGAGGGGTGGCGCGGCTGGTTGTAGAAGACGAAGTCCTCGTCCGAGCGCACCCGGCCCGCGGCGCCGAGGAGCAGGGCCGACGCGTCCACGTCCGGCACCCCGGCCCCCGGGGTCCAGCGCAGCACCGCCCGGACGGCGGTGGCGTCCAGAGGAACGTTCGAACCCTTCAGCATCGCGTGCGTCATGCCCGTCATCCTGCCCGGCAGGGTGCGGCCTGGACAACGCGGGGGCGGCACCTCGGCGCGGGCACCGCCCGAACGGTCACCGGGCGCCGCCCGGAGCGGCCACGAACTCACCTCCGGAGCGGCCCGCGGCCACCTCCGGAGCGGGCGCGAACTCACCTCCGGAGCGGGGCGCGCGGGCGACATGGGCGGAAGCGGACGAGTTACCTGAATTTCATGTGGGCGGGGAACCAGGGACACTCGGTCCTACGTACTATTACCGGCCACCCACCATCCGGCCCGTCGAGGCAGTTCAGGGGATCTTCATGCGTCATTTCGGGCACATCCCGGCTGCCGAGCGCGCCAGGCTCTTCCACCTGCAACCCCGTCCCTTCGACGCGGACTCCCCGGCCGAGATGCTCGCCGCCGCCCTCGGCGCGACCCTCTACAGCCCCGCCACCCGACCCCGGCTCGCCGACGACATCGTCAAACAAGCAGGTCGCGGCGTGGTCTCCATGGTGCTGTGCCTGGAGGACTCCATCGACGACGCGGACGTGGAGACGGCCGAGGAGAACCTCGTCCGCCAATTCGCCGAACTGGACCGCAGGGAGGTGGAGGTGCCCCTCCTCTTCGTCCGGGTCCGCCACCCCGAGCAGATCCCGGACCTCACCGCACGCCTCGGCGACGCCGGCCGGCTGCTGTCCGGATTCGTACTCCCCAAGTTCACCGAGGACCGGGGCGTGCCCTTCCTGGAAGCGCTCACCGCCGCCGAGACTGCCGGTGGCCGACGACTCTTCGCGATGCCCGTCCTGGAGTCGCCGGAGCTGCTCTACCTGGAGACCCGCACCGACACCCTGCTCGGCATCGCCGGCGCCGTCGAGAAGTACCGCGACCGTGTCCTCGCCCTGCGCCTGGGCGTCACCGACTTCTGCTCCGCCTACGGACTGCGGCGCTCGCCGGACATGACCGCCTACGACGTGCGGATCGTCACCTCCGTGATCGCCGACGTCGTCAACGTCCTCGGCCGCTCCGACGGTACCGGCTTCACCATCACCGGCCCGGTCTGGGAGTACTTCCCCGCCCAGGAGCGCATGTTCAAGCCCCAGCTCCGGCAGAGCCCCTTCCGCGAGGGCAGCGCCGAGGAGCTGCGCGCCGCCCTCATCGAGCACGACATGGACGGTCTGCTGCGCGAGATCCAGCTCGACCGCGCCAACGGCCTCCTCGGCAAGACCTGCATCCACCCCTCCCATGTGGCCCCCGTGCACGCCCTGTCGGTGGTCACGCACGAGGAGTACAGCGACGCCTGTGACATCCTGCGCCCCGAGCGCCTCGGGGGCGGGGTGCTGCGTTCCGCGTACACGAACAAGATGAACGAGGTGAAGCCGCACCGCGCCTGGGCGGAGCGGACTCTGCGGCGGGCCGACGCCTTCGGTGTCGCCGCGGAGGACGTCGGCTTCGTGGACCTGCTGGCGGCCGGAGTCGCCGGCTGATGACGAAGGGCAACGACAACGTGGTGTGGTCGGGAAACTGGGTCGCCGAGCGGCTCGGGGTCGGACTCGACGGGGACGAGCGGCTCCCCGAGCTCCTGGGCCTCGCCCTGCGGCGCAACCCCAGGCGGGCCCACCTGCTGGTGTCGAACGTCCTCGGCAAGCACGTCCCCCAGAGCCCGGCCGTCGTCCGGGGCGCCGGGCGGGAGCTGGGCGTCCGGGTGCGCGACCTCCTCGGCCCGGCCGAGGCGGCCCGCGCGGTCGTCCTCGGCTACGCGGAGACGGCGACCGGCCTGGGCCACGCCGTCGCCGACGGCGTCGGCGACGTGCCCTACCTGCACTCCACCCGGCGGTCCGTCGACGGCGTCGCCCCTGCGGGCGGCTTCGAGGAGGCCCACTCGCACGCGACCTCCCACCTGCTGCTCCCCGAGGACCCGGACCTGCTCGCCGGGCCCGGGCCGCTGGTGATCGTCGACGACGAGTTCTCCACCGGCAACACGGTGCTGAACACCGTCCGTGACCTGCACGCCCGCTTCCCCCGCGACCGGTATGTGATCGTCGCCCTCGTGGACATGCGGAGCGAGGCGGACCGGGCCCGGTTCACGGCCTTCGCGGCGGAGATCGGGGCACGGATGGACCTGGTGGCCACCGCCTCGGGGACGGTGACCCTGCCGGAGGGCGTCCTCGCCAAGGGGCAGGCGCTGGTCGCGGCCCAGGAGGCGGCGGACGCGGCCCCGGGCCCGGGTGCGTCCGGTCCGGCAAGCGCCGACGGGGGCGCGGGCGCTTCGGGTGCGGACGCCGCTGCTCCGGGGGGCCCCGGCGCGGGCCCGGACGGTGCGGGCGGTGCTTCGGGCCCGGACGGTGCGGGCGGTGCTTCGGGGCCGGCCGAGGGCGGGTGCGTGCGGGTGGCGCTGGACTGGCCCGCGGGCGTCCCCGACGGCGGACGGCACGGCTTCACGCCCGCCCACCGCCGCGCCCTGGACACCGCCCTGCCCGCCATGGCCCGCGCCCTCGCGGACGCCGTCGGCGACGCCCGCCGCGTCCTCGTCCTCGGCTCCGAGGAGCTGATGTACGCCCCACTGCGCCTCGCCGCCGCCCTGGAGGACTCCGGCGCCGTCCCCGAGGTCCGCTACTCCACGACCACCCGCTCGCCCGTCCTCGCCGTCGACGACCCCGGCTACGCGATACGCACCCGGCTGGTCTTCCCGTCCCACGACGACCCGGCGGACGGCCCGGGCGAGCGCTACGCCTACAACGTCGCGGGCGCGGGCTTCGACGCGGTCGTCGCCGTCGTCGACTCCGCGGGGGACACCCCCGCCCTGCACGCCCCCGACGGGCTGCTGGCCCGGCTCGCCCCGCACACCGGGCGGGTCGTCCTCGCCGTCGTCCCGTCGTACGCGCCACGGGCCCTTCCCGTGTCGACCACCGCCGCCACGGCACCCGAAAGGGCCTCCATGCTGTCCGAGCCGCTCCGCGGACCCGACTTCTCCTCCTACGCCCCCGAGGAGGTCGGCTGGCTGCTCCAGGACCTCTCCGACGCGGAGCTGGAGGCGCCCACGGAGGAGCGCGAGGAGGCCATCCAGAGCGGCGGCGCGCACTACGCGGAGTCGCTGCCGGTCGAGTACCAGCCCAGCGAGCAGTACCAGCAGCTCTTCAAGGCCGCCCTGGAGGCGTCGGCCGACCGGATCGCCCGCGCGGTCGGCACCGTCACCGAGACCGTCCTCGCCGAGCGGTCCGCCCGCCCGGTCCTGGTCTCCCTGGCCCGGGCCGGCACCCCCGTCGGCGTGCTGATGCGCCGCTGGGCACAACACCGGCACGGCCTGGACCTGCCCCACTACGCGGTCTCCATCGTGCGCGGCCGGGGCATCGACGCCAACGCCCTGCGCTGGCTGGCCGCCCACCACGACCCGGCCGACGTGGTGTTCGTGGACGGCTGGACCGGCAAGGGCGCCATCACCCGCGAACTGGCCGAGGCGCTGCGGGAGTTCGAGGGCTTCGAGGCGGAGATCGCGGTCCTCGCCGACCCGGGCGGCTGTGTGCGCACCTACGGCACCCGGGAGGACTTCCTGATCCCCTCCGCCTGCCTCAACTCCACGGTCTCCGGACTGATATCGCGCACCGTCCTCCGCGCCGACCTGGTCGGCCCGGACGACTACCACGGCGCCAAGTTCTACCGTGAACTCGCCGGCTCGGACGTCTCCGCGCACTTCACCGACACCGTCTCCGCCCGCTTCGACGAGGTCGCCGACCAGGTGGACGGCGACGTCAAGGAACTCCTCGCCGCCGGTGACCGCGAGCCGACCTGGGAGGGCTGGGCGGCCGTCGAGCGCATCAGCGAGGAGTACGGCATCCACGACGTCAACCTGGTCAAGCCGGGCGTCGGCGAGACCACGCGGGTGCTGCTGCGCCGCGTCCCCTGGAAGATCCTCGCCCGGCGCGGCGCAGGGACCGACCTGGACCACGTCCGGCTGCTCGCCGAGCAGCGCGGAGTGCCCGTGGAGGAGACGGACGGCCTGCCGTACACCTGCGTGGGGTTGATCCACCCCCGGTACACCCGGGGCGCGACGGGCGCCGACGGCAAGGCGGTGGCCCTCTGATGAGCACCGGAACCCCGCGCCTCGGAACCGGAAACCCGCTGGTCGGCGACGGGACGCCGCCGCTCGGCAGCGAGCCCTCGCCGGCGGGCGCCGGGACGACGACCCCGCAGGCGGCCGCTCCCGCCGTGGCCTCCGGTCCCGCCGCCGGCCCCGTCGTCGTCGCCAGCGATCTCGACCGCACCCTCATCTACTCCGGCGCCGCCCTCGCGCTCACCATGCCGGACGCCGACGCCCCCCGGCTGCTCTGTGTCGAGGTCCATGAGCGCAAGCCGCTGTCGTACATGACCGAGACCGCGGCCGGGCTGCTCGCCCGCCTCACCGAGGACACCGTCTTCGTCCCCACCACCACCCGCACCCGCAAGCAGTACCAGCGCATCAGCCTGCCCGGCGTCCCCGCCGCGTACGCGATCTGCGCCAACGGCGGGCATCTGCTGGTCGACGGCGTCACCGACCACGACTGGCACGCCTCGGTCACCGCCCGCCTCGCGGACGAGTGCGCCCCGCTGGCCGAGATCCGCGCCCATCTCACGGCCGCCGCCGACCCGGCCTGGCTGCGCAAGGAGCGCATCGCAGAGGACCTGTTCGCCTACCTGGTCGTCGAACGGCAGCTGCTGCCGGACGGCTGGGTCAAGGAACTGGCCGGCTGGGCGGGGGAGCGCGGCTGGTCCGTCTCCCTCCAGGGCCGCAAGATCTACGTGGTGCCGAAGCCGCTCACCAAGAGCGCGGCGGTCCACGAGGTCGTCCGCCGGACCGGGGCCCGGCTGACCCTCGCGGCCGGTGACTCCCTCCTCGACGCGGACCTCCTGCTCGCCGCCGACGAGGGCTGGCAGCCCGCCCACGGCGAACTGGCCGACGCGGGCTGGACCGCCCCGCACGTCGAGGCGCTGCCGCACCGGGGCGTCCTCGCCGGCGAGGAGATCCTGCGGCGGGCGGGCGTCCGGGCGGCGCGCGCCGCGGGCTGAGCGCGCGCAAGGGACCGGCGAGGGGCGGGGCCGGGGTGCGCACCCCGGCCCCGCCCCTCGCCGGGCGGGTCAGCGGCGCCGGCCGGGCCCGGCCGGCGCCGCGTCCGCGTCGATGTGCCCGTCGTACCCCGCGTGCGTGTCCTCGTGGCCCCGGGTTCGCACCCGGACCGGCTCCCGGACCTCCGGCGTCCGGACCTTCGGCGTCCGGACCTCCGGCTCCCGGGCCTCCGGCGTCCGGCCGGAGGCCCGGTCCGCGCGGCGGGAGCCGCCGCCCGGCTTCAGCAGCCGCACCACCAGGAACGCCACCACGGCGAGGGCGGCGGCGGCGAGGACGACCTTGGAGTAGGCGGAGACGTACCCGGCGACCTGATCCCAGTTCTCGCCCAGCACATAGCCCGCGAGCACGAAGACCGTGTTCCAGATCGCGCTGCCCAGCGTCGTCAGCGTCAGGAAGAGCGGCAGACGCATCCGCTCCACACCGGCCGGTACGGAGATCATCGACCGGAAGATCGGCAGCATCCGGCCGAAGAACACCGCCTTCGCGCCGTGCTTGGCGAACCACGCCTCCGTCTTCTCGATGTCGGACACCTTCACCAGCGGCAGCTTCGCGGCGATCGCGACCGTGCGCTCCCGGCCCAGCAGCGCCCCGACGCCGTACAGCGCCAGCGCCCCGACCACCGAACCCACCGTCGTCCAGACCAGGGCCGCGACCAGGTTCATGCTGCCGGTGCTCGCGGCGAAGCCGGCCATCGGCAGGATGACCTCGCTCGGGATCGGCGGGAACAGGTTCTCGAGGGCGATGGCGATGCCCGCGCCGGGCGCGCCCAGGGTCTCCATGAGGCCGTTGACCCAGCCCGGTGCGCTGCTGTCCATACCGCTGCTGCTGCTCGCGATGACGCTGTCCATGTGCGCACGGTAGGAAACCGAAGCTGAAGCCGTCCTGAAGCCGCCCTCTCGGTGCCTGTCCGGGGCCGGGCCGGTACCGGGGGACGCCCGCCTCGTGCGTGCCGGGGCGGCGCGGGCGGGAGGGGGGCGGGAGAATGGGACCGGCCATGTCCGACGGACCGCACCGCGGCACGGGGCCGGAGCCGCACCAGGGCCCAGCCCGCCGGCGCCGCGCGAACCCGCCGCACACCCCGGCCGCCCCGCAGCGGGACCCCGGGGCGGCCCCGCCCGGCCCCGGCGTTCCGGATGGGACCGGTCCCGGTGTCCCGGGCGGAGCCGCGCGCGGTGTCCTGGGCGGGACCGCCCCCGGGGCCGACCGCTCGACCGGGCCCGCCACCCCGGCCGGAACGGCCCCCGCCACCGACGCCCCCGCGCCCGGCACCCGCTCCCGGGGCGCCCGGGTGATCCTGCTGACCACGTCGTTCATGGGCATCCTCGACGTCCTGATCGTGAACGTCGCCGCGCCCTCCATCCAGCGCGACCTGAATGCCGGGTTCGCCGACGTCCAGCTCGTGATCAGCGGCTATGTCCTGGCCTACGCGGTCGGACTGACCACCGGCGGCCGGCTCGGCGACTCCCACGGCAAACGGCGGCTGCTCCGCATCGGCCTCGTCGCCTTCGCCCTGCTCAGCGTGGCGTGCGCCGCCGCGCCGACCGTCGGCGTCCTCGTCCTCTGCCGCTTCGCCCAGGGGTTCGCGGCGGCGCTGATGCTCCCGCAGGTCCTCGCCCTGATCCAGGACATCCTGCCCGAGGCCGAGCGCCCCCGCGCCGTCGCCCTCTACGCGGCCACTCTCGGGCTCGGCGCGGTCGTCGGCCAGATCGTCGGCGGGCTGCTCATCCGCGCCGACGTCCTCGGGCTGGGCTGGCGCACCGTCTTCCTCGTCAACGTCCCCGTCGGACTGCTCGCCGCCGTCCTCGCGCCGCGGTTCATCCCCGAGACCCGGTCCCGGCGCGCACCGCTGGACGTGCCCGGGCTGCTGCTCACCGCCGCTGCCATGAGCCTGCTGATCTTCCCGCTGATCCAGGCCGGGTCCCAGGGCCGGCCCCGGTGGATCCTCGCCGGGTTCGCGGGGGCCGCCGTGGCGCTGCGCCTGCTCTGGCGCGTGGAACGGCGCCGGCAGGCGGCCGGGCGCGCGGTCCTCCTCCCGCCGCCGCTGCTGCGGCAGCGCCGCTTCCGCACCGGACTCGCCGCCGCCCTGTTCTTCTACGCGGGCAACTACGGGCTGTTCCTGCTGCTCGCCTATGTCTTCCAGGACGGGCTGCGGCTCACCCCGCTCGCCTCGGGCGTCGCGTTCCTGCCGCTGGGGGCGGGCTTCGCCGCCGCGTCCGTCGTCGGGCGCCGGCTAGCCGACCGGCACGGCCCGGTGGTGCTGCTGTGGGGGACCGCCACGATGGTGCTCGGCTACGCGGCCCTGGTGGTGATCCTGGTGACCGGCCCCGCCTCGTCCGGTGCGACGCAGGCCCTGGCGATGGCCCCGGCCCTGCTGCTCTCGGGGGTCGGCCAGGGCCTGGTCTCGGCACCGCTGATCGCGACGGTGCTGGCGGGCGTCCGCCGCGAGGACGCCGGGGCCGGCTCGGGCATCGTGCTCACCGTGAACCAGCTCGCCTCGGCGATCGGGGTGGCGGTGTGCGGGGCCCTGTTCACGGCCCTCCTCGGCGCGGACCCGCAGGCGGGGGCGGCGACGGCGGACGCGTTCCTGTCCGCCCTGACCGGCTGCGCATGGCTGCTGCTCGCCCTGGCGGTGGTCACGGGGGCGCTGCTGCGGCGCATGGGCGGGCGGGGGCCGGCGGCGCGGACGGAACCGTCCTGACCCCCGCGTCGATGCTTCGCGCCGTTCGGGCGCGCCCGGGGTGTGCGGGCGTGCCCGGGGGCGCGGGCGTGCCCAAGGAGTGCGGGCACCGCGCCGTTCGGGCGTGCCCCGGGGTGTGCGGGCGGGGCGGTCAGCCGCAGCAACCGCCTCCGCAGCAGCCGCCACCGCCGCCCGCGCTCGGCGCGGGCGCGGCGGACGGCCCGGCGGAACCCGCCGTACCGCCGACGGCGACCGTCGACAGCAGCTTGACCGTGTCGGCGTGTCCGGCGGGGCAGTCCGCGGGCGCGGACGACTCGGCCATGGGACGGCTCACTTCGAAGGTGTCGCCGCAGGTGCGGCAGCGGAAGTCGTATCGAGGCATGCGCTCAGGCTACCGGCGAGCGCCGGTGTCAGGGGCTCTGCGCTTGTCGGGGGCCCGCACGCCCGCCCGGCGCCCGCGCCCGCCCGGGCCCCGCGCCCGTCAATGGCCCGTGCCCGTCAGGGGCCCTGCGTCGCCGGCGGCCCGGATGCGGCGGCGGCCTCCCGTTTCCGCCGCTCACGCAACTCCCGTTCCGCCTCCTCCGGATGGCGGGCCTTCCAGTACGGGTTGTCGTGCGGCAGTGTCGCGCTGACCCTCCCGTACATCCCGAAGGTCATCAGCATCAGACCCACCACGAAGCTGAACACCACGTTCTGGATCTCGAAGGCGAAGGGGTTGAAACTGCGGTCCAGGAGGGCGAGGTTCACGAAGCCGCTGATGATGAACAGCACGCCCAGCACCATGTTGAGGGTAGAGGCGACGTTGCCGCCGATCACCATGCCCGCGAAGAGCAGCAGCCCGACACAGATGGAGATCACGCTCAGCGCGCCGTTGGTGTTCAGACCGGCGACCGTGTCGCCCTGGGTGTCGAAGAAGCCGATGCGGTCGACGAGCCCCAGGATGCCGAAGACGACCAGGATCAGCCCCATCAGACCGGCCCCGACGCGGTAGACGCGGCTCAGCCGGTGGTCGACGGGCAGATGCTCGTCCAGCTGGATGGGGGTACGGGACCGCCGCCGCCCCCGGAACCCGGACCGGTGCGCGTCGGCGGGGTGGGCGCGGGGCGAGCGCAGAACGTGTCCGGCCATCGTCGGCCTCCTCGGCCGTCAGGCGTACCGGCGGCGGGTCGGGGTCGGCACGCGCCGCCCTTTCCCTCCCAGGATCCGCCCGGGCCGCCCCGAAGACAACGCGACCGGTCCGGCGCGCCCCGCGGTCACCGGGGGCGGGCCCCCAGCGCGCCCGCCGCCACCGTCCACGCCGCGGCCCTCGGGTCAGCGCCGGTCTCCACCGCGATCCTCGGGCCGGCGCCCGCCGCCTCCGTCTCCACCCCGGTCCTCGCGGTCAGCGGGCGCCCCCGCCGCGGTCCTCCCGGATCTGGTCCACCACGCGCGCGACCGTGTTCCGGACCGCCTCCAGCTCCTGGAGGAAGTGCCAGTAGTCCGGGTGCCGCCCCTCCAGCCCGCCGATCGCCCGCTCCAGCCGGCCCACCGAGTCGTCCAGCGGGCGGGCGTGCCGGGGGTCGGGCGTATGGCGCCCGGCCATCGCCAGCCGCTGCGCGTCCCGGATCGCGAAGCGCGTGCGCTCGATCTCCTCCTGAGGGTCCTTCGCGACCGCGTTCAGCCGCTGGAGGCGGTCACCGGCGGCGGAAACCGCCTCGTCCGTGCCGTTCAGCAGGGCCCGGACGGTGGAGAGCAGGGCCGTCGCGTCCGGCCAGCGCTGCTCCTCGCGCGCCCGCGCGGCCTCCTTCAGCTTCGCCTCCGCCTGGCGCACGTTCTGCGCGGCCCGGTCCGGGACGGGCTGGAGGTCCTGCCAGCAGGCCGCGGTGAAACGCCGGCGCAGCTCGCTGAGGACCGGGTCGACCTGTTCGGCCCGGTTCGCCAGTGCCTGGGCACGGGTGCGGAGGGAGACCAGCCGCTTGTCGATCTCGGCCGCGCGCTCGGGCAGCCGCTCGGCCTCTGTCCGTACCGCCTCCGCGTCCCGCAGGACCCGGTCGGCGCGCTGGAGCGTCTCCGGGACGCCGTGCCGGCCGGCGCCCTCGTTCAGCTTGGTCAGCTCCGGGCCGAGGGCGGCGAGCCGGGTCGCGAGGTCGTCGGCGCGCAGCCCGGACGCGCGGGCCGAGTCCAGCGCGTTGCTCGCGGCGAGGAGTCCCTGCCGGGCGCGCTCCACGGCGGGCGCCAGCCGGGCCAGCTGCGTCTCCGCCGTGTCGAGCAGCGGGCCGAGGTCCCGCTCGAACCGGTCCAGTTGCTCGCGGACCCGCTCCAGATCGGCGCGGGCCTTGTCGAGCTGCGAACGCGCCTGGGACGCGGCAGACGCCTCCAGGTCGTCCCGGTCCAGGTCGTGGGTGTCGACGGCGGTGATGTATGCGTGGCTCGCCGCGTCGATCCGTTCCCCGAGCGCGGCGAAGTCCTCGACCACCCGCCGGGCGCGGGGGGAACTGTCGACGGCGGTGATCGTCTCGACGGAGATCCGCAGCCCGCGCTGCGCGGTGTCCAGCTCGTAGAACGCGGCGGCGGCCGCGTCCTTCGCGGCCTGCGCCTCGGCGCGGGCGCTCTCGCTGCGGCCGCCACCGAACCAGCGCCGGGTCCCGCCGCCCGCGAAGGAGGCGGCCGACGAGGCCAGTGCGACGGCGAGCAGCGGCACCGGCAGCAGCATCAGCCCCAGCGCGTCGTGGACGGGGCGTGCTCCTGCTCGTGTGCGGTGGTGCGGCTGCGAGTGTCCCGCCGTCACATCCCTCTCCCGTGCCGTGTCCGCCCTGCCTGCCCTACCGGGTCCATACTCCCACCAGTAAGGACGAACACACCGGCCCGTTAGTTCGCGATGCGCACCACCACTTTGCCGTTGTCGCTGCGCGCGGTGACCGTTCGCGCGCTCGCGTCGTCGGTCGGCACGGACACGTCGACGCTGCCGTTCTCGCTCTTCGCGGTCACGGCGTAGGGCGCGCCGGCGGAGGGCAGCTCGATGTCGACGCGCCCGTTGTCGCTGGCGGTCTCGACCCGGTCGGGCGCGACGCCGAGGCGCAGCTTGACCGAGCCGTTGCCGGACACGGCCCTCACGGTGGTGGAGGTGATCCGCTCGGTCTCGACCCGGCCGTTGTTGCTCCGCAGGTCCAGGGGGCCGCTGGCATCCCGGACGACGACCTTCCCGTTGTCGGAGTCGATCTTCAGCGGGGTGCCGAAGCCGGTGGCCGTGACCCCGCCGTTGGCGTCGTCCACGGTGACGTCCACACCCCGGGGCACCTTGATCGTGTGGCGGCCCTCGCAGTGGCTGGCGACGCCGTCGCAGTCGACCTCCAGGGTCAGCCTGCCGTCCTCCATCCGCCACGACTTGTCGGGCCCGCTGCCGAAGACGACCCAGCCGTCGACCTGCCGGGTCACCCCCACCGCGTCGACGTCGGCCGCGACGATGTCGAGCGCGGTGTTGTCGGACTCGATCGTGAGCGCCTTGCCGGTGAGGGGGAACGCCTTGCGTTCCACGGGGGCGTCGTCGATGTCGGCGCTGCCGCAACCGGTGAGGGCGGTGGCGCCGACGACGGTGGCGCCGACGGCGAGCGCGGCGGCGCGGGCGCGTCCGCGCACGCGTACGCAGCGGCGGGCGTTCCTCGGCTCCGCTCCCGGCTCCGAGCTGTGCGGCGTCTGCGTCATGATCCTGTTCCCCCTGCTGTTGTGCCGTTGCTGGTGCGCGTCCCGGGCCGGTCACCATCCGACCACCATGGCCCCGCCCCGATGCCCTCACGCTACGAGCCCATACCCCACGTATCGATCCGGCGACCCACCGACCCCGGGGTGGGGCTAACCCCCGGCCCACACCTGCCTCCGCCGCCGCACCCACCATCGGTTTGGAGCCGGGGGCGGGAGCCCATGTAGGCTGTGCGTTCATCCACGGGTGCGTAGCTCAGGGGTAGAGCGCTGCTCTTACAAAGCAGATGTCGGCGGTTCGAAACCGTCCGCGCCCACCAGTACGAAGGCCCCCAGCCGATCATGGTTGGGTGCCTTTGACATCCGTTTCTGACATCAACGCGGGCGTGCACTCACGGCCGGGCGCCACGTGAGGATCCGGTCCCGGCGACGCGAGGGAGAGAGCGGTACAAGTCCGCGGCTCGACTGGGAGGACTGGTCGGCACGAGTCGCGAGCGTCGACCGAGGGCGGCTCGACGAGCGTTGCCACGTTCCTCGCAAGCAGTTCCTCGCGGCAGGCAGATGTGAGGGGGATCTGGTGCACGTGCGGCGACAGGTTCGGTGGGGCTTGCGTGCTCCGTGGACTCGGCCATGACGTTGGTAACAGTCGCCGTCGGAGACGTGAGCACGGTGGCGGGATCCCCGTCGGCCACTGACGGCAGGCAGAACAGCCGTTCGCCAGTCCGGTGATGGCGTCCCAGAAGGCGCCCCGGGCCGGGCCGGCCGGCGGCGCCCTCAGTCGGGGATGCCCAGGTCCTCGCGCATCAGGCGGCGGAGGGCCGTGAGCTTGGGGGCCGCGGAGTCGAGGGCCGAGTGCGCCCCCGGCACCGACTCGCCCTCGCGGGCGAGGCCGCGGTCGAGGCGTTTGACGGTCGCGTCGACCGCGGCCAGGACCGTGTTCAGGTCCCGGGACGCGGCGAGGACCGCTTCAGGGACGATCATCTGGGCCTCGGCGTAGCGGTCCCGGTAGTCGCGGCGGGCCTCCTCGACCTGTACGCGGTCCTCGTCCGCGTAGACGCCGTCGCGCAGGCGGTGGAGTGCGTCCTTCAGCACGGTGTGGAAGTGGCGGGAGGCCCGGTTCATCGCCGTGTACGCGGCGCGGCGGTCGTCGAAGAGCCGGCGGCGTTCCGCGGCCGCGTCCTCCTCCGCCTGGCGGCGTTTGGTGGCCCAGGTCGCGACCAGCGGCGCGAGCAGAGTGCCGAGGACTCCGACGACGGCTGTGACCATGGCAGCGGTGGCGGCACCCATGGACGTGACCCTGGCGACCGGCTGCCGAACTCCGGCCGCTGGGATGCGGGCCACCGGCCGTGCGTACAAGCAGGATTGACGGAGTGGCCCGGTTCGTCGGCGCCGGGCGGCGGTTCGGGCTGCTGATGCTGGGGCCGTCACCCGGGCACGGCTTGCGTTCGCTCACCCTGCCGCACCGGCAGAGCGCGTCTCGTAACCGAACTCAGGCGCCTGGTAAGGAGCCCACCAACTCGTCAGACCCCAGATCCCCAGGACGACCGCGGCGACGGCGGCCAGAGCGGCGAGCCAGGGACGGTGGAAGCGGCGCAGGGTGAGCGTCCAGAAGGCGAGCGGCAGCAGGGCGCCCCCCGCGGCGACGAGCGGGAGGTCCACGTAGAGGACGCTGAGGTCCCGGTGGCTCCCGTTGAACCCACCCTCCACGTTGACCCGCGCCAGCGGTGCCCAGGCCAGCAGCGCCGCGGCGGCCCCCAGACCGGCGACGAGGAATCCGGCAACACCCTTGATCTCTTCCTTCACGACTGGTCGGACGCCAGGACCCTGCTCACGGTTCCCGGCTCGGCCGACCGCACGGTGCCGGAATCCGGCAGCCACCGTGGCGTCCGGGTCGACGGTGGCGTTCGCCGTCGCCGCCCATGCCCCTTGCGGGCAGCTCCCTGCCGGAATGGACGAGGTCGAATGGGCCGCAGGCAAGGGGAGTCGTGGGTGACTCAGGGCGAGGGCGTCGGTATTCGGACATCTCTTGCCGGAAGTTGTCCGTACGTCGATCGTTTGTGAATCCGCCCACGTCAGCGGGGTGTGCCCGTGTGATCGGATGGGTCGCATGACGAGGACCCTGTATCTGTTCTGCTCCGCCGCCCCGCCCGTGTTCGACGTGGCCGGGGTCATCGAGCACGCCCAGGCGCGGGGGTGGGACGTGTGCCTCGGGCTGACGCCGAGTGCGGCGCGCTGGGTGGAGAGCAGTATGGACGGGCTCGCGGCGCTGACCGGGCGTCCGGTCCGGGCCTGGTACAGGCAGCCGGGGGAGCCGGACGTCTGGCCGGACCCGGACGTGGTCCTGTTCGCGCCCGTCACGTTCAACAGTCTCAACGCCTGGGCGCTCGGGCTGACCTCGTCGTTCGTGGCGGGGGTGGCCGCCGAGGCGGTCGGGAACGGGACGCCGGCCGTGGCGCTGCCGTGTGTGAACGGGGGTCTCGCACGGCATCCGCAGTTCCCGCGCTCGCTGGAGACGCTGCGGGCCGCGGGGGTGACGGTGCTGCACGGGGCGGACGGCGCCGGCGCATTGCCGGCGGGTGAAGTGCCCGGGGAACCATTCCCGTGGGGTCGCGCGTTGGACGCTGTGGGAACACCGTGACGAGGCGCCGGCAAAGGGGTGCCGCCCGCGGTGGGAGGCAGTCACAGCGGTAACCAGGGGGAATCATGGGACTTTTCGGTAACGCGCACACCGTCAATCCGGCGCAGGCGCAGCAGGAGTACCAGCGGCTGTTCGGGCACGGTGAGCAGGTGCAGGCGGCCTTCCAGCTCGTCCGCGACACCATCCTGTTCACCGACCGCAGGCTTCTGCTGGTGGACAAGCAGGGGGTGACGGGGCGCAAGGTCGAGTACCACTCGATCCCGTACCGGAGCATCACGCACTTCGCCGTGGAAACGGCCGGCACCTTCGATCTGGACGCCGAGCTGAAGATCTGGATATCCGGCAGCTCCGTGCCGGTCGAGAAGACCTTCACCAAGGGCGTCGACATCTACGAAGTGCAGGCGATACTCACGCAGTTCGTCGCGCGCTGACACCCGCCCGGCACGGAGTGGTCCGGGAGCGGTGCCAGGGGCCGCCGTTCACGGGGAACGGTGGAGGCCCCCGGCGCGCTCACGGGGTCATGGGATTGCAGGGTCACGGCTTGCGGGCCACGCCGCAGTACGCGTCCACCGCCGGGGCGGTGTCCTCGCCGTGCTCGGCGTCCGCCTCCGGGCGCCAGGCCGTCACCTGGACCACGCCCGGGGCCGCGAGGTCCAGGCCGTCGAAGAAGCCCGCTATCTCGGCCACGCTGCGTACGTAGTAGGGGACGGCGCCGCTCTGGTTGTACGCGTCGGACGCGGCGATCATGCCCTCGCTCGTCGCCGTGCTGTCGCTGACGACCAGGTGGCTCCCGGACGGCAGCCCCGCCATCAGCCGGTTGATCAGGTCGCGTGCCTGCTCGTAGTCGGCCACGTGCCCCAGGGTGTTGAGGATCATCAGGGCGACGGGCCGGTCCAGGTCGAGGGTGGACCGGGCCGCCTCCAGGATCTTCTCCGGCTCGTACAGGTTCGCGTCCAGGTATGCCGTCTCGCCCTCGGGCGTGCTCGTCAGCAGGGCGCGGGCGTGGGCCAGCACCATGGGGTCGTTGTCGACGTAGACGATGCGCGACTCCGGGGCGGCGCGCTGGGCCACCTCGTGGGTGTTGTCGGCGGTCGGCAGGCCCGTGCCGATGTCCAGGAACTGGCGGATGCCCTGCTCGTGCGCCAGGTGGCGCACCGCGCGTCCGAGGAAGAGGCGGCTCGTGCGGGCGACGTCGACCAGGCCCGGGAAGATCTGCTTGATGTGCTCGCCGGTGTCGCGGTCGATCTGGTAGTTGTCCTTGCCGCCCACGAAGTAGTTCCAGAAGCGGGCCGAGTGCGGCTTGCTGGTGTCGATCCGAGCGCGTATCTCGGCGGCGGCGAGCTGGGGGTCGTGGTCGGACACGAAAGCTCCTTCAGGGCGATGCTTCAGCCGGGGTGACCAAATCTAGACCAGTCGCAAGTGTTGATCACCGTTCCGTACGAGGTCAACATGCCTGGAGCGAAAGGATCTTGTGCTGTGGAAGCAGGAACGAAGGCGCCGGGAGCGGTGCCGCGATGACATCGGGAGGAACCGCTGAGGGCCGCGCGCCCGCGCCCGGCGCGCGACTCTCCCCGGTGCGCGCCTGCCCCGTCACCTTTTCCGTGGCCCGGCCCCCAGCCACGGCCTCCCGACCCCCGACCCCCGGCCGGGCCACGGCCTCCCGACCCCCGGCCCCCGGCCCGGACCAGGGTCCGGGCCGGCCCGGAACGGGTCAGCCGCGCCGGAGGCCGGGGCGCGAGGGCCGGTCACGAGGGCCGGTCACGCCGGAGCGCCGGTCACGTGTCGTCGGACTCCAGGTCGCCTTCCGTCTCCAGGTAGACCTGGCGGAGGGCCGCCAGCGTGGCCGGGTCGGGCTTCTCCCACATGCCGCGGGACTCGGCCTCCAGGAGGCGTTCGGCGATGCCGTGCAGGGCCCAGGGGTTGGCCTCCTGGAGGAAGGCGCGGTTCTCCGGGTCGAGGACGTAGGTCTCGGTCAGCTTGTCGTACATCCAGTCGGCGACGACACCCGTCGTCGCGTCGTAGCCGAAGAGGTAGTCCACCGTCGCCGCCAGCTCGAACGCGCCCTTGTAACCGTGGCGGCGCATCGCCTCGATCCAGCGGGGGTTGACCACGCGGGCGCGGAAGACCCGGGAGGTCTCCTCCACCAGGGTGCGGGTGCGCACCGTCTCCGGACGGGTGGAGTCGCCGATGTACGCCTCGGGGGCCGTGCCCCGCAGCGCCCGCACGGTCGCCACCATGCCGCCGTGGTACTGGAAGTAGTCGTCCGAGTCCGCGATGTCGTGCTCACGGGTGTCCGTGTTCTTCGCGGCCACCGCGATCCGCTTGTACGCGGTCTCCATCTCCTCGCGCGCCGCCCGGCCGTCCAGACCGCGCCCGTACGCGTAGCCGCCCCACACCGTGTACACCTCGGCCAGGTCCGCGTCGGTGCGCCAGTCGCGGGAGTCGATCAGCTGGAGGAGCCCCGCCCCGTAGGTCCCCGGCCGGGAGCCGAAGATGCGGGTGGTGGCACGGCGTTCGTCGCCGTGTTCGGCCAGGTCGGCCTGGGCGTGGGCGCGGACGTGGTTCTGCTCCGCCGGCTCGTCCAGGGAGGCCGCGAGCCGGACCGCGTCGTCCAGCAGCCCGATGGTGTGCGGGAAGGCGTCCCGGAAGAAGCCCGAGATCCGCAGCGTCACATCGATACGCGGCCGGCCCAGCTCCTCCAGCGGGATCGCCTCCAGACCGTTCACCCGGCGCGAGGCGTCGTCCCACACCGGCCGGACGCCCAGCAGGGCCAGCGCCTCCGCGATGTCGTCGCCGGCCGTGCGCATGGCGCTCGTGCCCCACAGCGACAGACCGACCGAGACGGGCCAGTCGCCGTTGTCCTCCCGGTAGCGGGTCAGCAGGGAGTCCGCGAGGGCCTGCCCCGTCTCCCAGGCCAGCCGCGAGGGCACCGCCTTCGGGTCGACCGAGTAGAAATTGCGTCCCGTCGGCAGCACGTTGACCAGCCCGCGCAACGGCGAGCCGGACGGACCCGCCGGCACGAAGCCGCCGTTCAGCGCGTGGACCGCGTGCGCGAGTTCATCGGTGGTCCGGCCCAGCCGGGGCACCACCTCGGTCGCCGCGAACCGCAGCACCGCCGCCACGTCCTCGCCGTGCTCCGAGGGCACCGCCGCCGGGTCCCAGCCCGCCGCCTCCATCGCCTCGACCAGCTCGCGCGCCTTCGCCTCGGCCTCGTCGGCCGAGCGCCGGGTCGCCGCCGACTCGTCCAGGCCGAGCGCCTCGCGCAGCCCCGGCAGCGCGGCCGTGCCGCCCCAGATCTGCCGCGCCCGCAGGATGGACAGCACCAGGTTGACCCGCTCCGGCCCGGTCGGCGCGCCGCCCAGGACATGTAGGCCGTCACGGATCTGCGCGTCCTTGACCTCGCACAGCCAGCCGTCGACGTGCAGCAGGAAGTCGTCGAAGCCGTCGTCGTCCGGCCGGTCCGCCATGCCCAGGTCGTGGTCCAGCTTCGCCGCCTGGATCAGCGTCCAGATCTGCGCCCGGATCGCCGGCAGCTTCGCCGGGTCCATGGCGCTGATCTGCGCGTACTCGTCGAGGAGTTGCTCCAGGCGCGCGATGTCGCCGTACGAGTCGGCCCGGGCCATCGGCGGGACAAGGTGGTCCACCAGGGTGGCGTGCACCCGGCGCTTGGCCTGGGTGCCCTCGCCCGGGTCGTTGACCAGGAACGGGTAGACCAGCGGCAGGTCGCCCAGCGCCGCGTCCGGGGCGCAGGCCGCCGACAGGCCGGCGTTCTTGCCCGGCAGCCACTCCAGGTTGCCGTGCTTGCCCAGGTGGATCATGGCGTCCGCGCCGAAACCGCCGTCGTCCGCGCGCGCCGCGATCCAGCGGTAGGCCGCCAGGTAGTGGTGCGAGGGCGGCAGATCGGGGTCGTGGTAGATCGCGATCGGGTTCTCGCC
The DNA here is from genome assembly GCF_000377145.1 of Streptomyces sp. CNT372. NCBI lineage: Bacteria > Bacillati > Actinomycetota > Actinomycetes > Kitasatosporales > Streptomycetaceae > Streptomyces > Streptomyces sp. CNT372. Next base: position 74,606 of record NZ_KB897788.1, on the reverse strand, counting down.
GAAGCCGCGCGGCGGCTGGATGACGACCAGCAGGTTCCCGCGCCGCAGGGCCGCGAGGACGATGTCGCCCTCCGGGTTGCGCGAGCGGTCCAGGAACATCTCGCCGGGCGCGGGCCCCCAGTGCTCCTCCACCGCCTCCCGCAGCTCCGCCGGCAGCGTCGCGAACCAGCGCCGGTAGTCGGCGGCCGGGATGCGGACCGGGTTGCGGGCCAACTGATCCTCGGTCAGCCAGTCCTGGTCGTGGCCGCCCGCTTCGATCAGGGCCCGGATCAGCTCGTCGCCGTCCCCCGACACCAGGCCCGGGATCTCCTCGGCCGGGCCGAAGTCGTAGCCCTCCGCCAGCAGCCGGCGCAGCAGCGCCACCGCCGAGGCCGGGGTGTCCAGGCCGACCGCGTTGCCGATCCGGGAGTGCTTGGTCGGGTACGCGGACAGCACCAGGGCGATCCGCTTCCGGGCGTTCGCGATGTGCCGCAGCCGGGCGTGCCGGACCGCGATCCCCGCGACCCGCGCGGCCCGCTCCGGGTCCGGGACGTAGGCCGGCAGGCCGTCGGCGTCGATCTCCTTGAACGAGAACGGCACGGTGATCAGCCGCCCGTCGAACTCGGGCACCGCGACCTGGGTCGCCGCGTCCAGCGGGGAGAGGCCCTCGTCGTTCTCCTCCCACGCGGCGCGCGGGCTGGTCAGGCACAGCGCCTGGAGCACCGGCACGTCGAGGGAGGCGAGCGCGCCCGCGTCCCAGGACTCGTCGTCGCCGCCCGCGGAGGCGTCCGCCGGGCGGGTGCCGCCCGCAGCGAGGACCGTGGTCACCAGGGCGTCCGCACCGCGCAGCCGCTCCAGCAGCTCGTCCTCCGGGGCGCGCAGGGAGGCCACATACAGCGGCAGCGCCCGGGCGCCCGCCTCCTCGACGGCGGTGCACAGGGCGTCCACGAAGGCGGTGTTGCCGCTCATGTGGTGCGCGCGGTAGTAGAGGACGGCGACCAGCGGGCCGTCCGGGTTCTCCCGGCGCACCGGGCGCCCCAGCTCGCCCCAGGAGGGCGCGGCGGCCGGCGGCTCGAAGCCGTGGCCGGTGAGCAGCACGGTGTCGGCGAGGAAACGGGCCAGCTGCTCCAGGTTGGCCGGGCCGCCGTGCGCGAGGTAGGCGTGCGCCTCGGCGGCGATGCCGATGGGGACGGTGGACGTCTCCATGAGCTGGGCGTCCGGGGCCTGTTCGCCGGTCAGGACGACGACCGGGCGGTCCTGCGCGAGGAGTTGGTCGATCCCCTCCTGCCAGGCGCGCAGCCCGCCGAGAAGGCGGACCACGACGAGATCGCTGCCCTCCAGCAGGCCGGGCAGGTCGTCGAGCGGGAGCCGGGACGGGTTCGCGTAGCGGTACGAGACCGGGCCGCCGGCCGCGCGGGCGCTGAGCAGGTCGGTGTCGGAGGTCGACAGGAGCAGGATGCGGGTGGCGGGCTGCGGGGCGCCGCTCTGCGAAGCCGGCTGCGGGCTCGGCTGCCCGGCGGCCTGGGTGGTGGTGGGCTGCGTGGTGTCCTGGGACGGGAGCGTCATGCGACAGCTGGCCTTCCTCGGGGTTTCCGCGCCCCGGGCGGTGGAGGACGGCGGGAGTTCCTGGCTCACCCGGCGGGCCGCGCGTGCTGCGCGACTGCCGGGCTCACAGTGGCGGGACCGCGCCGGAATCGCACCGGGCTTCCTCCCCTGACGCCGTCATCGGCGGTGACGGACCGTGTGGTCCGCCGCTGAGCATAGTAAGGGCCGTCACGTCCTCCGGAGCAGGGCGCCTTGTGTGATGGTCGGTATGCTCGCCGCCATGCCTCCGCCCCCCGCCAACCGCCTGAACCGGGACGAAACACCCGGACGGGACCACCGGGACCGTGGCGACGCGCCCGCCCCGGACGGGGGAGCGCCCGCGCGGGACCGGGGCGACGCCTGCCCCGGGGCGCTGCGGCTGCACACGGCCGACGACGGCGCGCTGGCCCGGATACGTGTCCCCGCCGGGGCCCTCGACGCGCGCCAGGCGTACGCCCTCGCGGACGCGGCGGACCGGCTCGGCGACGGCGCACTCGACATCACCTCCCGCGGCAACCTCCAGCTCCGGGGCCTCGGGGCCTCCTGCGGCGGCGAGTTGGCCGCGCTGCTGGACGCGGTGGGCCTGCTGCCCGCGCCCGGCCACGAACGCGTCCGCAACATCGTCGCCTCCCCGCTCTCCGGGCTCGACGGCCGGGGGCACCTGGACGTGCAGCCCCTCGCCCGCACCCTGGACGCCCTGCTGTGCGCGAGCACGCGGACGACGGCGCTGTCCGGGCGCTTCCTCTTCGCCCTCGACGACGGGCGCGGGGACATGGCGGACCTCGCCGCGGATGTGACGTTGATCGCAGAGCGGACGGAGGCCGGCGCCGGGGTGGTCGTGCGGGCCGGGGAGTCGGCGGGCGTGCGGGTGGCCGCGCCGGACGGGCCGCGCACGATGATCGTCGCGGCGCAGGCGTTCCTCGACGCGGTCGACGCGAGCGGGACCGGTGCCTGGCGGGTGCGTGAACTCCCGCCCGGGCAGGGCCCCTCGGGGGAGGCGCTGGCCGCGCGGGCCGCGAAGGCGGGGGTACGGGCGGAGGCGGTGCCGGTGGCGCCGGTGGCCGCCGCGCCCGCTCAGGGGCCGGTTCCGGGGGAGTACGGGTATGTGCTCGCGCCCCTGGGCCGCCTCACCAGCGCGCAGTGGCGGCTGCTCGCCCGGACCGCCGAGCGCCGGGGGACGGGGGAACTGCGCGTCACGCCCTGGCGCGGTGTGGTCCTGACCGGCGTCCCCGCCGACCGCCTCGCCGCGCTCGCCGTCGCCGGACTCGTCACCGACCCGGCCTCCCCCTGGCGGGTCGTCGGCGCGTGCACCGGGCGGCCCGGCTGCGGCAAGGCGCTCTCCGACGTACGGGCCGACGCCGCCGAACTCGTGGGCGCGACGCGGCGGCTCACGGGCGCGGCCCCGGCCCCCGGCGGCGGCCTGCCCGTGTACCTCTCCGGCTGCGCCCGCCGCTGCGGCCACCCGCGAGGGGCCTGGGCGGACGTCGTCGCGACCGGCGACGGACAGTACGACCTGGCGGTCCACGGCGTCCCCGGCCCCGGCGGGGCGGGCCTCGGGCCCGACGCGCTGGCGGGGGCGCTCGCGGCGGTGCCGGCTGCAGCCGGGGGCGGTGGCGGGCCCGGTCCGGGCCCGCGCGTCCCCGGCTCGTCAGGTGGCGGCCCGTCCGCCGGTGGTGGCCCGTCCGGTTGCGGCCCGTCCGGTGGGGACCGCGCCCACCCCCTGTCCCCCATCCCCGAGTAGCGACGACGAAGTGAGCGAGAGCACCGTGTTCGAGTACGAGAAGGACGGGGCGGAGATCTACCGCCAGTCCTTTGCCACGATCCGCGCCGAGGCGGACCTGACCGGCCTGCCCGCCGAGGTGTCGCAGGTGGCGGTCCGGATGATCCACGCCTGCGGCATGGTCGACCTCGTGCGCGACCTCGCGTACTCGCCGGGAGTCGTCCTGCGGGCCCGCGAGGCCCTGCGCGCGGGCGCCCCGATCCTGTGCGACGCGCAGATGGTCGCCAGCGGTGTCACCCGTAAGCGCCTGCCCGCCGGCAACGACGTGGTCTGCACGCTCTCCGACCCGTCCGTGCCCGCGCTCGCCGCGAAGCTCGGCACCACCCGGTCCGCCGCCGCGCTGGAGCTGTGGCGCGACCGGCTGGAGGGCTCGGTCGTCGCCGTCGGCAACGCGCCCACCGCGCTGTTCCGGCTTCTGGAGATGATCGCCGAGGGCGCGCCCCGGCCGGCCGCGGTGATCGGCGCGCCCGTCGGATTCATCGGCGCGGCCGAGTCCAAGGACGCGCTCGCCGCGTCCCCGCTCGGCCTGGAGCACCTGGTGGTGCGCGGGCGGCGGGGCGGCAGTGCGATGGCGGCGGCGGCGGTCAACGCGATCGCGAGCGAGGCGGAATGAGCACCGACCGGACCACGCCGTCCACCGCGCCCGCACCCGGACCGCGTGACGCGTCCGCGCCGGGACCGGGTGATGCCTTCGGCACCGCCTTCGCGCCTGGCGCCGCCATGGACGCCGCGCCCGCGCCGGGCTCCGCACCCGGATCGGACTCCGCGCCGGGACTGGGTTCCGCGCCGGGACCGGGCTCCGCACCCGGACCGGGTTCCGCGTCCACACCCGGCGGAGCGCCGGCCTCCGCGCCGGTGCCCGGCACCGCCCACGGCGGAGCGCCGGCCTCCGCGCCGGCCTCCGGGCCCGGCTCCCCGCCCCTGTCCGGCACCGCGCCCGGCACCGCGCCCGGTGCCGCGCCGGGCGCGCCGCCCGGGGACGCCCCCGCCCCCCGCGCCGGGCGGCTCTACGGTGTCGGGCTCGGTCCCGGCGACCCCGAGCTGATGACCCTGCGGGCCGCCCGCGCCATCGCCGAGGCCGATGTGGTCGCGTACCACTGCGCGCGCCACGGGCGTTCCATCGCGCGTTCCATCGCCGCCCCGCATCTGCGTCCCGAGCAGATCGAGGAGCGGCTGATGTACCCGATCACCGTCGAGACGACCGACCACCCCGGCGGCTACCGGGGCGCGCTCGACGACTTCTACGAGGAGGCCGCCGCCCGGCTCGCCGCGCACCTCGACGCGGGCCGCACGGTCGCCGTCCTCGCCGAAGGCGACCCGTTCTTCTACGGCTCCTACCAGCACATGCACAAGCGGCTCGCGCACCGGTACCCCACCGAGGTCATCCCCGGCGTCACCTCGATCAGCGCCTCCGCCGCCCGGCTCGGCACCCCGCTCTGCGAGGCGGAGGAGGTCCTCACCGTCATCCCCGGCACCCTGCCGGAGGACGAGCTGGCCGCGCGCCTTGCCGCGACCGACTCCGCCGTGGTGATGAAGCTCGGCCGCACCTTCCCGGCCGTGCGCCGCGCGCTGGAGACCTCGGGCCGGCTGGACGAGGCCCGCTACGTGGAGCGCGCCACGATGAGCGGCGAACGCACGGGCGCGCTCGCGGAGATCGACCCGGAGAGCGTGCCGTACTTCTCCGTCGCGGTGGTGCCCAGCCGGATCGCGAACCGGGCGGCCGAACCCGGTCCCGGTCCCGGTCCCGACCCCGGTCCCGACGCCGGCCCGCGTGACGGGTGCGCGCCCGGCAGGGGCAGGGGTGAGGTCGTGGTCGTCGGGACCGGGCCGGCCGGGCCGCTCTGGCTCACCCCCGAGACCCGGCGGGCCCTCGCCGACGCGGACGAACTCGTCGGCTACACCACCTATCTGGACCGGGTCCCGGTGCGCCCGGGCCAGGTCCGGCACGGCTCGGACAACAAGGTCGAGTCCGAGCGCGCCGAGTTCGCCCTCGACCTGGCCCGCCGGGGCCGCCGCGTCGCGGTCGTGTCCGGCGGCGACCCCGGGGTGTTCGCCATGGCCACGGCCGTGCTGGAGGTCGCGTCGGAGGAGCGGTACACGGACGTGCCCGTCCGCGTCCTGCCCGGTGTCACCGCCGCGAACGCCGCCGCCGCGAAGGCGGGCGCGCCGCTCGGCCACGACTACGCGGTCCTCTCGCTCTCCGACCGGCTCAAGCCGTGGGAGGTCATCGCGGAGCGGCTGCGCGCGGCAGCGGCGGCGGACCTGGTGCTCGCGCTCTACAACCCGGGCTCGCGCAGCCGTACCTGGCAGGTCGGCAAGGCGCGCGAACTGCTGCTGGAGTACCGGGCCCCGGACACGCCGGTGGTGCTGGGCCGGGACGTCGGCGGGCCGGAGGAGAGCGTGCGGATCGTGCGCCTCGCCGACCTGGACCCGGCGCAGGTCGACATGCGGACGATCCTGCTGGTCGGCTCCTCGCAGACGCGGATGGCGCGGCGGGGCGGCTCCAAGGCTTCCGGACCGGGGGCCGGTGGGCAGGAGATCGTCTGGACGCCCCGGCGGTATCCGGACCAAGGCATGTCCGACAGGCCTTAGCCGGGAGCCGTCAGAGGGACCGAGCCCAGGCGGCGGCCTCCTCCGGGGTGGCCGCCGCCGGGACGCCCTCCGGGACCGGCGGGCGGCGGACGACCACCACGGGGACGCCCGCCTCCCGCGCGGCCGTCAGCTTCGGCGCGGTCGCTTCGCCGCCGCTGTCCTTGGTGACCAGCACCTCGATCCGGTGTCGGCGCAGCAGCTCGCGTTCCCCGTCGAGGGTGAACGGCCCCCGGTCCAGCAGCACCTCCAGGCGCGGCGGGCACGGGCCCTCGGGCGGGTCGACGGAGCGGACCAGGAACCAGGCGTCCGTGACGTGCGCGAACGTGGCGAGGCCCATCCGGCCGGTGGTCAGGAACACCCGCTCGCCGAGGGCGCGGGCGGTCCCGGCCGCCTCGTCGAGGGAGCCGACCGGGTGCCAGTCGTCGCCTGCCACCGGTGCCCAGCCGGGCCGGCGCAGGGCCAGCAGGGGAACATAGGCGTCGGCGGCCGCCAGGGCCGCGTGGAAACTGATCGTACGGGCGAAGGGATGGGTGGCGTCGATGACCGCGTCCACCGCGTGCGCGCGCAGCCAGCACGTGAGACCGGCGGGGCCGCCGAAGCCGCCGATCCGGACCTCGCCGGGCGGGGTGCGGGGCGCGGCGACCCGGCCGGCCAGGCTGCTGGTGACGCGTGTGCCGTCCGCGTGCAGCAGTTCGGCGACGCGGCGGCCCTCGGTGGTGCCCCCGAGGACGAGTACGTGGGCGGTGTGGCCGGCGCGGCGAGCGGGGCGGTCCTGCGGGCCGGTGGGTGGCAGCGGCATGGGGTTCGTCGTCCATGGGTGAGGCGGGGGCGGGTACGTCGGCGTCCGGGCGGGACGCCCAACTCAAGCACACCGGGCTGCGGCCCGGGTGGACGACCGGGGCCTGCGCGACGGCCGCGACCACGGCGGCGTACACGGCGCTGCTGACCGGGGAGTTCCCCGACCCGGTGACGATCACGCTGCCGAAGGGGCAGACCCCGGCGTTCGCGCTCGCGGTGGAGTCGCTGGACGTGGGGGGTGCGGGCGGGGCGGGTGCCGGTCCGGTGGCCATGGCCGGGGTGGTGAAGGACGCGGGCGACGACCCGGACGTCACGCACGGCGCGCTGGTCCGGGCGACGGTACGGGCGCTGCCCGCCGGGTCGGGGGTGGTCTTCCGCGCCGGGCCGGGCGTGGGCACGGTCACCCGGCCGGGGCTCCCGCTGGAGGTGGGCGAGCCCGCGATCAACCCGGTGCCCCGGGAGATGATGCGCGCGCATGTCGCGCGCGTGGCGGAGCGGCACGGGGGCGGCGGGGACGTGGAGATCACGGTCTCCGTCGACCACGGCGAGGAGATCGCCCGGTCCACCTGGAACCCCCGGCTGGGGATCCTGGGCGGGCTGTCGGTGCTGGGGACGACCGGGATCGTGGTGCCGTACTCCTGCTCGGCGTGGATCGACTCCATCCGGCGCGGGGTGGACGTGGCGCGTGCGGCGGGGCGGACGCATGTGGCGGGGTGCACGGGGTCCACGTCGGAGAAGACGGTGGTCGCGCTCTACGGACTTCCGGAGGACGCGCTGCTGGACATGGGGGACTTCGCGGGCGCGGTCCTCAAGTACGTGCGCCGGCATCCGGTCGAACGGCTCACCGTGTGCGGGGGGTTCGCGAAACTGTCGAAGCTGGCGGCGGGGCATCTGGACCTGCACTCGGCGCGGTCGCAGGTGGACAAGGGGTTCCTGGCGGAGCTGGCGCGGACGGGCGGGGCGGACGGGGAGCTGGTGGCGGCGGTCGCCGGGGCGAACACGGGGCTGGCGGCGCTGCGCCTGTGCGAGGCGGCGGGGGTGCCGCTCGGGGACCTGGTCGCCGCGGAGGCGCGGGACCGGGCACTGGAGGTGCTGCGGGGCGCGCCGGTGGCGGTGGACGTGGTGTGCGTGGACCGGGCGGGTGTGGTGGTGGGGCGGTCGTCGGTGCGGTAGCCCTGGCGGGTGTGGTGGTGGGGCGGTCGTCGGTGCGGTAGCCCTGGCGGGGGTGTCCCGGCTCTGGCCAGGATCCGCCGGACACCTCCTAAGGGCGGGCCCTGTCGGGGGAGTAGAGGTGGCTGTCGGGGAACTGGGTGGCCCCCAGTGTGCGGCCGACGAGGATGACGGCGGTGCGGGTGATGCCCGCCGCCTTGAGGCGGTCGGCGATGTCCCCGAGGGTGCCGCGCAGGACGAGTTCGTCCGGGCGGCTGGCCATCGCGACGACGGCCGCGGGGCAGTCCGCCCCGTAGTGGGGGAGGAGTTCGCCGACGATCCGGTCCGCGTAGCGGGCCGCGAGGTGGAGGACGAGGAGGGCGCCGCTGCGGCCGAGCGTGGCCAGGTCCTCGCCGTCGGGCATCGGGGTGGCCTGCTGGGCGACGCGGGTCAGGATGACGGTCTGCCCGACGGCGGGGACGGTCAGTTCCCGCTTCAGCGCGGCGGCCGCGGCGGCGAACGCGGGGACGCCCGGGACGACTTCGTACGGGACGCCCGCCGCGTCCAGGCGCCGCATCTGTTCGGCGACGGCGCTGAAGACGGCCGGGTCGCCCGAGTGGAGGCGGGCCACGTCGTGGCCCTCCTCGTGGGCGCGGACCAGTTCGGCGGTGATCGCGTCCAGGTCGAGGTTCGCGGTGTCGACCAGACGGGCGTCCGGCGGGCATTCGGCGAGGAGTTCGCGGGGCACGAGGGAGCCCGCGTACAGGCAGACACCGCAGGCCGCGAGGGTGCGCGCGCCGCGGAGGGTGATGAGGTCGGCCGCCCCGGGGCCCGCGCCGATGAAGTACACGGTCATGACTGCTCTCCAGACTTGGTGACGGACCACTGGGTGACGGGCATGGCCTGGCGCCAGCCGGTGAAGCCGCCGACGGGGACGGCGTGGGAGACCGCGAGGCGGGTCAGCTCGCCGCCGTGGGCGCGGTGCCACGTGGCGAGGAGGGCCTCGGACTCCAGGGTGACGGTGTTGGCGACGAGCCGGCCGCCCGGCGGGAGGGCGTCCCAGCAGGCGTCCAGGAGGCCGGGCGCGGTGAGGCCGCCGCCGATGAACACCGCGTCGGGGCGCGGGAGTCGGGCGAGGGCGCCGGGCGCGGCCCCGGTGACCACGCGCAGGCCGGGGACGCCGAGGGTGTCCGCGTTGCGGGTGATCCGGGCCGCGCGGGCGGGGTCGCGTTCCACGCAGACGGCCCGGCAGTCGCGGTGGACGCGCAGCCATTCGACGGCGACGGAGCCGGAGCCGCCGCCGACGTCCCAGAGGAGTTCGCCGGGCGCGGGGGCGAGGGCGGCGAGGGTGGCGGCGCGGACATGGCGCTTGGTGAGCTGGCCGTCGTGCTCGTAGGCGTCGTCGGGCAGGCCGGGAGCGGCGGACAGGCGGGGGGCGGCGGGGTCGCGGCGGCAGTCGAGGGCGATGGTGTTCAGCGGGTCGCCGGGGGGCGCGTCCCAGGTCGCGGCGAGGCCGTCGCGGAGGTGCTCGGCGGGGCCGCCGAGCTGTTCGAGGACGCGCATCCGGCTGGGCCCGAAGCCCCGGTCCCGCAGCAGGGCGGCGACCTCGGCCGGGGTGGCGGCGCCCGCGCTGAGGACGAGGACCCGGCGGCCGTGGTGCAGGGCGGCGGCGAGACGGGCGAGGGGCCGGCCGACGACGCTGACCACCTCGGTGTCCTCGACGGCCCAGCCGACGCGGGCGCAGGCCAGGGAGACGGCGGAGGGGTGCGGCAGGACGCGCAGGGCGTCCGGGCCGAGTTCCTCGGTGAGGGCGCGGCCGATGCCGTGGAACATGGGGTCGCCGCTGGCGAGGACCGCGATCCGGCGTCCGGCGTGCTCGCCGAGGAGGCGGGGGACGGCGGGCCGCAGCGGGCTGGGCCAGGGCACGCGTGCGCCGGGGCACTCGGGCGGCAGCAGGGCGAGCTGGCGGGGGCCGCCGATCAGGACCTCGGCGCCGAGGAGCGCGTCCCGGGCGGCGGGGGAGAGCCCGGGCCAGCCGTCGGCCCCGATCCCGACGACGGTCACGGCGGGGGAAGGCGGTGGTGCGGGCGTCACAGGGGGTCCTCGGTCAGGGGGCAGGGGCGGTCGCCGCACTCTAACGGGCCGGTAGCGGCGGGTGGTCGCCCGATGTCAGTGGTGCGCGGCACACTGGAAGACATGTGCCGCAGCATCAAGACCCTTCGCCCGCCCGTCCTCCCCGAGGAGGCCACCGAGGAGGACATGCGCGCCGCCGCCCTGCAGTACGTGCGCAAGGTCTCCGGCTTCCGCGCGCCCGCCGCGCACAACCGCGAGGTCTTCGACCGCGCGGTGGCGGAGATCACCGAGGCCACCCGCAGACTCCTGGAGGACCTGGAGGTGCGGGGCGCGGCTACGCGGCGGGCGTCCGCACCGGACGCCGCATGACGTAGGCGGCGAGCAGCCCGGCGGCGAAGAGCGCGAGGACGGAGACGGCCGCGCCGACCCAGCTCGCACCGAGCCACTGGCCGCCGAACCAGCCGAGGCCCACGCTGTAGGCGGCCCACACCAGCCCGGCCAGCGCCGACCACGGCAGGAACTCGCGTACGGTGCGCCGGGCCGCGCCCGCGCCGAGGGAGACCACCGAGCGTCCGGCGGGGGCGAACCGGGCCACCACGACCAGGGCGCCGCCGCCCCGGCTGAGGGCTGAGCCGAGACGTTCCTGCGCCTTGGCGAGCCGCCGTGACCGGGCCACCGCGCGGTCGAAACGCGCCCCGCCGCGCCAGGCGAGCCGGTAGGCGACGAGGTCGCCGAGGACGGAGGCGGTGGCCGCGCAGAGCAGCAGCACGAGGAGGGACGGCACTTCGGTGCGGACGTCGCCGTTCGCGGTGGTCCCGGCCGCGGCCGCGGTCGCCGCGGTGATCACGAGGACGCCGCTGGGGAGGACCGGCAGGAAGACGTCGAGCAGGACCGACAGGGCCACGACGGCGTAGATCCAAGGGCTGCCGGTCAGCGCCCCCAGCGTCTCCAGCACCAGGCTCTCCCCGTTCCGGCGGCTAGGACCTGTGCCGGCCGCGCGGTGCGGCCAGGGCGCCGGAGTGTCGTACAGCGTACGCGGGCGTGCGGATCCGGGTTCCGCAGGGGTGCGGGATGTCGCCGACGGACGCGGATGCGGGGAACAGCAGTACGGGCGGGTGGGCACCCGGTGGCCGGAAACGCCCGTGTGCCCGGTCCCCTCCGCCGATGGGGACCGGGCACACGGTTCGCGCGGGGCGGCCGGTCGGACGGCGGCCGGGGCGGCCGGTCAGACGGCGGCCGGGGTCTGCTTCGGCTCCTGACGGGTGTCCCCGGTGGCCGTGGCGCGGCCGCGGAACAGCCCGTCCAGAGCCAGGGCGCCGGGGCCGGTGAACACCAGCAGCAGGAACGCCCAGCAGAACATCGCGGACGCCTCGCCGCTGTTCTCCAGCGGGAACAGCGCCTCGGGCTGGTGGACCTTGAAGTAGGCGTACGCCATCGAGCCGGAGGCGACGAAGGCGGCGGTTCGGGTGCCTGTGCCGATCATCACGAGGCCACCCGCGACGAGCTGGATGACCGCGGCGTACCAGCCGGGCCAGGTGCCGGCCTCGACCGTGCCGCCGCCCTGGGCGCCGCCGAGGACGCCGAAGAGGGAGGCGGCGCCGTGGCAGAGGAACAGCAGGCCGACGACGATCCGGAACAGGCCGAGGGCGTACGGCCGGGCGCCGTTCAGCCGCTCGGTGAGGCCCGGGGAGGTGAGGCCCGGGGAGGTGGGGGGCGTGGCGGACATGGGGCTCCTTCGGTTGGGGACGGACGGAACCGATGAGCCGACAGGTTAGGGGTGCCTCACTCAAACTTGCAAGTTCAACAAAAAGCTCTTGGCCGGTTCCCGCCCCTCGGCCGGGGCCGGGCGGAGAGGTGTCAGCGCTTGTCCGGAGCGGGTTCGGCGGGGGTCAGGGCCTCGTGCAGGACCGTCGCCATCCGGACACCGTCCCGCTCCCGCTCGCGCTCCGCCCGTTCCAGGCGCAGCTTCGCGACCCGTCCGCGCAGGGTGAGGGTCATCAGCTGGTTGCCGAACCAGGGCCCGCCGGTGCGCTTCCAGCGGATGTCCGGCCGCTCCACCCGGCCGTGCCGGGCCAGCAGATGGCCGATGCCCCGGGCGAACTCGCTCCAGCCGAAGCGGAATCCGGCCCGCATCACCGCGGGCACCGAGTTGTGCAGCGGGGAGCAGGTCAGCTGGTACACCAGCGCCGCGGGCCGCCGCCCCGCCGGCCACCAGGGCCGGGACACATAGGCGTGGTGCACGTCACCGGAGAGCACACAGACCGTCGCCGGGGCGTGGGGGCCGCCACCGGCCTCCGCGACCAGCGAGGTCAGCCGCGCGAACGAGGAGGGGAAGGCCGCCCAGTGCTCCAGGTCCGCCGCCCGGCGCAGCTTCTCCCCGAACCGCGCCCAGCGGGCCCCGCGTTCGCCCCGGCAGAGCGCCGCGTGCCACGCCTCGGTGAAGTGGATCATCGGCGGCAGGAGCCAGGGCAGGGACGTGCCGATCAGCAGGTGGTCGACGTCCTCGGGGGCGTCCAGGGCCTGTTCGCGCAGCCAGTCGGCCTCACAGGGGTCGAGCATCTCCCGCTGCTGCTCGTCCAGGACGCGTGCCGCCCGGGTGTCCACCATCAGCACCCGGGTGCGCCCGAAGTCGCGGCGGTAGCTCCAGCGGACCGAGACCGGGTCGGCGTCGGCCCGCTCGGCGAAGGCGCGCAGCGCCGCCGTGCCGTCCTCGGCGGCGCGCACCCGCGCGTACACCTCGTCGGCGGCGAGTTCGGCGGGGGAGAGGTTCCCCAGGTGCTGGTGCACCCAGTACGACATCAGTCCGCCCATGATCCGCTCCTGCCACCAGGGCGTGGCGCGCATGTCGGCGAGCCAGGCCTCGCTGGTGTTCCAGTCGTCGATGACGTCGTGGTCGTCGAAGATCATGCAGCTCGGCACGGTGGAGAGCAGCCAGCGCAGCCCGGGGTCGAGCCAGGACTCCTCGTAGAGCCGGGTGTACTCCGCGTAGTCCGCGACCTGGTCGGGCGGGGCGTCGGCGCCCGTGCCGTGGGACGCGCGGTGTTCGGCGATCCACCGCTGGGTGGCCTCGGAGGTCTCGTCCGCGTAGACCTGGTCGCCGAGGAGGAGCAGGACGTCCGGGCGGCGGGCGCCCGGGTCGGCGGCGAGGCGGGTGGCGAGGGCGTCCAGCACGTCCGGGCCGACGGGGTCGTGGGCGCCGGCCGCGGGCGCGGCCCAGCGGCAGGAGCCGAAGGCCACGACCGCGTCGTCCGTGCCCGGGGCTGGGGTGCGGATGGTGCTCGGCGGATAGCGCGAGCCGGGCTCGGGCCACACCCGGTCGCCGTCGAGCAGCACCTCGTAGGGCGTCTCGGCGCCGGGAGCCAGCCCGGTGACGACGACCAGGGCGTAGTGGTGCCCGGCGACGGTGAAGGTGCCGCAGGAACCGCCGCCGCCCTTCCCGCACCGGACCTCCACGGCGCACGGGCGGTCCGCCTCCACCCAGACGGTGGCGGTGGTGCCGGTCTCCCAGTCGACCTGGCGCAGCAGCGGGCCCAGGCGCAGTGAGGTCATCACGGTCCCCTTCCCTCGCGTCGTACGGTACGGAACGAGCGGGCGGGGCGACACCGTTCCGCCCCGCCCTCCTCGCGTGTCCGTGTGCCCGGTCTTCCCGGACGGCCGCCGGCCCGGCCCTGCGCCCGTCCGGGAGTGCGGAGACCGGCCGGGGGCCGTCAGCAGCCGTTCAGGACCGACTGGAGCGCGCTCTTCTCGGCGGAGTCCACCTTCAGCGCCCAGTAGTGCTTGGTGTGCACCCACATCCGGGCGTACATGCAGCGGTAGGAGGTCGTCGGCGGCAGCCACTCGGCGGGGTCCTTGTCGCCCTTGGCCTGGTTGACGTTGTCGGTGACCGCGATGAGCTGCGGACGGGTGAGGTCGTTGGCGAACTGCCGGCGCTTGTCGGTGGTCCAGCTGTTGGCCCCGGAGCGCCACGCCTCGGCCAGCGGCACCACATGGTCGATGTCCACGTCGGACGCGGCGTACCAGGTGGCGCCGTCGTAGGGGGAGAACCAGCTGCCGCTGACCGCCGCGCAGGCGGAGTCCTGCTGCACGTTGGAGCCGTCGCGCTTGAGGACGACCTCGCGGGTGTTGCAGGTCCCCGACTGGGTGATCCAGTGCGGGAAGAGGTCGCGGCTGTAGCCGCTGCCGGAGCCCTCGGCGGCCACGGTCAGCTGGCCGAGGTAGGTGCGGGCGGTGGCGGCGCTGACCGGGGTGGGCGGGGCGGCCTGGGCTGCGGGGGCCGTGGCCAGCAGGCCGGTGGCACCGATGACGGCGGCGGTCGCGAGAACGGCGGAACGACGGAATCGACGCGCGTAGACACGAATCATGCGAACTCCTCGGAAGTGGGGGGGAACTGGCCTTTCCCGCGCGTGGGGAACCGCGCGGGAGGCGCCCGGGGGCACGGCCATGCTGGCGGCGCGAGGTTGCACGGGGATGGGCGCCGGGTAACAGGGTGGCGACATGAGCACGTCACATCAAGAGTTCTGACGCCCCGGCACGAAGCCTTCACCGGCGTAGGGTTGCGCCGTGCTGCTGCCGGTGAACGTGACACTCGGGGCCGTGCTGGCCGTCCTCCTCGTGGTCGCCGCGACCGTCGTCGCCCTCGCGCACCTCGGGCCGCCGCGCCGGACCGTGGTCGCCGGAGTGCGCGCCGCCGTCCAGCTCGCGGCCGTCTCCCTGGTGATCGGCTGGGTCGTGGACGCGGTCCCGCTGCTCCTGTCCTTCCTGTTCCTGATGTACGCGGTCGCCGTGCGCACCTCGGGGCGGCGCATCACGCCGGGGCCCGGCTGGTGGTGGACCGGGGCGCCCATCGCCGCGGGCGTCGCCCCCGTCGTCCTCGCCCTGCTGCTGACCGGGCTCGTCCCGGTGCGGGGCATCGCGCTGATCCCGGTGACCGGCATCCTCATCGGCGGCGCGCTCACCGCGACCGTCCTCGCCGGCCGCCGGGCGCTGGACGAACTGGAGCAGCGGCGCGGCGAGGTCGAGGCGGGGCTCGCCCTCGGGCTGGCGGAACGCGACGCCCGCCTGGAGGTCGCCCGGACACCCGCCTCCGACGCCCTGCTCCCGGGGCTCGACCAGACCAGGACGGTGGGCCTGGTCACCCTGCCGGGAGCCTTCGTGGGCATGCTGCTGGGCGGGGCGTCGCCGGTGGAGGCGGGGGCGGTGCAGCTCTTCGTGCTGGTCGCCCTGATGGCGGTGCAGGCCGTCGCGGTCGCCGTGGTGCTGGAGCTCGTGGCCCGGGGGCTGCTGCGCCGGCCCGCAGGGGAGGCAGGTCCCTGCCGGGGCGGCGAGGGGATCGCGTAGGGTGGGCGGCGCAGAAGGGGAGTAGCTCTTCGCCGGAACGTCGACATACTGCCGGGCCTTGGGCCCGGCCGGCGCCCGGAGGCGGTGGCCCAGGCA
The DNA here is from genome assembly GCF_000377145.1 of Streptomyces sp. CNT372. NCBI lineage: Bacteria > Bacillati > Actinomycetota > Actinomycetes > Kitasatosporales > Streptomycetaceae > Streptomyces > Streptomyces sp. CNT372. The sequence goes on along the minus strand of NZ_KB897788.1, from coordinate 59,218 downwards.
CCCGCCGGCGAGACCTTCGGCTGCAGTGTCCATGCATGCATTCATGGCGCTGCCGTGCCGAAGCGACCCCTGGAACGCTCAGGACTCTCGGCAGGGCCGCGCCCGACCGATTGAGGAAACCTTCCATGATCAGCTTCACCGTCATGGCGATCACCTTCGGCGTCGTCTTCCTCGCCGAACTGCCCGACAAGACCGCGCTCGCCGGTCTGATGCTCGGCACCCGCTACCGCGCCTCCTACGTCTTCGCCGGGGTCGCCGCCGCCTTCGCCGTGCACGTCGCCCTCGCCGTCGCGGCCGGAAGCGTGCTCACCCTGCTCCCGCACCGGCTGGTGCAGGCGGTGGTGGGCGTGCTGTTCCTCGCGGGCGCGCTGATGCTGCTGCTCAAGAAGGACGACGGCGACGAGGAGAACATCAAGGCCCCGGCCGACCAGTCCTTCTGGAAGGTCTCCGGGGCGGGCTTCATGCTCATCCTGGTCGCGGAGTTCGGCGATCTGACGCAGATCATGACCGCGAACCTGGCCGCCCGCTACGACAACCCGGTCTCCGTCGGCGTCGGCGCGGTGCTCGCGCTGTGGGCGGTCGCGGCCATCGGCATCCTGGGCGGGCGCACCCTGATGAAGTACGTGCCGCTGCGGCTGATCACCAAGGTGGCGGCGGCGCTGATGTTCGCGCTGGCGGCGTTCAGTCTGTACGAGGCGGCGGTGGGCTGACCGGCGGGAGCGGGGCCGGAGCCGGGGCCACGGTCCCGGGTCCGGCCCCGCTGCCGTGCGCGGGCCCTCAGGCGGCGCGGAGCTCCACAGTGCCGTCCGGGCGGGGCGTGACCGTGAGGGCCGTCAGGTCGGTCACCCGCAGGTCCGGTGCGAAGGCCGCCGCGCGCGGTCCGACGCCGACCACCCGCATGCCCGCCGCGCGCGCCGCCGCGATGCCCGCCTCGGAGTCCTCGAAGGCGACGCAGTCGCCCGGGGCGAAGCCGAGGTCCGCCGCGCCCTTCAGGAACCCCTCCGGGTCCGGCTTGCTCGCGCCCACGCTCTCCGCCGTGACCCTGACCTCGGGCAGCGTGAGCCCGGCCGCGCCCATCCGGGCCGTCGCCAGGGCGAGGTCGGCCGAGGTCACCAGGGCGTGCGGCACACCGGCGAGGGCGGCCAGGAAGGCGGCGGCGCCGGGGACGGGGACCACGCCGTCGGTGTCGGCGGTCTCCCGGGCGAGCATGGCCCGGTTGTCCGCGAGGTTCTGCTCCATGGGCCGGTCCGGGAGGAGGGCGGCCATCGTCGCGTGGCCCTGCCGGCCGTGGGCGACCTTCATCACCGCGTCCGGGTCCAGCCCGTTCTCGACGGCCCAGGCACGCCAGATCCGCTCCACGGGGGCGTCCGAGTCGACCAGGGTCCCGTCCATGTCCAGCAGGACGGCGCGGGCGGTCAGGGCGGGGGGCGTGGCGGGGCCGGCGGCTGCCGTCATGAAGGGCTCCAGGGTCCGGGGGAGGATGCGGGCGCGGCGTCGGGGGCGAGGCGGGCCCGGGAGAAGGGCCCGGAAAAGAAAACAAGCGGCTCCGCCCGCCGGTCAGGGAGTACGGGCGGAACCACTTTGTTCCTTCACGATACAAAGAAGCGGCCCGAACACCAAATCGGTGCCGGTCCGGTGCGGTGCCGGTCCGGTGCGGTGGCGTTCGGGTGAGGTGGCGGATCCGGTGCGGCGGCGGTCCGGCCATGGTCTCCGTGGCCCGCCGCCGTCTCAGGGGCGCCGGGTCTCGGACTCCAGGGCGCGGCGGGTCTCGGGTCCGTAGACACCGAGGGGGTCGCTCTGGATGCCGCGGTGCCACTGGTAGACCTTCACCGCGTCCTCCACGCCCTGGTCGAAGATCCCGTCGGCCCGCTCCTCGCGGGAGTAGAGCCACATCTGTTGCAGCCGTTTCTGCAGGTCGCGCACCTCGCGGCCGGTGTCGCCCCGGCTCAGCGAGGCGGGCGCGAAGCCGGGCGGCGGCGGCTCCTCGGCCCCGTCGTCGCCGCCGGTCACCGGAACGTCCCCCTCCGACACCGAGCCCGAGGCGGACGCCGTCGAGGACGGCGCCGGTGCGGCCGGGGCGCTGCTCACCGGCACGGACCGGGTGGCGGACGCGGACGGCGACGCGGTCGGGGACGCCGACGCGGACGGGGAGGGCGAGCCGGACCGGGAGGGCGTGGGCGACCCCGAGGGCGAGCCGGTCGGGGAGGCGGGGGCGGAGGGCACCTCGGGGCCGAGGTTGAGGCTCGGCCCGCCGCCGTTCTCCCGGTCGGGCATGGACACCCGGTCCCGCTCGCCCTCCCCGGCCAGCAGCCCGGACGCGTACGCGGTGGTCCCGGCCACGGCGAGCGCGGCAGCCGCGGCGACGATCCCGGCGCCCCGGCGCCGTGCTCGGGGCCGGGGCTCCGCCCCGGTACCCCCGACCAGCGGCGGCAGTTCGTCCACGGCGTCGTGGGCGTCGTGGGCGTCGTGGGCGTCGTGGACGCCGGGGGCTTGGTGGTGCGGCAGCCACGGGTCCTCTTCCACCCGGCCCGTGCCGGGCCCGCGGTGCGACCACGGGGCCGTCGCGTCGCCCGTGTGCGGTGTTGGCAGCGGCGCGGAGCCGCCGGCCGGGCCGCGCGGGGCCCACCGGCCCGGGCCCGTCCCGCTCCCCCCGGTGGTGCCGCCCGGCCCGCCGGTGCCCGAGCCGTCGGGGGACCACGAGTCCGCCGAGTCGTCCGTGTGCGCGGGCGGGCGCGGCGCGGAGCCGCCGACCCGGCCGCGCGCCCCGGCGGCGGGGCCCGGGATGCCACCGTCGCGGGCGGCCCCGCCCGGGGTGCCGGGGACGTGGCCGTGCGGGGGCCGCCGATCCGCGCCGTTCGCCTCGCGGCCGTCTGCCGCCCGGCCCCGGCCGGGCGGCGACCACGGGCCGGCGCCGGCCCCTCCCGGGCCGGGCGGCACCACCGAGGGGAGCGGGGCGGTCGGCTCGTCGTCCACGGCCCGGTGGCCCCGGTGGCCGGACGGAGCCGGGCCCGTCCCGCGGCCCGGGACGGGCGAGGACGCCCCGCCCGGCGCGGACGGGGGCTCCGCGCCCGGCGGGTCGAGGGTGACGTAGGGGCGGATGCGCAGCGGGTCGAAGTCCTCCGCCGCCGCGATCTCCGCCGCGCGGCGTGCCTCCCGGTCGGCGTGCCAGGCCGCCGCCTCGGCGGGCCAGTCGTCACGGGCCCCCGGCCGCTCCGCGGCGGTGGCGGTCCGTCCGGCGGACGCGGCGCACACGCAGCGGGGCCCCGGCCCCGAGCCGGTGGCCCCGGGTCTGCCGCACTCCTGACATGTGTCTCCGGTCATGACCGGTACCCCTCCCCTTGGAATGCCGCACATTATGCACGGCGGTGTGACCCACCCCATGGCGGCCCGGCCAAGGCTCCGCCGGGACGACTCGCGCCGGAGCTCCGGCGGTGTGACTCGCGTCAAGGCTCCGGTGGCGTGACCGGCCCACTCCACGGGACCGCCCCGGCGCGCGCCGGGCTCGGCAGGCCGTAACCCGTCCCACCGACCACGATGGAGGCAATGCGCACCCCCGTGCGCACACCGCACCACCCCGTGCGCACACCGCACCACCCCGAGCGCACCGCGCACGACCGCGCAAAGGAGAGACCGCATGGCCCAGCACGTCAGGCCGGCGACGACACCGCCGGCGCCGGGCGAGGGACAGAACCGGCGCACCGTACTCGTCGCCATCGGAGCCCTGCTGCTGGGCATGCTGCTGGCCGCCCTCGACCAGACCATCGTCGCCACCGCCCTGCCGACGATCGTCAGCGAACTCGGCGGCATGGACCACCTGTCCTGGGTCGTCACCGCCTACATGCTGGCCTCCACGGCCGCCACCCCCCTCTGGGGCAAGCTCGGCGACCAGTACGGGCGGAAGAAGCTGTTCCAGACTGCCATCGTCATCTTCCTCATCGGCTCCGCCCTGTGCGGCATCGCGCAGAACATGCCGCAGCTCATCGGCTTCCGCGCCCTCCAGGGCCTCGGCGGCGGCGGGCTGATGGTGCTGTCGATGGCGATCGTCGGCGACATCGTCCCGCCCCGGGAACGCGGCCGCTACCAGGGCCTGTTCGGCGCGGTGTTCGGCGCGACCAGCGTCCTCGGCCCGCTCCTCGGCGGCTTCTTCACCGAGCACCTCAGCTGGCGCTGGGTCTTCTACATCAACCTGCCCGTCGGCGTCGTCGCCCTCCTCGTCATCGCCGCCGTCCTGCACATCCCGGCCCACGCACGCAAGCACACCATCGACTACCTGGGCACCTTCCTCATCGCCTCGGTCGCCACCTGTCTGGTCCTGGTCGCCTCCCTCGGCGGCACCACCTGGGCCTGGTCCTCGCCGCAGATCATCGGCCTGGCCGTGCTCGGGGCCGTCCTGCTCGTCGCGTTCGTCGCCGTGGAGCGCCGGGCGGCCGAGCCCGTCATCCCGCTGAAGCTGTTCCGGATCCGGACCTTCACCCTGGTGGCGGTCATCAGCTTCGTCATCGGCTTCGCCATGTTCGGCGCGATGACCTATCTGCCGACCTTCCTCCAGGTCGTGCGGGGGGTCTCGCCCACCATGTCCGGCGTCCACATGCTGCCGATGGTGTTCGGGCTGCTGCTCACCTCGACCCTCTCCGGCCAGATCGTCAGCCGCACCGGCCGCTGGAAGGTCTTCCCGATCGCCGGCACGGCCGTCACCGCGATCGGCCTGCTCCTTCTGCACACCCTCACCGAGGACAGCTCCGACTGGCGGATGAGCCTGTGCTTCCTGGTCTTCGGCATGGGCCTGGGCCTGGTGATGCAGGTCCTGGTGCTGGTGGTGCAGAACGCGGTCGGCTACGAGGACCTGGGCGTGGCCACCTCCGGGGCGACCTTCTTCCGGTCCATCGGGGCCTCCTTCGGCGTCGCGATCTTCGGCACGATCTTCACCAACCGCCTGGAGGACAAGCTCGCCGACGCCCTGGCCGGGCAGCAGGTCCCACCGGGCGCCGGGGCCTCCGAGCTGGCCGCCGACCCGCGCGCCATCGCGGAACTCCCCGCCGCGCTGCGCCCCTCGGTCGTCCAGGCGTACGCGACCTCCATCACGGACGTCTTCCTCTACGCGGTGCCGGTGGTCGTGGTCGCGTTCGTCGTCGCCTGGTTCCTGAAGGAGGACAAGCTGCGCGGCTCGGTCACCGCACCCGACGCCAGTCAGACCGTCGCCTCCAATCCGGTGGAACGTTCCTCCCGCGACGAGTGCGCCCGTGCCCTGTCCGTCCTCGGCTCCCGCGAGGGCCGCCGCCACATCTACGAGAAGATCACCGCCCGGGCGGGCTACGACCTGCTGCCCGCCTCCAGCTGGCTGCTGCTGCGCATCAAACGCCACGGCATCGTGGAACCGGCCCGGCTGGCCGAGACCACACCCGTGCCGCTGCGCTCGATCACGGAGGCCGCCCGCGAGATCGAGGGCCGGGGGCTGGCGCGCCGCGAGGGCCTGCACCTGATGCTCACCGACAGCGGGGCGACGGCCGCCGCCCGGCTCTGCGCGGCCCGGGAGGAGTCGCTCGCGGAACTTCTCGGCGACTGGTGGGGCCCGGACCGCCCGACCGATCTCGTCCAGCTGGTGCACGAACTCGGCGCGGAGCTGGGCGGCTCGGACGAGGAGGGCCCGCACACGCACGTCCGGGGCGACCACGAGCGCCCGGCGACGGCGTACCCGGACCGGCACCCGGACGGCATTCGGCCCGACTGAACCGGTCCGCTCGCCCGCCTTCACAGCTCCTTGCCGTACCAGACCTCCATGTACGGGCCCGTGCAGTACGCCGGGATGCCGGTGTACCCGTGCCGCACGTACAGCGCCCGCGCCGCGGTCAGGTCCAGCCGGGTGTTGAGCACCATCCGGCGGGCGCCCAGCGCCCGGGCCTCGTCCTCCAGCCGGCGCAGCAGCAGTCCGGCGCCCGCCCGGCCGCGGTAGCCGGGGCGGACGAACACGCGGGTCAGCTCGGCCCGTTCCGCGTCCAGCAGCAGGACGCCCCCGCAGGCCGCGGGCTCGCCCGCCCACCGGCCGACGACGAAACGGCCGGTGGGCGGGGTCAGCAGCTCCGCGCCGTCGTCCGCCAGGCCCTCGTCGATCTCGGCCACGGTCGCGGGCCGTCCCCAGTAGCTCCCGGCCACGTCGCCGTAGTAGTCCCGGCGCAGGGCGAGGCCGTCGGCGGAGTCGAACCGTTCCGCCGCCAGGGTCCACGCCGTGCCCGCCGCGCGCTCCGCCCGTCCCGCGTCCGCCGCGTGCGTCGTACGTCCCGCGTCCGCGGGCTGTCCCGCGCGCTCCGCCCGTCCCGCGTCCGCCGCGTGCGTCGTACGTCCCGCGTCCGCGGGCTGTCCCGCGTGCGCCGTCCGTCCCGCGTCCGCCGCGCGCTCCGCGTGCGCTGTCCGTCCCGCTTGCGCCGCTCGCTCCGCGTCCGCCGTACCCGCCGTCCGCCCCGTGCCTGTCGTTGCCATGCGCACATCCTGGCTCCCGCCGGGCGGGCGGAGCATCCGGGTTTCGGGTTTGGACGCCGGATACGGGGCAAGCCGCATCGTCGAGCGCTCCCAAGCAGTGACGAACAGCCAGCCAGGAGTCACGACCCAGGAAGGCAGTCATGTCGACCCTGACCACAGTTCTCATCATCGCGGCGGTGGTCGCGGCGCTGCTGGCGGCCGGTGTCCTGCTCCGGGCCCGTACGGGCACGGGCAGCGGCACGCGCTCGCTCAAGCGGCGCTTCGGCCCCGAGTACGACCGCACCCTCGCACAGCACGACGGCGACGAGGAGGCCGCCCACCGCGACCTGCGCGACCGTGTCGAGCGGTACGGCGGCATCACGCCGCTGCCGCTGGAGCCGGCCGCCCGGGAGCAGTACACCGCGCAGTGGACCACCCTCCAGGAGCGCTTCGTCGACGCGCCGCGGCAGGCCGTCGCGGACGCCGAGCAGCTGCTCGCCCGGGTCGCCGCGACCCGGGGTTTCCCGGCCGCCGACAGCCCCGAGGACCAGCTGGGCGCCCTGTCCGTGCACCATCCGCACCATGTGGACAGCCTGCGCACGGTCCGCCGCACGGCCCGCACCGGGTCCGCGTCCACGGAGGAGCTGCGCGAGGCGCTGGTCCACGCGCGCGCCCTGTTCGAGGACCTGACCGAGACCGGGCCGGGTACGGCGCCCCGCGCCGAAGCCCGCCCGCACGACCGCCGGCACGACCGGCGGAAGGAGTCCGCGGGGCGTCGCGGTCACCTGCTCAAGCCGAAGGGAAGTGGTGCGTGATGGCACGCGAGAACCGGGACCGGTGGACCACGGGCAGCGGCGGCGACGAGGCACGCCACCCGGCGGCCGCCCCGGCCGACGACGGGCGGACGACCCCCGACGCGGCCGTGCCCACCCAGCGCACGGGCCACCCCACGGCACCGCCGCCGCCCGTCGCCCCGCCGGCGTCCGCGACCTCCCCGTCGCCCGCGCCGCCGGTCACCGGGCCCCCGGCGACGCCGCTGTCGCAGGCGCCGCTCTCCGCCGCACCCTCCGACGACCCCGGTGCCACGGGCCGGAACGACGGGAGCCGCACCCCGGCGCCCGCCGCGACCCCCGCCGCGCCGCGCGGACGGGACACGGCGGACGGGCCCACCGGAACCACGGGCAACGGCACGGGCACGGGCCGGGCGGAGCGCGGTGACCACCACGCCCACGGCACGGGCGTCTCGCAGACCGTGGACCACCGGTCCTACGGCGAGGGAGACCCGGCCACCGGCACCGCAGCCGGTACGGAAGGCCGTCAGCACACCGGCGACGCACACCGCGCCGACGTCCACGGCTCCGACGCACACCGCGCCGACGCCCACGGCTCCCGCCCCGGCGGCGTGCGGCTGCTCGACGACGCCGACCGCGACCGCCTGGGGGAGCGCCTCCACCACGCGCTCGCCGGGTTCGTGGACTCGCCGCGCGACTCGGTCGCGGAGGCGGCCGAGGTCCTCGACGAGGCGGAGAAGCAACTCCTCGCCTCCCTGAAGGAGCGCCGCACCGCCCTGCGCGCGGGCTGGCAGAAGAACGGCGACGCCCGCGACCGCGCCGCCGACACCGAGCAGCTCCGGCTCACCCTGCGGACCTACCGCGAGGTGACGGAACGCCTGCTCGGAGCATGACCCCGGCGCCCCCTTCCGCCGGTGACGGCAGAGGTCCCCGTGGTTGACCACGGGGACCTCTGCCGTGCTCACGGCACGGGGCGTCAGGCCGACTTGGGAGCCGCCTGCTGCACGACCTCGAAGGACCACACCTGCGACCCGGACGCGGCCGGCTTCGGCCGCTCCCCGCCCGCGTCTCCACCGGCACCCGCCCCGGCGCCTCCCTGGTGGGCCGCCTTCATCGGGCCCTCCATCCACGCCTGGAAGGACGCCTCGTCCCGCCAGCGGGTGTAGACGAGGTACCGGTCGGTGCCCTCGACGGGGCGCAGCAGCTCGAACCACTCGAACCCGTCGGAGGACTCGACCGCCCCCGCCCGCGAGGCGAACCGCTTCTCCAGAACCTCCCGCTGCTCGGCCGGCACGGTCAGCACATTGATCTTCACGATGCTCATACGGCCCATCCTCCCGCAGCCCCGCCCGCTCCGTCCGCCCGGCCCCGCCGGGACCCCCGGGCGCGCTACCCCACCACCCGCGCCACCAGCAGCCCGTCCCAGCCCTTGGTGCCCACCGTCTGGACGGCGGTCGCGTCGAGGCGGGGGTCGTCGGCGACGAGGTCGAACAGCTCGCGGGTGCCGCGCACCGCGGGGTCGTCGGTGGCAGGGTCGGTGATCGCGCCGGCGCGGATCACGTTGTCCACGACGATCACGCTGCCCGGCCTGGTCAGGCGCAGGGCCCACTCCACGTAGCGCGCGTTGTTGGCCTTGTCCGCGTCGATGAAGACCATGTCGAACGGGCCCGCGCCCGGCTCCTTCTCGATGCGGGGGAGGAGGTCGAGGGCCGCGCCGGTGCGGACCTCGGCGATCGTGTCGAGACCGGCGCGGGCCAGGTTGGCGCGGGCCACGTCCGCGTGCTCCGGGCTGTACTCCAGGGAGATCAGCCGGCCGTCCTCGGGCAGGGCGCGGGCCAGCCAGATGGTGCTGTAGCCGCCGAGGGTGCCGATCTCCAGCGCGGTGCGCGCCCCCTGGATACGGGCCAGCAGGTGCAGCAGCTTGCCCTGGTTGGGGGCGACGGCGATGGCCGGCAGCCCGGCCGCGTCGCTCGCCGCGAGGGCCTCGGTCAGGGCCTCGTCCTCGGGGACGAGCAGCTCGCTGACGTAGTGGTCGACGGAGTTCCACTGATCCTGTGTCATGAGCGCCAACCTAATTGAGGCTCTCATCGGCCGTGCCCGCTCCGCGCCCCCGGCGCAGCCGCACCAGCCACGCGGCCCCCGCCGCGAGCAGCCCCGCGCCCCCGGCCGCAGGCGTGCGCCGGGGCGGTGGGCGCGCCGAGGCGGCGGGCCGGCAGCGCCGGGATCACCGTGAGCGAGCGCGCGGGCGCCCCGCGTTCTTGTATGTTCCCCCGCATACCTCCTGCGACGGGGCCGCCGACCTGGCGGTTCCCGCCCGCCGCCGCCCTGCGGGTGCGACCGGGAAGCGACGATCGGACAGTATTCGGGGTGACAGTCAGGCGAATGGGGGGTTGCCTGAGTCTTCTCCACGGGGCGTTGCGACGCTCCGTGGACGCCCTGACGGCGGACGGACCATGGTGGGGAGGCGCGGCGCGACGTGGTGAACGCGGAGCACAGCGTGCGCGGGAGCGCGGCGGATTCGAGGGTCGGTGCGGCCAGGACGGCCCTGTGGGTCGTCGCGGCGGTGCTCGCGGCACGGCAGGCGGCGGCCGTACTGACCCGGCCACCGGGCGAACGGCTCACCGACCTGGAGACCTGGGTCGGCGAGCAGGGCGTCCTGCACCACGGCGGCCCGCTCTACGACACCGACCGGTTCACCGGCACCCCCTTCGCGGGCCTGGTGCTGAAGCCGTTCGCGCGGGCCGCCGAGCAGAGCCTCGGCATCGCCTGGACCTTCGGCACCCTGCTGCTCGTCGCCGCCCTCGGCCTGGTCGTCGCCCGCGCCCTGCCGCCGCCGGTCTCCCGGCGCAGCACCCTGCTCGCCGCGCCCGTCGCCATCAGCCTGCTGATGCTGTCGCTGCCGGTGCGCAACAGCTTCCACCTCGGGCAGACCAGCATCATCCCGGTGCTGCTGGTCCTCCTCGGCTGCTTCGCCGCGCGCGGGGAGAGAACGGGCGGGCTGCTCGTCGGCATCGGCGCGGCCCTCCAGCCCACCGTCCTCCTCTTCGCACCCCTCCTCTGGTTCACCGGCCGCCGCCGCGCAGCCGTCACGGCGACGGGCACCTTCGCCGGGCTCACCGCCCTGTCCTGGGCCGCGCTGCCCGCCGACTCCTGGGCGTACTGGGTGCACCACGCGGCCGGCGCCGGGCTCGGCGACCGGCCCGACAGCCTCGCCAACCAGTCCCTGCACGGCGCGCTGCTGCGCCTCGGGCTCTCCGGCCCGCTGGAGATCACCCTCTATCTCTCTCTCGCCGCCGCCGTGGTGGTGTTCGGCCTGCGCCGTGCCGTCCGCTACGCCCGTGACGGGCAACTGCTGCTCGCCGTCGCGATCACCGGCTGCGTCGCGGTCGCCGTCTCCCCGACGGCCTGGCAGCACCAGCTGCTGTGGGTGCTGCTCGCCGTCGTGGGCCGGGTCGGCAAGCGGGCCTCCGACCGGATGCTGTGGCCGGTCCTCGTCGTCCTGGTGATCACCCTGCCGGGCAAGATGCTGCTGCCCAACCTGGTGCCGCTGCACCCGCTGCGGGACAACGCGCTCCTGGTCGCGGCGCTGGCCGCCGCCGTCGCGGTCCCGTTCCTGAGCCTCGGCTCGCCCTGCTTCCGGCGGCCCGTGCCCACGGTCCACGCGCAGCCGGTCCCGGCCCGGCTGCGCCGGGTGCCGCTGCTGCCGTTCTGGCGGCGGGTGCTGTCCCGGCCCAACCTGCTGCTGGAACTGCTGGTCATCCGGGTCGGGTACTCGGTGTACTCGCACATCCGGGCCGCCGCGACCGGCAGCGTGGACGCGGCGGAGTCGCACGCCCGGCAGATCCTGTCCGTCGAGGGCGCCCTCGGCATCGACATCGAGCACCGGGTCAACCGGGCGGTGGTGGACACGCCGTGGCTGGAGGCGTTCTTCAACTTCTACTACACGTCGTTCCACTTCGTGGTCCCGCTGGCGATCCTCGGCGTCCTCTACGTCCGCCGCCCCTCCGACTACCGCTGGGCGCGCACCTCGCTCGCCTTCGCGACCCTGCTGGCGCTGCTCGGCTTCTGGCTCTTCCCGCTCGCACCGCCGCGCCTGATGCCCGCCCTCGGCTACATCGACACCGTGCACGGCCCGCAGGACCTGGCGAACCCGGACTACGGCGCGATGACCGCCGTCACCAACCAGTACGCGGCGATGCCCTCGCTGCACTTCGGCTGGTCGCTGTGGTGCGGGCTGGTCGTGCTGTTCCTCGCGCCGAAGCTGTGGATGAAGCTGCTGGGGCTGCTGCACCCGCTGTTCACGGTCTGCGCGATCGTGGCGACGGCCAACCACTGGGTCCTCGACGCGGCCGGCGGGGCGGCGGTCGTCGCGGCCGGCTTCGGCCTGACGTACGTCCTGGCCGGTCCGCGCCGTCTCCTGGTGCCCCCGGCCGTCTTTCCACGGGCGCGGGGCGCGGCCCCGGAACCGGCGCCGGCCGCGGCCTCGGTCGCCGCAGGGCCCGACGGGTCCGGTCCGGACCCCGTCTCGCCACCGGGCGCCGCGGAACCCCAGGGCCCCGAGCCCGCCCGTGCCTGAACGCCCCCGCGCGGACCCGGCGCCCCCGCGCACACGCGAGCCCCGGCGCTCCCGGGGCGGGAGCCCCGGGAGCGCCGGGGTGGATCGTCGCGTTCCGCCCATGGTCCGGCAGGCGGGCGGGTCGCGCCACTCGGGTGAGGGGCGGGGGAGCGGCCGGGGCGTCGGAGTACGGGGAGGCCCTAGAGGAGGGCGTGCGGCCTGGGGGGCGCCTCACCCGGAGGCGGCGCGTCCGGGCCCTCGAACGTGACCGGCGCCTCGAAGGCCGCCCGCCGGGTCGCCCGGCGGAGCGCGCGCAGCAGGGTCGCGCCGAGGGTCAGCGTCAGCACGACCGTCAGCACCGCCCGCCCCAGGTCCCAGCCGAGCGAGGTCGCGAGGCAGTACGCGAGGAAGCGCACCAGGTTCTCGTGGAGCGGCGCGCCCTCCTGGAAGGAGATCCCGGACGCCATCCCGGGCACGATCGTCCAGCCGTACAGGTTCATGACCGTGCCGTACGCGAAGGCCGCCACCGCCCCGTACGCGGCGAGCATCGCCAGCTCCGGCCGCCCCCGGAGGCGGTCCTGGCCCGGCAGCAGCCCGGCGCCCATGGTGAACCAGCCCATCGCCAGCATCTGGAACGGCATCCACGGCCCGACCCCGCCCGTGAGCAGCGCGGACGCGAACATGGTCACCGCGCCGAGGACGAACCCGAAGCCGGGGCCGAGGACCCGGCCGCTCAGCACCATCAGGAAGAACATGGGCTCCAGGCCGGCCGTCCCCGCCCCGATCGGCCGCAGCGCCGCGCCGACCGCCGCCAGGACGCCGAGCATGGCCACCGCCTTGGCGTCCATACCGCTGTCCGCGACGGTCGCCACGACGACGGCGACCAGCAGCGGCAGCAGCGCCCCGAACAGCCAGGGCGCGTCGCCCGCGTGGGCGGTCAGCTCCGACCCGGAGTCGGCGAGCAGCGGCCAGCCGAAGAAGACGACGCCGACGGCGCTGACCAGTGCCAGGGCGACGACGGAACGCGGGCCGAGGCGCACGGCCCGCACGGCGCGGTCGGCCCGGACGGCGGGTCCGGGCGGGACGGCGGGTCCGGGCGGGGTCGCGCGGGTCATCGGTCGTCCTCCGGTCCGGAGTCCCTCAGCGCGGCCGCCACCTGGGGCACGGTCAGCCAGGGCTGCGGCGCGAGCACCTTGGCGACCTGCGGGGCGAACGCGGGCGAGGAGACGACGACCTCGGCGGTCGGGCCGTCGGCGACCACGTCCCCGTCCGCCAGGATGACCACCCGGTGGGCCAGTTCGGCGGCGAGTTCCACGTCGTGGGTGGCGAGGACGATGGAGTGCCCCTCCGCGGCGAGTCCGCGCAGCACGCCGACGAGGCGGGCCTTCGCCGCGTAGTCCAGGCCGCGGGTCGGCTCGTCGAGCAGGATCAGCGGCGGGCGGGCGGTGAGGACGATCGCCAGCGCGAGGGCGAGGCGCTGCCCCTCGGACAGGTCCCGGGGGTGCGTGGCGTCCGGTACGCCGGGGAGGAGTGTGGCGACGAGGGCGAGGCAGGTGCCGGGCTCGGCCCCCGCGTCCGCGTCGGCCGCGGCGCACTCGGCGGCGACCGTGTCCGCGTACAGCAGGTCCCGGGGCTCCTGCGGCACCAGGCCGACGTGCCGGATCAGCTCCCGGGGGTGGGTGCGGTGCGGCGTGTGCCCGCCGACGCTCACCGAACCGGCGGTGGGTTCGACCATGCCGACGAGGGCGCCGAGCAGGGTGGACTTGCCGGCGCCGTTGCGGCCCATGAGCGCGACGGTCTCGCCCGCGCCGACGGTCAGCTCGACGCGCCGCAGCGCCTCCACCCGCCCGCGCCGCACCCCGAGCCCGCGCACCCGGGCGGGGGCCACCTCGGCGGGGCCGGTCGCCGAGCTGGTCGCCGGGCCGGTCGCCGGGCCGGACGCCGGGGTGGTGGTCGGGGTCGTGCTCCGGGCGGGGGACGGCGTGGGCCGCAGGCGGGTGACCGCGCGGCTCAGGAGGCCCGGGCGGGGGCCGGGCTCCGGGAGCGATGGGCGTGCGGGCAGGGCGCGGCCCGCCGGGGCGGACGGCGGGGCCAGCCCCGCCAGACGTTCCCGCAGCGGCGGGGCCAGGCGCCGCGCGTCCCGCACCGACAGCGGCGGCGGGGCCCAGCCCGCGAGACGGCCGAGGGCCACGACCGGAGGGTGGACGGGCGAGACCGCCATCACCTCGGCCGGCGCGCCGACGACCGGCGCCTCGCCCACCCCCGGCAGCAGTACCACCCGGTCCGCGTACTGCACCACCCGCTCCAGCCGGTGCTCCGCCATCAGGACCGTGGTGCCCAGGTCGTGCACCAGCCGCTGGAGCACCGACAGCACGTCTTCCGCCGCGCCCGGGTCCAGTGCGGAGGTCGGCTCGTCGAGGACCAGCACCCGGGGGTGCGTGGTCAGCACGGACCCGATCGCGACGCGTTGCTGCTGGCCGCCCGAGAGCGTCGCGATCGGCCGCTCCCGCAGCTCGGCGAGGCCCAGCAGGTCGAGGGTCTCCTCCACGCGCCGCCGCATCACGCCCGGTGCCAGGCCGAGGGACTCCATCCCGTACGCGAGCTCGTCCTCGACCGTGTCGGTGACGAAGTGCGCCAGCGGGTCCTGGCCCACCGTGCCGACGACGTCGGCGAGTTCGCGCGGCTTGTGGGTGCGGGTGTCACGGCCGCAGACGGTGACCCGGCCGCGCAAGGTGCCGCCGGTGAAGTGCGGGACCAGCCCGGACACCGCGTTCAGCAGTGTCGACTTGCCGACTCCCGACGGGCCCGCCAGCAGTACGAGTTCGCCCTCCGGGACCGTCAGGTCCAGCCGCTCCAGGGTGGGCGCGCCGGCGTCCCGGTACGTCACCGTCACGTCGTCGAAGCGGATCACGGGGTCGACTCCTCGGAGGCGGCGGAAACGGGTACGGAGGCGGGGGCGGGCTCGGCGGCGGGCCCCGGCGGCAGCGGGGCGACGAACGCGGGCAGCAGGCCGATCAGCACCGACAGCGCGGGCCACAGCGGCAGTTCGGGCCAGGTGGGCGGGACGACGCCGGGGCGCAGCGCGTCCGGGGCGACGGTCGCGGCGTGCACCATCAGCGCGGCGACGGCCCCGCCGGACGCGGCGATCAGCCACGACCGGACGCCCCACCGGTCCGGCCGGTAGCGGCTGCGGACGGAACGCCGCCCGCCCAGCCACAGGCCCCCGGCGGCGGCGAGCAGCCCGGCGGCCATCAGGGGGACGCCGAAGCGCGCGCCCTCCGCCGCGAGCAGCCCGTACGAGCCGGCGCACACCCCGAGCAGGCCGCCCAGGGTGAGGACGTTGGTGGTGCGGCGCACGGCGGGCGGGACCTGAGCGGTGCGGCCGTAGCCGCGGGCGTCCATCGACGCGGCGACGGCCACGGACCGCTCCAGCGCGCCCTCCAGCACGGGCAGCGCGATCTGTGCGACGGCCCGCACCCCGCCGGTGGCCCGGCCCCGCAGCCGGCGCGCGGTGCGCAGGCGGAGCACGTCGGTGACGAGGTTGGGCGCGAAGGTCATGGCGACGACGACGGCGACGCCGGCCTCGTAGAGCGCGCCCGGCAGGGACTTGAGCAGGCGGGCCGGGTTGGCGAGGGAGTTGGCGGCGCCGACGCAGATGAGGAGGGTGGCGAGCTTGGCGCCCTCGTACAGCGCGAACAGCACCTGCTCACCGGTGACCCGCCCGCCGATCCGGATGCCGTCCGCCCAGTCGGGCACGGGCACCCCGGGAAGCGTGAACAGCACGTGCGTGCCGGGGATCGAGGAGCCGAGGACCACGGAGAACAGGACGCGCAGGCTGATCACGAACAGGCCCAGCTTGACGAACGCGCCATAGGAACGGGCCCAGGGCGCGTCGGTGCGGCGGGCGGCGACGACGTATCCGGCGACGCCGACGATCAGCCCGAGGAGAAGCGGGTTCGTCGTCCGCGACGCGGCGACGGCCAGCCCGACGGCCCACAACCACCAGGCCCCGGCGTGCACCGCGTTGCTCCGGCTCGCCACGGGCGCGCGCAGCGCGCGCACGGCGCGCGGGACGTGAGCCGCGCCGGGGACTTCGCCCCCGTCCGCCCCGCCCCCGCGAGGTCCGTGCCGCCGCACGGTCCGGTACGCACCAACGCCTTGGGCGGGCTGCGCCGCCCCGCCGCGCCGCGCCCCGCCCGGGCCGGGCGCGGGAGTGCCGGAGTCCGACTTGCCCGGGCCGGAGCCCGGGTTCGGGCCCGGGCCGTCGCCCGGGCCGGGCGTGGGTTCGTTGCCGTCTTCGGCGTGCCGGGCGGCCTCGCTCCGGTCCGGCCTGCCGGGCCCGTCCGGGCCGAGGTCCGGCGCGGGGCCGGCCGGGCCGAGGTCCGGCGCGGGGCCGGCCGGGCCGGGGCGTGCCGCGTCGCCCGGGCCTCGGCCCGGTTCGGGATCGGCCGTGCGCGGCCGTCCCGTCGTGGCGCGCGGCGGGACCTCGCCTTCGCCGGGCTCCGGGCCTTGGCGGGCTTCGCTGCCTGAGGCGGGCTGACCCGCCGCGCTCCGCCCGGCTCCGGCGGGAGGCGAAGGGCGTGGGGCCCGCTCGCCGCCGGTGGCCCCGGACGCCTCGTCCGGCCGACCCGCCTCGGCCCGGCGGGGCGTGCCGGGGCCCGACCCGCCTGAGCCGGAGCCCGGGGCCGCACCGCCGCCTTCGGCGCGCTGCGCCGTCCCGCCGTGGCCCGCCCGGCCCGGGTCGGAGCCCGGGCCCGGGGCGTCGCCCGGGTGGGGCGTGGGTTCGCCGTCGCCTTCGGCGGGCTGCGCCGCCACGCCGGGGCCGGCGTCGCCCGGGCCTCGGCCCGGTACGGGGTCGGCCGGACCCGGACCCGGACCCGGCCCTGGGCGCTGAACCGAGTCCCGGCCGGGGCCCGGGACGCTCGTCATCGGGTGCGGCGGCGGGAGCGCCAGAGCGCCGCGCCCGCCAGGGCGAGGACCGCCGCCGCACCCGCGACGACGCCCAGAGTGGGGCCCGAGCCGCCGTCTCCGGAGCCGGCCGGGTCCGACGCGGTGTCCCCGGACGATGCCGGGGCCGGTGCGGACGCAGGGCCGTCCGGGACCTGCTCGCCGCAGCCCTTCGCCGGGTATCCCGCGATCGCGCACAGCATCGCGCTGCTGTCGTAGCGGAGCGGCTTGGCGACCGACGCCAGGGCCTCCGCCGAGGTCGCGTCCGGGGCGACACGGGCGCAGGCCGTGCGCAGGGCCGGCGGGCGTTCGCCCGAGGGCGCGTCGGCCGGCGTCCCGTAGTCGATGACGAGGGCGACCCGCTTGGTGCCCTCCTTCGCCGGCGTACCCGCGCACACCGTCGCGAACTCCGGCGCCCGCCGCGGCTTCGCCGCGTCCGCGCTGTCGCGGCTGACGGAGAAGCGGTAGCCGTCCACCGACCCGTCCACCGGGCCGGCCGTCGCCGGGCCCACGGTCGCGTACCGCCAGGCCGTGCCGTCGGCCTGCCAGAAGGACCAGTAGCGGTACCCGGCCGCCTGCGCCGGGGCGGCCAGGAGCACGGCGAGCAGCGCGCCGAGCCCGAGGACGCCGAGGCACGCGGCGAGGCGGTGGCGGCGACGCATCAGGACTGCGACTTCCGGCGCCCGCTGAACAGGAAGCCGACGCCCACCGCCGCGACGAAGAAGACGCCGACGATCCACCAGGTGGCCGCCGAGCCGCCGTCGTCGCTCGCGTCGTCCTTGCCGGCGTCGGCGGACGCGGACGGGCTCCCGGTCGCGTCCGCGCCGCCCTGCGGCGCGGGCCCGGTCGCGTTCAGCGCCGCGACCAGGTCCGTGCCGCCGAAGTCCTTCGGGTCGGTGCCGCTCGCGTGCGCGGCGAAGACGAGCTGCGCGTACGCCGCGGGACCGGCCTGCTTCGCCCAGCCCGCGCCGTTCTTCTCCAGCCACTGGAGCGGCTTCTCGGCCTGCTTCGCCATCCCCTGCGCGGTCAGCGCCACCACCGCGTCGGCGGTGTTGCCGAAGTCGGGCTGCGGGTCGGCGTCCTCCGCGCCCGGCATCGGCGCGGTGTCCAGGTGCCCGGTCTCGGCCAGCTCCTTCGCCAGGAAGACGCCGCCGTTGTGCGCGGCCGTCTCGCTCGCCGCGCCCTTGCGGCACTCCGTGCCCTCGCCCAGGTCCTTCACCGGGGCGACCACGAAACCCTCGCCGTTGAGGGCGGTCACCGCCGCGGCCGTGGAGTCGCCCACCGCGCCCGGCGTGCCCTTCTGGTAGACGAACGCGCCCCCGTTCTCCTGGCCGCACCGGACCGCGAAGGTCTCCAGCGCCTGCTCGGGCGTCTTCCCGCCCTCGGAGGTCACCTCGGCCGGCTTCTGCCCGGCCGCGGCGAGCGCGCCGACGACCACCGAGGTGGAGTTCGCGTCGCTGCCGCCGCCCGGGTTGTAGCTCCAGCCGCCGTCCTCGTTCTGCACGGACTTCAGCCAGTCGACGGCCTTCTTCACGACCGCGTCCTGCCCGCCGAGGGCCGCCAGCGCCTGGACCGCCGCGCTCGTCGCGTTGGTGTCGCGCGGCAGCTTGTCGTCGCAAGGCTTCGAGACGTCCGCCCGGTACGAGGCGAAGCCGCCGTCCGCGCACTGCTGGCCGGTCAGGAAGTCCACGGCCTTCGCCGCGGGCACGACCCCGGCGGTGTCCTGCGCGAGCAGCGCCAGGGACTGCCGCCACACCCCGTCGTACGTGGGGTCGCCCGTGCCGTACAGGCCGGACGGCAGCGCGGGAGACGGCGACGGCGAGGGGGAGGGCGCGGCGACGGCGGCCGGGGCGGCGGCCGTGGCGAGCACGGCGGCGGCGGCGAACGCGGCTGCGCCGCGGCGGACGGTGGTCATGGGGTGCTGTGCCTCTCCTGCGGGTCCCGGCGGGATCCGGGCACGGGCGCACGAGGGCACCGGGCTCCGGCTCCGTATGCCTCGACGGTGCCGGCCACCGGCGGGCTGCCGGTGACACGAGCCGGTCACGACCGCGCACGGGGCATTCCGGCTCACCCAGGACACCTGGGCTGACGGCTGCGGGTCAGCGCCGGATTCGCACCGGCTTCCCCCCGTACGGGCATGATGACGACCCGCTCACTGTACCGGCCGGTCACCTGGGGCCCGGGCCCCAGGTGACCGGCCGGGGTCGTCCGGCCCGGCGTCCCCGAGGCCCTTGCCCCCGTCGGCCGGACGATCCCGGCCGCCCTCGCCGCCCCCGTCAGCCGGAGACCTCCGCCGGCTCCGCCAGGTCGACCAGCCGGCACGCCGTCTCGATGTCCGCCCGCACCTGCGCGATCGACGCGCGCCCCGACAGCCAGGTGATCAGCGTCGAGTACCAGGTGTGCTCGATGACCCTGACCGCCGCGAGCTGCGCGGGGCTCGGCCGCTCCAGCCCCGTCGCGTCCAGGATGATCGCCGTGGTCTGCCGGGAGACGGTGTCGACCTCCTGGCTGACGCTGCGGTCGGCGAAGGTGAGCGCCCGCACCATGGCGTCCGCGAGGTGCGGGTCCCGCTGGAGCGCCCGGAACGCGCGCATCAGGGTCGCGGCGACCCGTTCGCCCGCCGAGTCCCCGCCCGGCGGGTGCCTGGCCAGGGTCGTGTGCAGACGCTGGAGCTGGTCCTGCATGGTCGCCACCAGCAGATGGACCTTGGACGGGAAGTAGCGGTACAGCGTGCCGAGCGCGACCCCGGCCGCCTCCGCGACCTCCCGCATCTGCACCGCGTCGAAGCCGCCCCGACCGGCGAGTTGGGCGCTGGCGCGCAGGATGCGGCGGCGGCGCTCCTCCTGGCGCTCGGTCAGGGGCGGCGAGTCCGCTCCCGCGCCCGGAGCGGAACCGGCCCCCGCGCCCGGAGCGGAACCGGCCCCCGCGCCCGGAGCCGCCGCCCCCGGTCCCGTCCCTGAGCCCGCCCCCGCGGTCCGCGGTCCAGTCCCCGGTCTCGTGCGCGGCCCCCTGCCCGATCCGGCGTCCACTCTCATCTGCCGTCCCCGTCTCCCGTGCCGCCGCGCACCCCGCGCGCGCCGCGTCTCCCGTGCCGCCGCGCACCCCGCGCGCGCCGCGTCTCCGCCGTGGTGCGAATCACCTGATCCGCCGGTCACAGTTGCGCTACCTGCCGGTAGATTCGAAGCTCTCGAACGATCAAGTCTGGAACTTGTTCTAGATTAGCGCGACCGACTACGCTCCGGCGGGACGCAGTGAGAAGGGGGCCGTGGGTGACCGCAGAGGCCATAGAGATCGGCCCCCGTGCGGGCGCGGCCGCCGACGGCGAAGCGCCCCTGCGCATCGCCCTCCTCACCTACAAGGGGAACCCGTTCTGCGGCGGCCAGGGCGTGTACGTCCGCCATCTCTCCCGTGAACTCGCCCGCCTCGGGCACCGGGTCGAGGTGATCGGCGCCCAGCCCTACCCCGTCCTCGACGAGGGCGTGCCGCTCACCGAACTGCCCAGCCTGGACCTCTACCGGCAGCCCGACCCCTTCCGGACCCCGAAGCGCGAGGAGTACCGGGACTGGGTCGACCGGCTGGAGGTCGCCACCATGTGGACCGGCGGCTTCCCCGAGCCGCTGACCTTCTCCCTGCGCGCCCGCCGCCATCTCCGCGCCCGCCGGGGCGAGTTCGACGTCGTCCACGACAACCAGACCCTCGGCTACGGCCTCCTCGGCGACGTCGGCGCGCCCCTGGTCACCACCATCCACCACCCGATCACGGTGGACCGGCAACTCGACCTCGACGCCGCGAAGAACCTCACCCGCCGCCTCTCGGTGCGCCGCTGGTACGGCTTCACCCGGATGCAGAAGAGGGTCGCCCGCCGCCTGCCGTCCGTCCTCACCGTCTCCGGTTCCTCCCGGCAGGAGATCACCGAGCACCTGGGCGTGCGCGAGGACCGGATCCACGTCGTCCACATCGGCGCGGACACCGACCTGTTCTCGCCCGACCCCTCCGTCGCCGAGGTCCCCGGCCGGATCGTCACCACCTCCAGCGCCGATGTGCCCCTCAAGGGCCTGGTGCACCTGGTGGAGGCGCTGGCCAAGCTGCGCACCGAGCGGCCGGACGCACACCTCGTCGTGGTCGGCAAGCGCGCCGAGGACGGCCCGGTCGCCCGGCTGATCGAGCGCTACGGCCTCGCGGACGCGGTCGAGTTCGTCAAGGGCATCAGCGACGCGGAGCTGGTCGACCTGGTCCGCGGCGCCCAGATCGCCTGCGTCCCCTCCCTCTACGAGGGCTTCTCGCTGCCCGCCGCCGAGGCCATGGCCACCGGCACCCCCCTCGTCGCGACCACCGGCGGCGCGATCCCCGAGGTCGCCGGACCCGACGGGCAGACCTGTCTCGCCGTGCCGCCGGGCGACTCCGAGGCGCTGGCCGCCGCCCTGCGCCGCCTGCTCGGCGACGCGGAGCTGCGCGCCCGCCTCGGGGCGGCCGGCCGGGAACGGGTGCTGACCCGCTTCACCTGGAAGCAGGCCGCCATCGGCACCGCCGCGCGCTACCGCGAGGCCGTCGCCGCCCGGGGCGCCGCCCGCGCCCGCTGACCGCCGTACCCGCCGAAGACCGCTGACCCCCGTACCCGCCGAAGACCGCCGACCGAACACCCGCCGAAGACCGCTGACAGAACACCCTGCGAGACCGAACACCCGCCGAAGACCGAACAGCCGTCGAACCGAACCGCGAACCACCCCTGAAGCTCCGCCCGCAGGAAGGCAGACCCCCGTGCTGACCGTCGACTTCTCCCGCTTCCCGCTCGCACCGGGCGACCGCGTGCTCGACCTGGGCTGCGGCGCAGGCCGGCACGCGTTCGAGTGCTACCGGCGGGGCGCGCAGGTCGTGGCCCTCGACCAGAACGCCGAGGAGATCCGCGAGGTCGCCAAGTGGTTCGCCGCCATGAAGGAGGCGGGCGAGGCTCCGGCCGGCGCCACCGCCACCGCCATGGAGGGCGACGCCCTCAACCTGCCGTTCCCCGACGACTCCTTCGACGTCGTGATCATCTCCGAGGTCATGGAGCACATCCACGACGACAAGGGCGTCCTCACCGAGATGGTCCGCGTGCTGCGCCCCGGCGGGCGGATCGCCGTCACCGTCCCGCGCTACGGCCCCGAGAAGGTCTGCTGGGCCCTCTCCGACGCCTACCACGAGGTCGAGGGCGGCCACATCCGGATCTACAAGGCCGACGAACTCCTCGGCCGCATCCGCGAGGCGGGCCTGCGCCCCTACGGCACCCATCACGCGCACGCCCTGCACTCGCCCTACTGGTGGCTCAAGTGCGCCTTCGGCGTGGACAACGACAAGGCCCTGCCGGTGAAGGCGTACCACAAGCTGCTGGTCTGGGACATCATGAAGAAGCCGCTGGCCACCCGGGTCGCCGAGCAGGCCCTCAACCCGCTCATCGGCAAGAGCTTCGTCGTCTACGCCACCAAGCCCCGCCTGCCCGA
The DNA here is from genome assembly GCF_000377145.1 of Streptomyces sp. CNT372. Lineage (NCBI taxonomy): Bacteria > Bacillati > Actinomycetota > Actinomycetes > Kitasatosporales > Streptomycetaceae > Streptomyces > Streptomyces sp. CNT372. The sequence continues at coordinate 36,995 of NZ_KB897788.1, read as the reverse complement.
GGCCGCCGCGTGACCAGCCCCGGACGCACCGACCACCTGGTCCTGCCCGGGGTCCTCACCGCCGACCAGGCCGCCGAGACGGTGGCCGGCATCCTCGCCGCGCAGCGCGAGGACGGCGCCATCCCGTGGTTCCGCGGCTACCACCTCGACCCCTGGGACCACACCGAGGCAGCCATGGCCCTGGACGCGGCGGGCGAGCACGAGGCCGCCGCCCGCGCCTACGCCTGGCTCGCCCGCCACCAGAACCCGGACGGCTCCTGGTACGCGGCCTACCAGGACGGCGACGCGCACGACGTCACCGACCGGGGCCGCGAGACCAACTTCTGCGCCTATGTCGCCGTCGGCGTCTGGCACCACTACCTCAGCACCGGCGACGAGGCGTTCCTGGAACGCATGTGGCCCGTGGTGTACGCGGCGGTCGAGTTCGTCCTCGCCCTCCAGCAGCCCGGCGGGCAGATCGGCTGGAAGCGGGAGGACGACGGCACGGCGGTGAACGACGCGCTGCTGACGGGCAGTTCCTCCGTCCACCACGCCCTGCGCTGCGCGCTCGCGGCGGCCGAGGAGCGCGGCGACCCGCAGCCCGACTGGGAACTCGCCGCCGGGGCCCTCGCGCACGCGATCCGCAGCCACCCCGAGCGGTTCCTCGACAAGGACCGCTACTCGATGGACTGGTACTACCCGGTCCTCGGCGGCGCGCTGACCGGCGAGGCCGCCCGGGAGCGCATCGCGGCGCGCTGGGACGACTTCGTCGTGCCCGGCCTCGGTGTGCGCTGCGTCCTGCCGAACCCCTGGGTCACCGGCGGAGAGAGCTGCGAACTCGCCCTCGCCCTCTGGGCCGTGGGCGAGTCCGACCGCGCCCTGGACGTGCTGCGCTCGATCGGCCACCTGCGCGCCGAGGGCGGCATGTACTGGACCGGCTACGTCTTCGAGGGCGAACGCGCGGTCTGGCCCGAGGAGCTGACCACCTGGACCGCGGGCTCCCTGCTGCTGGCCGCGGCCGCCCTCGGCGGCGACGAGGCCACCGTGGAGGTCTTCGGCGGCGAACGCCTGCCGCGTGGCCTGGCCGGCGACTGCTGCGGCCACGCGGACGCGGGAGCCGACGTGGACGTCGACCCGGACCGGCCCGCCCGGGGCTGACGCGCACCCGGCGTCCCGGCGCCGCAGCCCGACGCATCGGCCCCGGCCGGGCACCTGGTCAGGCTCGGCACCCGACGCCTCGGCCCACGGCCGGGGCTCCCGCGTGGCTTGCGGCGCCCGGGCCGTGGGCGGCGCGGGACCGGCGGCCGGCGGCCGGCGGGGTGCCGCGGTCGGTCGCCGCCGCGTCCGGCGCGACGGGGGCGGTCCGCCGGACGGCCTGGTGCAGGCGCGTTCAGGTTCCTCCAGCGGCGCCCCGGCCCTCCGGGCGCCCGGCTCAGGTAAGGGCCGGTCCCTCCGGGGCGGGCCCGGCTCCTTCGCGCGGGCCCGGCCTGCGCGGTGCGACCCCTCCGGGGCGGGCCCGGCTCCTTCGCGCGGGCCCGGCCTGCGCGGTGCGACCCCACCGGGGCGGGCCCGGCTCCGCGGGCGCGGTAGGGCGCGCCCCGGCTCCGCCGCGCGCGGCCCGGTTCAGTGCGGCGCGGCCCGGTTCAGGCGCGGCGCAGCCGGCCCGCGATGGCGTGCCCGATGAACAGGTACACGACCGCGGCCAGACCGTAGCCCGCCACGACGCGCGCCCACTCCTCGTCGAAGGTGAAGAGGTCGTGCGACCAGCCCGCCAGGAAGCGCGCGCAGTCGCGGATGAACTCCACGAAGTCGTTGGCGCGGTTGGCGTCCAGCAGGTACATCAGGATCCACAGCAGGATCACGAAGGCCATGACGTCCGCGACGATCGCGATGACGCGGCCCGCGGTGGAGGAACTTCTCGTCCGTGTTGTCATGTCCCGCGTCTTGCCCCTTGTGCCCCTGTGAAACGCGCCCTTCTGTGAAGGCTTGTGGCGGAAACCCGGTGGCCACGGCCGCCCCCGCATCGCCGGCCCCCCAAACGCCCGCGGCCCCCGCCCGGTGAGGGGCGGGGGCCGCGGGCGCGGAAGGGGTGGTGGGTGCGATCAGCCGCGCTGGATGCCCGAGGTGTCCTGGAGGACACCGCGGCGGCCGTCCTGGGTCTGGGCGACCAGGCCCTGACCGCGCTGCTCGACCGCGAGGTACCAGGTGCCCGGCGCCAGCTCGGCGACCGGCGTCTGCGAACCGTCCTCGCCGTACAGCGGACGGGCCACCGGGACCGCGAACCAGAACGGCGAGAAGTCGGACGGGGCGCCGCCCTGCGACGCGTCCGCCGGGGCGCCGCCCGCCTGCGCGCCGCCATGCGGCTGACCGGGCTGACCCGGCTGCGCGCCGTAGGGCTGCGGCTGGCCGGGCTGGCCGCCGTACGGCTGCTGCTGGGCACCCGGGTAGCCGTAGCCGCCCTGCGGCTGGCCGCCGTACGGCTGAGGGGCCTGCGGGCTCGGGGCGCCGACGAGCGGGGCCTTCAGCGCGGGCACCAGCGGGGTGGCGACCGCGGCGCCGGCGAGCAGCAGGGAGGCGATGAGGCCGAGGATCAGACCGGCGCCGGCGTCGATCCGGTCCAGGTCCACGATCGTCCAGAAGAAGGTCCAGGCGACGATGATCGTGGCCGCGACCCCGAACTGGCCCAGGTCGATGCCCGCGACCTTGCGCTGCGGCTGCGTGCGGGAGAGCACGATGAGCGCCGCTCCGAGCACGCCGACCAGGTAGAGGCCGAGGGCGGTGCCCAGGCTGTCCCAGGCGTTCGGCGACTCGTCCCCGCCGAAGTCCAGGTAGTTGAGGAACGAGGCGATGAACAGCAACACCGCTGCTCCGATCACCACGCCGTCGCCTCGAGTGAGGGAGCGGATGTTCACGTTTCAGTCCTTCTCAGGTCGTCTCATCGGGGCGGTCGCCGCTTCCGCCCGGTTGGGACGGAGTGCGCGGACGCGGAGCTCGGGGGTGACTCCCCATCGTAGAGGCGAATCTATCGTCCGCCGGTTCAGGTCGTCCTCCCGGTATCCGGATTCCCGGGTCACCGTTGGAGATACCTGCTGACGCCCTCCGCCAATCCTTCCGCCGCCCGCTGACGCCAACTCGCCTCGGAGAGCAGGGCCGCGTCCTCCGGATCGCGCATATTGCCGCATTCGACGAAGACTTTGGGGACGGTGGAGAGATTGAGGCCGCCCAGGTCGTCCCGGACGTCCAGCCCCTTGCCGTCGCCGAGGTAGTTGGCCGGCTCGGTCCCGGTGGCCCGCGCGAAGGCGGTGGCGAGGTGTTCGCCCAGCTCACGGGAGGGTTCCACGATCGCGGAGGTGTCCGCGCCGCCCTCCTTGACGCGGGCCGGGAGGATCACATGGAATCCGCGATTCCCCACCGCCGAACCGTCCGCGTGGACGGAGATCACGGCGTCCGCGCCCGCGTTGTTGCCGAACCGTGCCCGATCGTCGATGCACGGGCCGAAGGGGCGATCGGCATCCTGGGTCAATTCGACCTTCGCGCCCTGCTTTTCGAGAAGGGTGCGAAGACGGCGTGAAACATCGAGGGTGAAATCGGCTTCCCGGTAGCCGTCTTCGGAAGCCGTGCCCGTGGTGTCGCATTCCTTGCGGTTCGTTCCGATGTCCACGGTCTTGTTGATCTCCGTGGGGTGCTCGAAGTTGCCCGGGTTGTGCCCGGGGTCGACGACCACGACCTTCCCGGCGAGTGGCCGCTCCGCACGCGAAGCGGAGGGGGAGGGGGACGGGTGCGGCGCGGCGCTGTCCCCGGAGCGGCCGTCGGCGGGCGGGGGCTTCGTCGCCCGGCCGCTCCCGCCGTCGCCCCCCGCGCAGCCCGCGAGCAGCACGGCGGGCACGAGCGCGGCGACGGCGGCGGACCGCCGCACGGAACGTCGCGAGCGGGCGGTCATGCGGTGCTTCTCCTCGTACAGCGGCACGCCCGCACCCTAACCGCCTCCCGCCTCCGGCCTCAGATCCCCGCGCCGGTGCGCCGCAGGACCCGCAGCGAACCCGTCGCCGAGACCTCCGCGAACGCGCCCGAGGCCAGGGCCCGCAGGTAGACGCGGTACGGGGCCTGCCCGGTGAACTCGTCCGCCGGCTCCGGGAAGACGTCGTGGATCACCAGCAGCCCGGCCTCGGCCAGGTGCGGGGCCCAGCCCTCGTAGTCGGCGGTGGCGTGCTCGTCGGTGTGCCCGCCGTCCACGAAGACCAGCCCGACCGGGCCGCCCCACACCGCCGCCACCTGCGGCGAGCGCCCGACGACCGCGATCACGTGCTCCTCCAGCCCCGCGTGGAAGAGGGTGCGGCGGAAGAGGGGGAGGGTGTCCATCCGGCCGTCCGCCTCCGGGTCCACCGTCTCCGGGTCGTGGTAGTCCCACCCCGGCTGCTGCTCCTCGCTGCCCCGGTGATGGTCGACGGTGACGGCCACCGTGCCCGTCGCGCGGGCCGCGTCCGCGAGGAGCAGGGTGGAGCGCCCGCAGTAGGTCCCCACCTCCAGCAGCGGCAGCCCCAGCGCCGCGCCCGCCTCCCGGGCGGCGGCGTACAGGGCCAGCCCCTCGTCCTCCGGCATGAACCCCTTGGCGGTCCGGAAGGCGGTCAGGGTCTGCGGGGCGGGGGGTGGGGTGGCTGCGGCGGGTGCGGCGGGGTGCATGGCGGGGCGGTCCTCACGGGCGCGGGCGTGTGACGGGAGAGGCCATCGTGCCGCACGGGCCGGGAGCCGATGCAACGGCGGGGGAAGTTGAGTGAGAAGCCTCACCCGGCCGCAGTCGCGCGACTACGTTGGGTCACATGGTGCACATCCGCAGCCTCGACCCCTCGGCATCCCCCCTCGACTACTACGGTGCCGAACTCCGTCGAAGGAGAGAAGCGGCCCGACTCAGCCAGGGCCGGCTGGGCGCGCTGGTCTATGTGACGGGCTCCCTCATCGGCCAGATCGAGACGGCGAAGAAGGTCCCCACCCGTGAGTTCAGCGAACGCCTGGACGCGGCCCTCGGCACGGACGGCATGTTCTCCCGGCTCGTGGGCCTGGTCCTGCGCAGCCAGCTCCCCAACTGGTTCCAGCCGTACGCGGAGATGGAGGCGAAGGCCACCTATATCTCCACCTTCCAGGCGCAGTTGGTCTACGGCCTCCTCCAGACCGAGGAGTACGCCCGCGCGGTGCTGGGTGTCCGGGAGGAGTCGCGGCTGGACGCACGGGTGGCCGCCCGGATCGAGCGGCAGCGCATCCTCGACCGCGAACTGCCGCCCCTGATGTGGGTGGTCCTCAGCGAGGCCGTCCTCCACCAGGAGATCGGCGGCCGGGCCGTGATGCGCGAACAGCTCGCCCATCTGCTGGCCTTACGCGAGCGGGAGTGGGTGCGGGTCCAGATCCTCCCCTTCGCCGTGGGAGAGCACGCCGGACTGATGGGCTCCTTCACCCTGCTCCGCTTCGAGGACGACCCCGACATCGTCTACACCGAGGACTTCGTCCAGGGCCATATGACGGCCGACTCGGGTGCTCTCAGGGAGGGTTCACTCCGTTACGATCACGTACAGGCCGCCGCCCTCTCCCTCGACGCGTCGGCGGCACTGATCGCCCGCGTGATGGAGGAACGGTATGGACACCAACCTGGATCTGACCGGAGCACGGTGGCGTAAGTCCTCGTACAGCGGCGACACCGGCGGCGAGTGCGTGGAGTGCGCGCCCCTGGGCACCGCCGCCTGGCAGAAGTCCTCGTACAGCTCCGACACCGGCGGCCAGTGCGTCGAGGTCGCCGACCTCGTCCCGCACATCGCCGTCCGCGACTCCAAGCGCCCCGAGGGCCCCGTCCTCACCGTGAGCCCGGCCGCCTTCGCCGCGTTCGTGGGGGCCGCCGCCGCGCGCTGAACCCGCGGGGCCCCCGCCGGGGCCAGCCGCCGGGGCCCGCCGCCGACCGGGCCCGGCCGATGACCTGGCCTGCCCGACGGCGGGCCGGTCACGCGTCCCATCGGGACCGCGAGGGTCAGCATGCCCGCAGCAGCCGCGAACGGGAGTGCCGCAGCCGCGCCGATGCCATCGATCCGGTGCGTCGCGTCGGTGTGTTGAAGCGGCCTGCCGCGGGCCTGTCTTCTCCGTCGTCCGGGGCGCGGGCAGCCGCCGACGCGACGGGCGTCCGCGCGGACGGTCCGCTCCCTGCGTACTCACAACTCGGCCTGCCTGTAGGGCAGTTCTCTCCGGGGTGACCCACCGTAGCGTGATGAAGGTGGGTTTGCCCGGCACGCGCCAGTGGCATACACCATGTGCCGATACTTCTGCCGGGGCGAGCAGAGCCTCGGCGGGGGCCGTGAGAAGCAAGGGGGGTGGTCATGTCGGTCGATCCGGGCAGCATGACACCAGATGAGTACCAGGCGTTCAGCGACAAGATGCTCGCGGACGCGGAGGAGTTCTACGACCGCCAGGACGCCGCACAGGCGCAGTCCGGCTCGTCCGCCGGTGCGGACGCGACCGCCGCGGGCACCGATATCCCGACGGCCGATCACGACGACTCCGACCAGTCCAACTCCACCGCCTACGACCCGTCCAACGACGTCGACGAGATGGACGATTTCGACGACATGGACGACGACCTCTTCTGAGGTCCGGGGCTTCACCACTTTCCCACTCACCGCATGCCGCAGGCCCTGTCGGGCTCGGTGCGGCCCGCACGGCTGCGGCCTTGGCATGGACTGGAGCCTCATGGCAGTGAAGACGATCGAGGAAGCGGACCGGAAGGCCCGGAACATCGTGCACGGCTGGTGCGCGGCGGCCACGGCCGTGAGCTGGGTGCCGGGCAGCACGTTCGTGCTCGGCATGGCGGACATGAAGATGGTGAACGACGTCGCCAAGGTCTACCGGGTGCAGTCGTTCAGCATCGAAGGAGTCAGTGCGGCCATCGGAGGGGCGGTGGCCGGACGCGGCGCGTCGGAGGCCGCGCTGGTGTGGTTCCCCGTCGTGGGCTGGGGCATCAAGGCAGTGATCGCGGGAGGGGTCACCAAAGCAGTGGGGGAGGTCGTGATCGGCTACATGCGGGATCGGTCGCCACTCACCAAGTAGTCCTCCTCCGGCCCGGCCCGGCCCGGCGATGCGGGAGCGGGCCCCGCAGGACACGAGACGGCCACCGCGTGATCACCCGGGCCCGTGTGGACCCGTGATGATCGCGCGGTGGCCGCGGTTCACGAAGACGGCAGCGCCCGGGGGACGCACCGGGAGTGCACGGTGGTTCGGCCGCACTGAGCCCTGCCGACTACCGGCGGTAGAGGAACCATGCGATCAACGGCACGACCACGATGACGAACAGGGTGACGAACAGAACGCCGGATTCGGCCGACTCCAGCGGAAAGGGGGCGGCTCGGTTCACCGCTGTTCCTTCTTCCTGCTCAGGTAGGCGAGCACCAGTGTGACGGCACCGCCCAGAATGAGGACGAAGCCGCCGGCCGTCGTCAAGGTGGTCCTACTGAACATCGTGGCGAGAAGCAGTCCGCAGACCACCTGCAGGAGACCGAGCGGCGCAAGGGTGCGTTGACGTCCTGGGTAGAGCATGGTCCGTCTTCCTGGTCGAGAAGGCCGGGGAGCGAAAGTCCCCGGCCTTCGTTGGCTCGGTCAGCTCAGGTCGTTCTGGTAGTTGGCTCCCACGTAGGTGCCTGCCGCGGCACCGATGGCCATGCAGTAGGGCAGAGCGGCGGCGGCTCCGGCAGCCGTGGTGGCCGCCGCTCCCGCTGTGCACAGGGCAGTGATGCCGACATCCGCGATCATTGCCGCGGTGGCGGCCTCAGCGGCATCCCCGCCACCGGTCACGCCTGCGTAGATGATGTTCCCTATGCCGAGAGCGTTGCCGATGCCGTCGAAACTGAGAGTGCCCTGGGGGTCGATGCGGTTGACGGGGTCGCCTTCGGCGTAGAGGTAGGGGTTCTTCTCCAGGCCTGAGGGGTCGGGTTGGGTGAAGCGGCCGATGTTGGCGTCGTAGTAGCGGGCGCCGTTGTGGTAGAGGCCGGTGGGGTCCTGGTAGCCGCCGGCGAAACGGTAGGGCTGGGCAACCGTCTCGCTGGAGCGGGCCAGGAGGCGGACGCCGCGGGGGCTGTAGGTGTAGGTGTTGACCTTGGTGCCGTCTCCGTCGGCCACCGCGACCACGCTGCCGAGCGCGTCGGTCAGGTAGTAGTAGGACTTCCCCCCGGTGGTCATGGAGTTGAGGGTGCCCCCGGGCTCCCGGTTGAACCCCATGTCCACACCCGCGGTGGTCTTCGCGGACAGGCCGAGCGGGCCGTTGTGGAAGAACGTGTCGCCCAGCTTGATGCGCTCGCTCTGGTCGGTGGAGCCGTACTGGCCCGCGTAGGTCGTGCCGTTGACGGTGACCGAGGTCATCTGGGAGTAGTCGGACCACCGTCCGGCGGTGCGGACGGAGTCGGCGTCGGACGCGGCTGAGGTCTCGTTGCCCGCCTTGTCGTAGGACCAGGTGCCGGTGACGGAGGACTTCGAGGTGATCTGCTGGGCGTCGTTGACGGTGTAGGTGGTGCCGCGGGGGCAGCCGGGGGAGGTGCCCTGGCTGGTGAGGTTGCCGGCCTGGTCGTAGCAGTACTGCCAGGAGTCCGCGATCGTGCCGTTCTTCTCGTCCCGGGCGTAGGAGAAGCGCCCGGCGCCGTCGTAGGTGTAGGTGGTCGTGTGGCCGCTCACGGTGTCGGTCCTGGTGCGGATCTTGGCGCCGTCCTTGCCCGCGTCGCTGTAGGTGTAGGCGAGGTCGACCAGGGTGCCCTTGGGTGAGGTCGCCCTGATCCTCTCCGGGCGGCTGGACCTGTCGAGGGTCACCTTCTGGACCGTGCCGCCGGGGTAGGTGGTTGTGGTCCGGGCGTCGTTGTTGTCGTACGCGTAGGTGGTCGTCCTGCCCGTCGGGTCCTTCAGATGGGTGAGGTTGTTGGCCTTGTCCCAGGTGTAGTCGGTGACGCCGGCCGGGTCCTCGTAGGTGTCGATATTGCCGGCGGGGGTGTAGGTGAGCCGGGTCTGCGAGCCGTTCTGCAGCGTGCGGACCGTCTCGCGGGAGAGCGGGTCGAACGCGTAGCCGGTGACGCCGGTGCCGTCGGAGCGCTGGGTGAGGTTGCCGTCGCCGTCCCAGGCGTAGGTAACGGTGGCGTAGCCGGAGGTGTCGACCTTCACCACACGGTCGCGTTCGTCGTACTCGTACAGGGTGGTGACCCCGCGTCCGTCCTTGACGGTGGCCGGGCGGCCCAGATCGTCGTAGGTGTAGGTGGTGGTGCCGAGCGGGGCGGGCGGGGTGACCTTGGTCAGGTTGCCCTTGGCGTCGTAGGTGAAGGCGGTGGAGACCGACTTCGACGCGCTGAGCTTCGTTGTCGCCTTGCAGCGCTGGCCCTCGTAGCCGCCGCAGGCCGGTGTGGCCGGGTTGTGGTCGAAGGTCCGGGTGCCGCCCCCGGTGCCGGTGACGGCGACGGAGGTGGTGTTGCCGGCCGCGTCATAGGTGAAGTCGGTCTTCTCACCGTCCATGGAGGTCATCGAGCCGGGCAGGTCCGCCCCGGCGATGGTCTGATAGCCGGTCAGGGAGGCGGTCGCGCCGGTCGGCAGCTTCGCCGACGTCGGGTTGGAGCGCGCGTCCCAGCCGTAGGCCGTCACGTTGCCGCCCACGCCGCCCGTGCCCATGGCGTCCGTCGCGGTGGCGACGTTGTGGTTGGCGTCGTAGGACTTCGACCGTGAATGGCCCAGGGGATCGGTGACCTTGGTGATCCGGCCGTCCCCGTCGTGCTCGTGCTTCGTCGCGTGGCCCTCGGGGTTGGTGACGGTCGTGGTGCCGGCCGCGAACGGCGAGGAGGCGGAGTGGGCGTAGGTGAACGTGGGGCCCGTGTGCCCGGAACCGTCCAGGGCCGTGGCCCGCAGCATGGAGGTGACGCGGCCCTCGGCGTCGTAGGTGAAGACGGTGACCCGGCCCTCCGGATTGGTGATCTTCGTGACGCGGCCGTCCGCGTCGTATCCGTACCGGGTGACCTTGCCCTCGGTGTCCGCGGTGCGGGTCAGGTTGCCGTCGTGGTCGAGGTCGAAGACGGCGGTGCGGCCGGTGTGGTCCTTCGCCTGCCACTGGTCCGGGTACGTCTTCACCAGGTCGACCCACCGGCCGGAGCGGGTCTCGGTGACCTTGAACCCCTTGTGCTCACCGGTCTCGTCGTGCTGGTCGACGGTGACGGCGCCCTTGTTGCGGTCGGTGACCTTCACCAGGGTGCCGTTCGCGTCGTAGCTGTCCTTCGACCCGGACTTGCGGTCGGTCAGCGTGTACGTGCCGTCCGCGTTCTTCTTGAGGTCCTTCGCGTAGCCCTCGGGGGTGGTGAACGTGCCGTCGGCGTTCTTCGCGAAACGCACCGAGGCGCCCGTGGCGTCGTGGGCGATGAGCGAGCTGGTGAAATGGGTGCTCAGATAGCGCTCGTACTCCTGCCACCACGGGTCGGACACCTTGCCGAACGGCCCGCTGAGCGAGTTGTAGGTGCGCGCCAGACGCAGCGACTTCCCCACACCCGCGATCTCGAAGTTGGTCGCGGCGAGCATCAGGTTGCCGTTGGACAGGTTGATGCGGGCGACCAGGCTGTCGGTGATCCGGACATCCGACAACTGGTGCCAGGGCACCGCCCCCTGACCCGTCGGCACCCAGGACATGGTCCCGGCCGACGAGCGAGCGGAGATGGTCGGTGCCTTCGGTGCCTTCCCGGCCAGGCGGCCCCTCTGCTGGTCGCGCCAGGCGGCCTCGGCCGCCGAGGGCGCGGCGGCGGGTTCGTTCGCGACCGGTTCGGTCACACCGACCCTGACCGGCGGTACCGCCAGCGGCTCGGCCTCCCGCCCCCAGGCCGAACCGCCACCCGGACCGGCACCCGGTCCGGGCGCGGCCAGGGCCGGCAGGGCCCCCGCGCCCAGCGCGAGTACGGCGACTGCCGCGCTGAACGAGGTTCTTGCGGACATGCGGGCACGCCGAAGAGACGTGCCCGAAGCACGCGGATGCATACGCTTCCCCCCACGAGAAGAGCCGTCACAGCAGCCACAGCGGCCACTGGAGCCGCACACGCTGCCACAGCTCCTTCACAGGAAGCCGGGGGCTGCCCCCGATCTTTTTTGGGACACGGACGAGAACCGGCCGACCGCTCCTGCCGTGCCCGTGTCGCTGACACCGCCACCACCTGCACGTTCGCCGTCCAGTCAGCACCGAAAGGCCCACGCACCATGACCGGAACCGCTGCGGTGAGGAGGCCCGGCCACAGCAGGCACGGGGCTTCGCCAACCGCCGGGCCGTCCGGGGGGCGACTGTTCGGAGGCGCGGCCGACCGGACGACGTGAACAGGTGTCACCCGGTGGGGTCCGGCCGTGGGCGTGGGTCCGGAGGCCGAGGACCAACGCCTTGCGGGACCGGGCCGGGGGCCGATGTGCGGGGCAGGGGGCGGGTGCGAGCATGGCGGGCATGGTCCGAGCCCGATCGCGCGGTGACGCGCCCGCCCTCCCGCAGCCCGCCCCTCCGACGCCGCGCACCTGGGCGGTGGTGCTGGCCTCGTGCGCGGGGCAGTTCCTCGTCGTGCTGGACGTCTCCGTGGTCAATGTGGCCCTGCCGTCGATGCGCGCCGACCTCGGGCTGAGCGCGGCCGGGCTGCAGTGGGTGCTCAACGCCTACGCGATCGCGTTCGCCGGGTTCATGCTCCTCGGCGGCCGGGCGGCCGACATGTACGGGCGCAAGCGGATGTTCCTCGCCGGGCTGGGGCTGTTCACGGCCGCCTCCCTCGCGGGCGGGCTCGCGCAGGAGGGCTGGCAACTCCTCGCCGCGCGGGGCGTCCAGGGGCTCGGCGCGGCCGTCCTCGCCCCCGCGACGCTCACCCTGATCACCGCCGCCGTGCCGCCCGGACCCGCCCGGACCCGGGCCATCGCGACCTGGTCGTCCGTCGGCGCCGCGGGCGGGGCGGCCGGCGGGCTCGTCGGCGGAGTCCTGACCGACCTGCTGTCCTGGCGCTGGGTGCTCCTGATCAACGTCCCCGTCGGCGTCCTGGTGATCGCCGCCGCGCTCCTGTGGCTGAACGAGAGCCGCCTCGGCTCCGGCCGCCGGCTGGACCTACCCGGCGCGCTGCTCGCCACCGGGGGCCTCGCGGCCGTCGCGTACGGCATCGTGCAGACGGAGGAGACCGGCTGGGGCACCCGGGCCGCGCTCGTCCCGCTCCTGGGCGGCCTCGTGCTGCTCGCCGCGTTCGTGGCCGTCGAGTCACGGGCGGCCGCCCCGCTGATGCCGCTGCAGCTGTTCCGCTCGCGCGCGGTCTCCGCGTCCAACGTGGCGATGCTGGTGACCGGTTCGGTCACCTTCTCCATGTGGTTCTTCCTGACGGTCTACGCCCAGAACGTCCTCGGCTACACCCCCACCGAAGCCGGACTCGCCCTGATACCCAGCTCGTTGAGCGTCATCGTCGGTTCCAAGGCCGCGCCCCGCCTGATGGTCCGCGCGGGCGCCCGGAACATCGCCGTCCTCGGCGCGCTGGTCGCCGCGACCGGCTTCGGCTGGCAGTCGACGATGGGCACGGAGGGCGCGTACGTCACCACGATCGCGCTGCCAGGCATGCTGATGATGGCCGGGATCGGCCTCGCCATGACCCCGCTCGCCTCCCTCGCCACCTCCGGCGCGGCCCCGGGCGACGCGGGCCTGGTCTCCGGGCTCGTCAACACCTCGCGGACGATGGGCGGCGCGCTGGGCCTCGCCGTCCTCTCCACCGTGGCCGCCGCCCGCACCGGCGGCTCCACCGCCCCGGAGGCGCTGACCGCCGGATACGCGCTCGCCTTCCGTGCCGGGTGCGGGGTACTGCTGGCGGCGGCGGTGCTGATGCTGCTGTGGCTGCCGAAACGATCCGGGGCGCCGGAGCCGGACTGAGCCCCGGGGTCCGTGGCCGGGGCGGGCCGGGCGGATCGAGCCCGGCGGACCGTGGTCGGGCCCGGGCCGCTCAGCCGTCGAAGCCGCGGCGGGCGGCCTCGATCTGCGTGAAGTACCGGTGCGTCCAGTCGCACATCAGGTCCACCGTCGCCCGCAGCCCGCGGCCCGGTTCGGTGAGGGTGTACTCGACGCGCGGCGGGACGGTGGGGTGCACCGTGCGCTCCACCAGGCCGTTCCGCTCCAGCATGCGCAGATTCTGGGTGAGCATCTTGTGGCTGATGCCGTCCACCTCGGCCCGCACCTCGCTGAAGCGCAGGGTGCGCTCCCCGAGGGCCTCGATGATCAGCAGGGCCCACTTGTTGGCCACGTCGGAGAAGACCTCCCGGGCCAGGGAGTCCGCCCGGCGGAGGTCCGCCGCATCCGGCGGGCACGCCGGACCGGTCGCGTCCGCCGTACCGCCCGTGCCGTTGAACTGCTTGGTCACCATCAGGTGCCCCCGTTACCGAAAAGTGCGTTCTTCCACGTCAGCGTACACTCTCCTATGGTTCCCGAGTAACCGAAAGAGAGCACGGGGAGCTGTGCTCCGAGCGCATGGAGGCACACGCCATGGCCATCACTCTGGTGAACCCCGACGGTCTGCCCGCGATCGACGCCTACCGTCAGGCCGCCGTCGCTACCGGGTCGCGGACGGTGTACCTCGCGGGCCAGGTCGCCTGGGACGCGGACGGGAGGACGGTCGGCGAGGGCGACCTCGCCGCACAGGTCGAGCAGTGCTACCTCAACGTCACCACCGCCCTGGCCGGCGTGGGCGCGGGTATCGGCGACCTGGCGAAGCTGACCGTGTACGTCGTCGACTGGACGCCCGGCAAGATGCCCCAGCTCCTGGACGGCATCGCCCGCGCGGGCCGGAGGCTGGGGGAGACCCCCGTGCCGCCGGCCACACTGCTGGGAGTCGCGGCACTGGACGTGCCGGAGCACCTGGTCGAGGTGGAGGCCGTCGCGGTACTGGACTGACGCGGCCGGTCACGGCCGGGGCCGGGATCGGGGCCGGGGCCCGGGCGGCGACGGGGCGGGGCGGCAGGGCTCAGGGGGCGGTGCCCGCCTCCTCCCCGGCGGCGGCCGCGAGGACCGGGTCGATCACCGTCTCGCCGGTGAGCACCATCCGGCGGATCGCGTCCGCCAGGTCGTCCACCGGCCCGTCCTTGACCAGGAACCCGACCGCCCCGGCCGCCAGCGCGCGGCGCAGCGTGCCGGGCCGGCCGTAGGTCGTCAGGATCGCCACCCGGCAGTCCGGCACCTCGTCCCGGAGCAGCGCCGCCGCCTCCACCCCGTCGAGGCCGGGCAGTTCGACGTCCAGCAGGGCGACATCGGGCCGTGCGACGAGCGCCGCGTCCACGATCCCGTCGCCCCGGGCCACTTGGGCCACCACCTCGATATCCGGCTCCATCCCGAGCAGCAGGCCCAGCGCGCCGCGCGTGGTGACCCGGTCCTCGGCGATCAGCACCCGCAGGGACCGGGCTGGTCTGTGGTCCTTCGGCATCTCGTCCATTCGCCCAGATTATGCAGGTTGGGCTATTCCTGTCGGTTCGGGCGCTTCATTGCCCCGTGCGGTCCGCCTTCCTTGTCCTCCGTGCGGTCCGTGCTGCCGGGGGCGACGAAGGGCGGGGCGGGCGGCGCCTGTTCGCGCCACCCGCCCCGCCCTCGTTACCGGTTCCGCCCCTGTTACCGGTTCCGCCCCCGTTGTCGCTTCCGCGCCCGGTACGGCCCGGACCCCGGCACGGCTCACGCCGCCGACGGCCTCCGGTGGCGGCCGTGGGCGGCCTCGGCGGCCGGCGCCTCGTGTTCCGGGGCCGCGCCGCCCCGGTGCCGGCCCGCTCCGGCGGGTCCGGCCTCGGCCGCCTGGGGCGCCCCGTCCGCGGAGGCGGGCCGCGGGTGCTCGGGGAGCGTGTCGGTTCGGGTTTCGGACATGTGGGAAGTCACCCCGTTGTGATCGCTGATGGCCTGTCACAGGGCCCCGGCCGCACCGCGGAACCCGTCACCGCCGGCGCACGGACGGTGCGGATGCGTAGCCCCGCCGCTGATCTTAACCAGCCGCGACCCGACCCGTCAGGGGAGCCTGCTGCAACGGGACGGGCTTGCACACGGCAGGACCCCGGGGAGCGTCGGACGGTTCCCCACCTGCGGGTTCCGCTTGTGCGGGTTCCGTGGCGGGCGCCGTGCCGCCCGTCGCGGCGGGTGCGTTCCGGGCGACGGTCCGGTCCTGGCCGAAGGTTTCTCCAGGGACGGCCCTCGCCACCCCGCAGGGCACCCCGTCCGTCGCGTACGGCAGTCGCAGCTCCCCCTCCCGCGTCCAGGTGCCGACGCCCGCCAACCACCCCGCGGGTGGCGCGAACTGGTGCACCCGCCCGCCGGACGGCCGCCACACCCCCACCCACCTTCCCGCCGGGCCGTCGATCCGCAGCGCGACCGCGCAGCCCTCCGGTGTCAGCACCTGGCCCGGCTGCACGGCGAACGGCGTCACCAGCGCGTCCGGCAACCGCAGGCTCTCCGGGAACCGCGCCGGACGCAGGCTGCCGAGGACGCCCCAGCCGAGCCGGTCCCGTCCGGGGGTGGGCGCGTCCGAACGCACCAGAATCAGACCGCTGTCGGGGTCGGCGAGCAGCAGCCGGTCGTCGCTGGACTCGGTGATCTGGAGCAGCGGGGTGACCTCCCCGCCGCGCGCCAGGTCCACGGCGACCGTCTTGACCGGGCCTCCGCCGGGCAGACGCCGGTCCAGGGCGAGCAGCCGTCCCTCCCGGTCGAGCCAGGCGCCGCCGGAGCAGTGACCGGGCACCCGGGCGACCCGCTCCGGCCCCGCGGGGCCGCCCGCCACCAGCCACACGGCGGTGGCGTGCGCGCCGGGCACCAGCGCGTAGGCGCGGGCGCCGTCCGGTGACGGCGGCAGCAGCGTCAACTCCTCGGCGGGGACGGCCCCGAGGGCCAGCTCCCCGGTCCCGGGGCCGGTCGGGTACAGCAGCGAGAACGTGTACCGGCCGTCGACCCGGCGGGCGACCAGCACCCGGCCGTCCGCGAGCGGCAGCACCCCGGTGTCCGGCTCCTCGGGCTGTCCGACGGGCAGCGGCACCGCGTACGGCTCGGGCCCGCCGAGGGTCCAGCGCTCGGCGAACAGCGCGTCACCGGTCCCGGCGAGGCGGGCCGCGTACGACCCGTCCGCGGCGATCACGAACGCGGCCGCCGCCGCCCCGGCGGTCCCCGGACGGTCCGCCGCCCCGTCCTCCGCGGCGGCCTCGATGGCACAGGCAGTCATCGGTACCTCACCTCCGGCAACCGAAGCTAGGTATCGCACTTCCTGCCGAACAACACGAGCCACCCGTCTTCACACATAAGGGTGGCGGTCCGGCGGTTCGCCTGAGCGGGGGCGGGCGGCTGTGCTCCCGCCGCCCCGCCGGAGGCACGCGTTCCGCCCCTCGGGGGCGGGGGCCGGGCGGGGCGGGCGTCCCCCAGGGGCGGGGGCGGCCCGGGCGGCCGCCCTGGGCCACCGGCCGGGCGGGTAGCCTGTGGGGCGTGCCCCGTCTGTCTGAAGTCATCGCCGCGCTCGACACCCTCTGGCCCCCCGAGCGGGCCGAGCAGTGGGACGCCGTCGGGACGGTCGTGGGAGAGCCCGGCGCCGAGGTCACGCGGGTACTGTTCGCCGTCGACCCGGTCCAGGACGTCGTCGACGAAGCCGTCCGCCTCGGCGCGGACCTCCTCGTCACCCACCACCCGCTCTACCTCCGCGGGACGACGACCGTCGCCGCCGGCCACTTCAAGGGCCGCGTCGTGCACACCCTGATCAAGAACGACATCGCCCTGCACGTCGCCCACACCAACGCGGACACCGCCGACCCCGGCGTCTCCGACGCCCTCGCGGGCGCCCTCGGCCTCCGGGTCGTGCGCCCCCTGGTGCCGGACGCGACCGACCCCGCCGGCCGCCGCGGCCTCGGCCGGATCTGCGAACTCGACCACCCCGAGACGCTGGCCGAGTTCGCCGCCCGCGCCGCCGGGCGGCTGCCCGCCACCGCGCAGGGCGTCCGCGTCGCCGGCGACCCGGACGCCCTCGTGCGCACCGTCGCCGTCAGCGGCGGCTCCGGCGACAGCCTCTTCGGCCAGGTGCGGGCCGCCGGTGCGGACGCCTTCCTCACCGCCGACCTGCGCCACCACCCGGTGTCCGAGGCCGTCCAGCACACCCCGCTGGGCCTCGTCGACGCCGCCCACTGGGCCACCGAGTGGCCCTGGTGCGAGCAGGCCGCCGCCCAGCTCGACGAGATCTCCGACCGGCACGGCTGGGACCTGCGGGTCCATGTCTCGAAGACGGTCACCGACCCCTGGTCCTCCCACCACGATTCCTCTGGAGCCCCCAACTGAACGCCGCGCCCGCCGACCAGATCCGACTCCTCGACGTACAGGCCCTGGACGTCCGGCTCGCCCGGCTCGCCCACAAGCGGGCCTCGCTGCCCGAGCACGCCGAGCTGGAGTCGCTGAACAAGGACCTCTCCCAGCTCCGTGACCTCCTCGTCGCCGCGCAGACCGAGGAGAGCGACACCGCCCGCGAGCAGACCAAGGCCGAGCAGGACGTCGACCAGGTCCGCCAGCGCGCCGCCCGCGACCAGCAGCGCCTGGACTCCGGCGCGGTCACCTCGCCCAAGGACCTGGAGAACCTCCAGCGCGAGATCGTCTCCCTCGCCAAGCGCCAGGGCGACCTGGAGGACGTCGTCCTGGAGGTCATGGAGCGCCGCGAGGCCGCCCAGGAGCGCGCCGCCGAACTGACCGGCCGTGTCGAGTCCGTGCAGGCCAAGGTCGACGACGCGACCACCCGCCGGGACACCGCCCAGCAGGAGCTGGACGCCGAGGCCGCGAGCGTCACCAAGGAGCGCGAGGTCGTCTCCGCCGCCGTGCCCGCCGACCTCCTCAAGCTGTACGAGAAGCTGCGCGCCCAGCAGGGCGGCGTCGGCGCGGCCCGCCTCTACCAGCGGCGCTGCGAGGGCTGCCAGTTGGAGCTGAACATCACCGAGCTGAACGAGGTCCGCGCGGCGGCCCCCGACGCGGTGCTGCGCTGCGAGAACTGCCGCCGCATCCTGGTCCGCACCTCCGAATCGGGCCTGTAGTGGCGGAGTTCGTCGTCGAGGCCGACGGCGGCTCCCGGGGCAACCCGGGCCCCGCCGGCTACGGCGCCGTCGTCCTCGACCCGGTCACCGGCGAGACCCTCGCCGAGGCCGCCGAGTTCATCGGCACGGCGACGAACAACGTCGCCGAGTACCGGGGACTGATCGCGGGCCTCAAGGCGGCCCGGGACCTGGACCCGGACGCCACCGTCCGCGTCCGGATGGACTCCAAGCTGGTCGTCGAGCAGATGTCCGGCCGCTGGAAGATCAAGCACCCGGACATGAAGCCCCTCGCGGCCGAGGCCGCCCGCGTCCTCCCGGCCGGCCGGGTCCGCTACGAGTGGATCCCGCGCGAGCGCAACAAGCACGCGGACCGGCTGGCCAACGAGGCGATGGACGCGGGGCGTCAGGGCCGGCAGTGGGAGCCGTCCCGCTCCACCGCCGACCTGGACGCGGGCGCGGCCCGCACGGTCGGCGACGCGGCGGCGGGCGCGGCCCGCGCCCGCGAGGCCCTGGCGGGCGCGACCTCGACGGGGTCCGCCGGCACGGGGGCCTCCTCGGCGGGGACCTCCTCGGCCGGGACCCACACGGCCGGAGCCCGCGCCGAAGCCGGGACTGCCACCGGGGCGGCGGCCTCCGCGGCCGGCGGGACCTCGGCGACCTCGGCGAACTCGGCGAACTCGGTCCAGGCTCCCACCGGGGCCGGGTCCGGAACCTCTCCCACCGGGGCCGGGGCCCCGGCCGGGACGGCCACCCCCGCCTCCGGCACCACCCCCGGCTGGGGAAGCGCGGCGGACCTCGGCACCCCCACCACCTTCGTCCTCCTCCGCCACGGCGAGACCGCCCTCACCCCCGAGAAGCGCTTCTCCGGCAGCGGCGGCAGCGACCCCGCCCTCTCCGACGCCGGTCGCCGCCAGGCCGAGGCCGTCGCGTCCGCCCTGGCCGCGCGCGGCACCGTCCAGACGATCGTCACCTCACCCCTGCGCCGCTGCCGCGAGACCGCCGAGGCCGTGGCCACCCGCCTCGGGCTGCCCGTCACCGTCGACGAGGGACTGCGCGAGACCGACTTCGGCGCCTGGGAGGGCCTGACCTTCGCCGAGGTCCGGGAGCGCCACCCGGACGACCTGAACGCCTGGCTCGCGTCCCCGAAGGCGGCCCCCACCGGCGGCGGCGAGTCCTTCGCCACCGTGGCGCGCCGGGTCTCCGCAGCCCGTGACCGCCTCATCGCGGCGCACCGGGGCCGCACCGTCCTCCTCGTCACCCACGTCACGCCCATCAAGACCCTGGCCCGCCTGGCGCTGGGCGCCCCGCCGGAGTCCCTGTTCCGGATGGAGCTCTCGGCCGCGTCGGTCTCGGCGGTGGCGTACTACGCGGACGGCAACGCGTCCCTCCGCCTCCTCAACGACACCTCGCACCTGCGCTGACACCGGCGCCGCCCCGGCACCTGCCGGCCCGTGCAAGCTCCCGGACCGGTGCCCGCACGAGCAACGCCCGCACGGGCGGCGGCTACCCGGCGGCCGTGCCCCGCAGCCCCGACGCCCGGCGCGCCAGCGCCTCCACCCGCCCCCAGTCCTTCGCCCGCACCGCGTCCTGGGGCAGCAGCCACGACCCGCCCACGCACCCCACATTGGGCAACGCGAGATACGCGCCGGCCGACTCCACCGTGATCCCGCCCGTCGGGCAGAAGCGCGCCCCGGGCAGCGGCCCGGCCAGGGACTTCAGGTACGCCGTGCCCCCGGCCGCCTCCGCCGGGAAGAACTTCATCTCGTGGACGCCCTGTTCGAGGAGCGCCACGACCTCCGAGGCCGTCGACACCCCCGGCAGAAACGGGACTCCGGACGCCCGCATCGCACCGAGCAGCGTCTCCGTCCACCCCGGGCTCACCAGGAACCGTGCCCCCGCCGCCACCGCCGCCTCCACCGACGCGGGCGTCACGACCGTGCCCGCCCCGACGACCGCCCCCGGCACCTGCGCCGCGATCGCCCGGATCGCGTCCAGCGCGGGGGCCGTCCGCAGCGTGACCTCGATCGCGGGCAGCCCGCCCGCCACCAGGGCCCGGGCGAGGGGCACCGCGTCCTCGGCGTCGTCGATCACGACCACCGGCAGCACGGGCGCGAGGTCGAGCACGGTGGAGGGCGGCACGGAACTCATGCCGCCATCCTGCCCACCCGCCACTCCCTGCGCAACGAGCGTTGTGCAGGGTGCAACGCCTGGCTCAATCCTCACCTGCCGCTGCGGAAGAGCGGGATGTCGCTGGTCGGCCGCCGGCCGAATCGGATGGCGATATTCGGTGGCAGACGGAGTCGATGCGCACCACGATGCGATCATGGACTCAGGCGAGCACAACAACGAAGCAGCGGTGTCTCGGTGGACTCCATCCACCATCTACCCCGACATGTGGGTCGATCCGGAGGACGATCCGCGCGAGGCGGAAGTGGAGACGGTCGACGAGCGTGGCACGCTGCTGGAGAGTCTGCGCTACTTCCGCCTGACTATCGAGATGAAGTGTGTGGGCCTGGATGCCGAGCAGATGGCCCGGCGCTCCGTACCACCGTCCACGATGTCCCTGCTCGGATTGGTACGGCACATGGCCGAGGACGAACGGCACTTTCGCCGGATGGCCGGCGAGAACTCGCCCAGGATCTACCGCACTCCTGAAGACCGTGACGGCGACTGGAACGGAGCGGTCGCCGACCCGGCGGTCGTGGAGGACGCCTGGCGGCAGTGGCGAGCCGAGAGTGAGGTGACCGACCGTTTCATCGCTGGCTTCGCTGACCTCGGCACGCGGACCGGGGAGGCGCCGCTGCGCGAGATCCTGGTGGCGCAGATCACCGAATACGCACGGCACTGCGGCCACGCCGACCTCCTTCGCGAGCGGATCGACGGCCGAGTAGGCCAGTGATCACATCCCGCCGTACGGATCCGGGAGGCGGGAGAAGCCACGACCACGTCCTGGCCCACCTGCGCGCCGACCGCCTCGGCGCCCTCGCCGACCTCGGCTCGGCGGCCGGGACAACGACGTACGCGATCCCGTGATCGTCACCGGGTACATCGCCACTCGTGCCCACAAGCTCACTCGAGGCCAGAAGGAGGCCAACAGTGTTCTCGCTGCCGGATGGGCACCGGTTGAGCACGGCTTCGCCCACCCCGGGAACTGGCGCGTCCTCACCATGGTCCGCACCGATCCCGCCCGCGCCACCCGCCTCCTGCGCGCCCTGCTCGTCCTGACGAACCTCGAGATCAACCGCAGACGGATGAGCTTCTCCGTGGGCTCCTGCCCACGACCAGGACGAGCACTTCGAGATCGGTCATACCAGCTCTTTGACCTGGGGTTTCACGTTGTCGGCAACTCAGTGGATCTCCGTCACCACCACGTCCAGCCCCCACGCCCGCCCCGCCCGCGCGGGCGCCTCCGCCTCGACCGTGTACCCCAGGTCCCGCAACGCCTCGACCAGCGCCGACGGCGTCCGCGGGACGGCTCCCGCCTCCAGCAGGCTCCGCACCAGCCGCCCCTTCGTCGCCTTGTTGAAGTGGCTGACGACCGAGCGCTTCTCCACCCCGTCCACCACCTGCGCGTGCAGCACCCGGACCGTCGCCGTCCGGTCCGCCACCGCCCCCTTCGGCTTCCAGGCCGCCGCGTACGCCGACGACCGCAGGTCCAGCACCAGACCGCCGCCCGCCGCCTCCGGCATGACCCCCGCCATCGGCCCCCGCCAGTACGCGCCGAGCGCGCCCAGCCCGGGCAGCCTGACGCCCATCGAGCAGCGGTACGGCGGGACGCGGTCGCCGATCCGGAGCGCGCCCCACAGCCCCGAGAACACCAGCAGGGACTCCCGGGCCCGGCGCCGGGCGGACGCGTCCAGGGTGGCCAGGCCGAGCGCGTCGTACAGCACCCCGGTGTACAGCTCGCCGGCCGGCCGCGCCCCCGCCGTCCGGAGCTCCGCGTTCTTCGCGATCTCGCCGCGCAGGCCGTCGCTCAGCCCGAGGACCTCCTGCGCCTTGGCCTCGTCGGCCGCGCACAGCTCGACCAGTTCGTCCAGGACCGCCGCCCGCGCCTCCGAGAGCCCCGGCAGGGACAGCGACTCCGGCTTCAGCGGGGCTCCGCGCCCGGCGGGGGCCTTGCCTTCCGACGGCGGCAGCAGCACGAGCACGGCGGTTCTCCTTCATGACGTACGGGGAGGGGGTGCGGCCCCCCGGCAACCCTACAAACCCCGCGCCCGACCCCAGTCCGCCCCCGTGGCCCCGGACTCCCGTGCCCACTGCCGACCCCCAGCCGAACCCGCGCCCGGCCGCCCGCCCCGCGTGCCCCCGGCCGAACCCCACCCGAACCCGCCCCCGCCTAGGCGCCCCCTGCCTCAATCCGCCCCCGCCTGCGCACCCCAGCCGCACCCACCCGAACCCGGCCCCATCCGGGCGCCTCCAGCCTGCGCCCCGGGCGCACCCCGCCTGCGCGCCCGGCCAGCCCGGCGCCGCCCCCTGCTCCGACGTGCTCCCACCTCCACCCCGCCATACGCTCGGTCCATGCCCCGCCGCCCCATGCATCTGACCGGCGCAGCCGAGGCCACGCTGCGCACCGCACTGCGCGAGATCCGCACCACCCCCGACGTACCGGGCCCGTTCCCGCCCGAGGCCCTGGCCGAGGCGGAGACGGCGGCCGGCACCCCCGCCATCGGCCCCGACACCCCCGTCAGCGACCTGCCGTTCCTGACCGTCGACCCGCCCGGCTCCACCGACCTCGACCAGGCGATGCACCTGGCCCGCCGGCCCGGCGGGGGCTACCGCGTGCACTACGCGATCGCGGACGTCGCCGCGTTCGTCGCCCCCGGCGGCCCGCTGGACCGCGAAGCTCACCGGCGCGTCCAGACGCTGTACTTCCCCGACGGGCACGTCCCGCTGCACCCGCCCGTCCTCTCCGAGGGCGCGGCCAGCCTGCTCCCCGGCCGGACCGTCCCCGCCCTGCTCTGGCGCATCGACCTCGACGCCGACGGCGCGCCCCTCGCCACCGCGGCGGGCACCGAGGTGCGCCGCACCCTCGTCCGCAGCCGCGCCCGCCTCGACTACGCCCATGTACAGCGGCAGATCGACACCGGCGCCGCCGAGGAGCCCCTCGCCCTGCTCCGGGAGATCGGACGGCTGCGCGAGGCGCTGGAGGCGGCACGCGGCGGCATCTCGCTCGACGTCCCCGAGCAGGAGATCAACGAACGCGACGGCACCTTCGTCCTCGCGTACCGCGCCCCGCTGCCCGCCGAGGGCTGGAACGCCCAGATCTCCCTGCTCACCGGCATGGCCGCTGCCGATGTCATGATCGCGTCCGGTACGGGCATCCTGCGCACCCTGCCGACCGCACCCGACGGGGCCGTGGCCCGGCTGCGCCGCTCGGCGACGGCGCTGGGGATCGAGTGGCCGCACCACGTCTCGTACGCGGCCCTCGTCCGCTCCCTCGACGCGCGCGAGCCGCGTCACGCCGCCTTCCTCCAGGAGTGCACGACGCTGCTGCGCGGGGCCGGCTACAGCGCGTTCACCGGCGGGGAGCTGCCGACGCCCTTCGTGCACGCGGCCGTCGCGCACGCGTACACCCACTGCACCGCGCCACTGCGCCGGCTCGTCGACCGGTACGCGGGCGAGCTGTGCGTGGCGGCGGTCGCGGGGCGGGAGCCGCCGGAGTGGGTGACGGCCGCGCTCCCGGCCCTGCCGGGCGAGATGGCCGAAGGGTCCCGGCGCGCCAACGCGGTGGAACGTGCCTGCGTCGACCTGGTCGAGGCGGCGGTGCTGCGCGACCGGGTGGGCGAGGTCTTCGACGGCGTG
The DNA here is from genome assembly GCF_000377145.1 of Streptomyces sp. CNT372. Lineage (NCBI taxonomy): Bacteria > Bacillati > Actinomycetota > Actinomycetes > Kitasatosporales > Streptomycetaceae > Streptomyces > Streptomyces sp. CNT372. Next base: position 13,163 of record NZ_KB897788.1, on the reverse strand, counting down.
GTGGTGGACGTGAAGGACAATTCCCCCGACGTGGGCACCGTCCACCTGGCGTACCCGGCGGTGGTGGCCCGCATCGAGGGCGACGGGGTGGCGCTGCCGCTGGGGGAGCGCCTGCCCGTCCGCCTCACCCACGCCGACCCGGCCACCCCCTCGGTCCTCTTCGCCCCGGCGTAGCCCCTCAGCACCCCTGCGTGGCCCTCACCCCGGCGCGACCGCTCCCGCTCCCTCGACCCTGCCGTCGCCGTCGCCTTCACCGGCCTTCCGGTACGCGGCGACGAACGCGGCCGGGTCGTCGGCGTGGAAGCGGATCGTTCCCTCCGCGACCGCCCGCGCACCCAGCGGCCGGACGAACGGGACCGGTCGGACCAGGTCCACCGCGACCGTCGTCTGCCCGCCGACCACCAGCTCCACCGAACCGTCCTCGCGCAGGGTGACCAGCTTCCCGTCGGGGAAGCGCCGCTCCACCCGCACCCGGGCGACGGCGTCCACCGGCACCCGTACGTCCACCAGCGCGCCCCAGCGCAGCCGCAGGGACCCGTCCGGTTCCACCACATGTGGCCGCACCACACAGGCCGCGTGCATCGCCACCGCGATCAGCACACCGTAGACATCCACCACCAGCACGATCCCGTGCACCAGCGGCCAGGGGATGAACACGGCCAGCGCGACCGCCTCCACGACGGCGACGAAGATCAGGCCCCACATCATCGCCGCCTGTGGCCCGGTGTACGCGCCGGCGTACGCCCCCGCCGGCACACCGTGCCTGCGCCGCGCCACCCACAGCACCAGGCTGTGCACCCCGCGCACTTCGTGCTCCAGCAGCCGCGCGGCCTTCACCGGCAGCACCCCGAGGAGCGCCCGCCAGGTCCTCAGCCCCATGTCCCGCACCGCGCCCCGTCCCACCGTCATCGCCCCGCCCTCTGCCCGCCCTGCTTGCCCCGGTCTCCCTGCCCGCCCTGCTTGCCCTGGGCCCCCGGCCCGATTCCGGCCGCGCCGTCCGCCCTCTCCTTCAGCAGCCCGAGCATCCGCCGCACCACCGCCGCCTGCGCCGGCGCGAAGTCCGCCAGAAACGCCTCCCCGAACGCGCCCGCGAACGGCCCGTCCGCGGCTTCGAACGGGCCGCCCCCCTGCTTCCCCTTCCGCTCCTCCTCGTTCATCAACGCCAGCAGCGCATCCGGCACCGAGTCCGTCAGCGCCGCCGCCAGCGGCTCCACGCGCGGGTCGTCGGCCGCCGCGTCCGCCAGTTCGTCCAGCCGCCCGTACAGGGCCCGCACTCTCGCCGCGTATCCCTCGTCACCGGCCAACGGCCCCAGCAGGGCGAAGAGTTCGGCCCGCTGCTCGTCCGGAACCAGTGAGTCCATCAGCGCCAGGTGCTCGCGGTCCTTGGCCGCCATGGGGGAGTCCGTCGGCCCCAGCGCCCCGAGCAGAACCGTCAGCTCCGCCGACACCGGGCCCTCCACCGGCAGCCGCCCGTCCCGTGCCTGCGCCACCAGCTCCCCGAGCCGTGCCCGGCGCCGCGCGATCGCCGCCTCCTGCGCGGCGAGGTCGGCGTCCAGCTCCTCCAGCACCTCGGCGAGCTCCCGCCCGGCGTCGTCGGCCAGCACGTCCCGCACCTCGGCGAGCCCCAGCCCCAGCTCGGTCAGCCGCCGGATCCGGGCCAGCACCACGGCGTCCCGCAGCCCGTACTCGCGGTACCCGTTGGCGCGCCGCACGGGTTCGGGCAGCAGCCCCTGCTGGTGGTAGTGCCGAACGGTCCGCGGTGTGACGCCGACGAGTGCGGCGAGCTCTCCGATCCTCATGGCGTCCAGTGGAAACCATGACGCTGCGACAGGGTCAAGCCACCACCGGCGCCCCGGCCTCGCGGTGCCTCCGGAACCCCTTGACCATGTGCCACGATCGAGGGAACGACCCCCATGTCCGGGACGGCGGGAGCAGCGATGTCCGAGCATGATCGGCGACCGAGGGAGGAGCGCGACATGACTGCCGTGCCGCATGAACCGCTCACGCGGGACGACGTCCTGCTGGAGGGCTTCCTGGCGCTGGACACGCCGGAGGGTTTCCGGGCGGAGCTGATCGAGGGGGAGATCGTTGTGACACCGCCGCCGGACGGGGACCACGAGGACTACATCGACGTGATCGCCCACCAAGTCATCCGGCGCTCACGAACCGACATGCAGTTCTCGGGCAACAAGGGGCTGAAGCTGCGCAGCGCCCCGGACTGCCCCCGCAACCACGTCATCCCGGACGGCACCTTCGCACGCCGGGACCTGCGGCTGTTCCGCGGTGCCGAGCCCTGGATGCCGAGCGACGGCGTCGCCCTGGTCCTGGAGGTGACCTCGACCCGCCCCCACGCGGACCGCGAGGCCAAGCGCCGCTGCTACGCCCGGGCGGAGATCCCGCTGTACCTCCTGGTGGACCGGGACGCCTCCGCCCTGACCCTCTTCTCCGACCCGGAGAACGGCGACTACCGCCAGCTCACCACCCTCCCGTTCGGCAAGCCCCTGACCCTCCCCGAGCCCTTCGGCTTCGACCTGGAGACCGCCGACCTCGCCTGACCGACCGCCCCCGGCCGGCGGGTAGCATGGTGCGCACGGCAGACGAGCCGGGCGGGCGGCCGCGTGGGGATCCCCGGATCCTCCCGAGGAACGTCCGGGCTCCACAGGGCAGGGTGGTGGCTAACGGCCACCCGGGGTGACCCGCGGGACAGTGCCACAGAAAACAGACCGCCGGGGACCTCGGTCCTCGGTAAGGGTGAAACGGTGGTGTAAGAGACCACCAGTGCCCAGGGTGACCTGGGCAGCTAGGTAAACCCCACCCGGAGCAAGGTCAAGAGGGAGCGCCCCGGCGCTCCTGCGCGGACGTTCGAGGGCTGCCCGCCCGAGTCCGCGGGTAGACCGCACGAGGCCGGCGGCAACGCCGGCCCTAGATGGATGGCCGTCACCCCGACGACCGCGAGGTCCCGGGGTACAGAACCCGGCGTATGCCCGACTCGTCTGCCGCTCCGGCCGCTTTGCCCCGGAAAGGGCCTCCGACCTGCGTCGGAGGCCCTTGGGGCTGGTGCGGGGGCCCACCTGCTCCGCCGCGCCCGCAGGGCGGCGGCCGGGGCTGGTACGGGGCCCGCGCAGTCCTGGCCGCCCCCTGTCGCTCACGCGGGGCCGCCGACGCCCGGCTGAGGCAGCACCTCGGCTTCGGTCTTTCCGCCGAGCCGACGGCTCTCTGGCGGCTGTGCGGCGGCGTGGAGCACCAGTACATCGAGGCCAACGAGGAGAACGCCCCGGCCCGCAGGCCGGGCGCGCACCCCTGGGCCGGGGACCTTCACGGAGATCCTCGCCCACTGGCCCGCCCCCTGCTTCGGCATCGTCCAGAAGCGCATCGACGCCACCGCCGATTACCGCCGGGCAGAAGCAGCGCGAGCACGGGCTCACGGACGACGATCTCCTCGCCTGGCGTCCTCCGGCCGCGACCCGGGGCCGTCGCGCAGCAGTGAAGCAGTAGCCAGCAGGAGATCGACGTCCGTCGTGTCGGGAACCACTCGCCTTGTGCGCGGGTGGCCCTGCTGCCGTGTACACAGCTCCGCCCACACGGTCTTGCCCGGTGCTGCCTCGCGAGGGCTGACGCCCCAGTCGTCCGCGAGGGCGGCGACGAGGTGCAGTCCACGCCCGGACTCGGACGAGGAGTCGGGTGACGGGGCATTCGTGGGAGGCAGCTTCTCGGTCCGGGTGTCGGTCACCGCGATGCGGAAGGTGCCCTCCGTCAGGGTGAGCCGGACGCGGAAGTCCCGCCCGGGGACGTGTCCGTGCCGTACGGCGTTGGCGGTGAGTTCCGCAGCGATGAGCGTGAGTGCCTCGTTGGCCGGAGTCGTGTAGGGGTGGCCCCAGTCGTTCAGCCGGTGCGAGACGAGCCGGCGGGCGAGGCGGGCGCCACGGGGCGTCGAGGTGAAGCGCATGGTGAACTCGCGCTCGGGCGCGGGCTCCTGCGGCATATGCCCGTTCGGGGGAGTTGCTGACTTCATGGGGCCAACGCTCGCGGACCGTGCGTAGCGTTGAACAGGAGCGTTGCGCCGACGAGTACGGGCTGTACGCGCGGGCTGCGCGCTTGTGTGCGGCGCGGGCGTGACCGGTTCGCAGGCGGCACGTTGGACCAGGTTCGGTGGCGTGGCGGTGGTCGTCGGACGGGAGGAGTTGCGGCGTGGACGACGAGGTGCAGCAACCGGAGAACGAGGCCGGGACGGGCATGGTGTCCGTCTTCGGCCGGCAGTTGAAGCTGTGTCGGGAGCGGGCGGGAATGGACCGGGCGAAGCTCGGCTCGCTGACCGGCTACTCGGCCTCGACCATCGCCGCCTTCGAGCAGGGCAGACGCATCCCGCCGACGGCGTTCATCGATCTGGCGGACGAGGTGCTCGGCGCGGGTGGGGTGCTGAGCGCGAGCGCGGAGGAGGTGGCGCGGGCTCAGTATCCGCCGTTCTTCCAGGGCGCGGCCAAGCTGGAGGCTCAGGCGGTTGTGCTTCACGTCTACGCCACGCAGGCTGTGCCGGGGCTCCTGCAGGCCGAGGAGTACGGGCGTGCGGTGTTCTCCATGTGGCGTCCTCAGTTGGACGATGATGTGATCGAGCAGCGCCTGGTAGCCAGGCTGGCCCGTCAGGAGGTCCTCGACCGGCGGCCCGCGCCGCACGTCAGCTTCGTCATCGAGGAGGCCGTGCTCCTGCGTCCGCTGGGGGGCCTGACGGTGTGGAGGGCGCAGTTGGAGCAGCTCCTGCTTCTGAAAGAGAAGAGAAACGTGGAGATCCAGGTGATGCCGCTCTCCCGCCAAGAGCATGCGGGATTGGCAGGCCCGTTCACCTTGATGGAGATGAAGGACGGGCGCAGGATCGCCTACGCGGAGGTGCAGGGCGACAGTCGGGTCCACGTGGATCGTCAGAGGGTCCGTGAGCTTGAGCGCACGTATGGGTCCCTGCGTGCACAGGCCCATACTCCGGCAGAATCAGGCGCGTTGATCGAGAAGCTGTTGGGAGAGAGATGAGCGGGGAGACGACGGCCGGGCTCTGCCCGGACGAAGATGTCTGGATCAAGAGCAGCTACAGCGCCGGTGACGGCGGCGAGTGCGTCGAGGTCGCCACCGGCCCCGACGCCGTCCACGTCCGCGACTCCAAGGACACCACCCGCACCCCCCTCGCCGTGGCCCCCACGGCCTGGACCGCGTTCGTCCACTTCGCGGCCCTTTGACGGACGCGCCGGCCCCGCCCCCGACTTCCTGGGGGCGAGGGCCGGTCCCTTGCGAAGAGGAACCGCCTTGCCCGCACACCACGACATCGCCGCCGAGACGGAGCTGTGGGACACCTTCGCCGCCTCCGCCTTCAAGGACGACGCGGAACCGGGCTTCTGCTGGACCCAGTACTCCGGACACGGACCGGGCCCGGAACTGCTGGGCGCCCCGCGTTCGGTGCTGGAGATCGGCTGCGGCACCGGCCGGGCCCTCGCCCACCTCGCCCGGCGCGGCATCGCCGCCCGGGGCGTCGACCTGTCACCCGTCATGGTCGAGAAGACCACCGCGAAATGGGAAGGAACCGGCGCGGAGTTCGTGTGCTCCGAGGTGCTGGAGTTCCTGAGCGCGCACGAGGAGACGTACGACGCCGTCTACTCGATCTTCGGTGCCGCCTGGTTCACCGACCCGGGCCGCCTCTTCCCCCTCGTCCGCCGACGGCTCCGCCCGGGCGGCGTCTTCGTGTTCTCGCAGCCGCCTGCCATCCCCGGCGCGTACGGGCCCCAGGGCATGTACAAGGGCGGCTTCGCCGGGAAGGCGATGTCCACGTACCGGTACAGCTACCGCCCGCCGGTGTGGGAGCGACTGCTCACCCGGGCCGGGTTCGCCACGGCCGAGGTGCGGGTCCTCGACGCGCCTCACCCCGGGCACATCGGAACGCTCATCGTCCGCGCGGTGGCTCCTTGACGGACTCGGGCCCCGGCGGAGGATTTCGGGATGGGGGCAGCGGACGGCACCGCCGCCGTGCCTCGCGCCGCCCGGGGGCCGCCCGCTCCGGCGTCAACCCCGCCCGATGTACGGCATGTTCGTCGCCATCACCGTCGCGAACGGGATGTTCGCCTCCAGGGGGAGGTCCGCCATGTGGCGGACCGTGCGGGCGACGTCGGTGACGTCCATGACCGGTTCCGGGGCGAGGTCGCCGTTGGCCTGGCGGACGCCCTGCTGCATGGCGCGGGTCATGTCGGTGGCCGCGTTGCCGATGTCGATCTGGCCGCAGGCGATCCGGTGGGGGCGGCCGTCGAGGGAGATGGACTTGGTCAGGCCCGTCAGCGCGTGCTTGGTCGCGGTGTAGGGGGCCGAGTCCGGGCGGGGTGCGTGGGCGGAGACGGAGCCGTTGTTGATGATCCGGCCGCCCCGCGGGTCCTGGTCGCGCATCTGGCGGAACGCGGCCTGGGCGCAGAGGAACGCGCCGTTCAGGTTGACGTCGACGACCTTGCGCCACGCCCCGTACGGGAGGTCCGCGAAGCCGATGCCACCCGGGCCGAAGGTGCCCGCGTTGTTGAAGAGGAGGTCCACGCGGCCGAAGTGCTCGCGGACCGTGGTGAACAGGGCCGTCACCGCGTCCGGGTCCGTCACGTCCGCCGGGACGGCCAGGACGTCCGCGTCCGGGCCGGCGAGGGACGCGGTCTCGTCCAGGGAGCCGGCCGTGCGCCCGGCCAGGGCCACCGACCAGCCGGCCGACGCCAGCTCCAGCGCCACGGCCCGGCCGATCCCCGAGCCCGCTCCCGTCACCACCGCGATCTTCCGTACAGCGCTCATGGCTGCGCAGCGTACGGGCCGGCGCGGCAAGCGGGGCGCGGCCGACCGCCATACGGACGCGGAGAGGGGGCGGAGGGACGGTGAGGCGGACAGCCGGACACCGGGGGCCGGGGCGGCCGAGCGCCATGCGGACGCGGGGCGGCGAGGGGGGAACGGACCCGGCCCGGCGCGGTCACTCGCCGGGGAAGCGCACCCCGATCCGCGCGCGCACCGCGTCCAGTGTCCGCATCACCGCGAGGGTGCCGTCCAGCGGGACGAGCGGGGACTCCGTCTCGCCCGCCCGCAGCGCGCGCGTCACCTCGGCCGCCTCGTGCTCCATCGTGTCGCGGCGCCCGGTGAAGGTGAACTCCTCCGGTTCCGCGCCCGTCCGGTGGAGCACGAAGCGTTCCGGGTGGAAGAAGCCGTCGGGCACGTCGATCCGGCCCAGGGTCCCGCTCACCGAGGCGGTCACCGGGGTGGCGGCCGTGATCGAGCAGCTCAGCAGCGCCGTCGCGCCGCCGTCCCAGCCGAGCAGCATCCCGGTGTTGAGGTCGACGCCCTCCTCGCTCAGCAGCGCGTCCGCCCGGACGCGGTCCGGTTCGCCGAGCAGGAGCTGGGCGAAGGCAACCGGGTAGACGCCGAGGTCGAGCAGGGCGCCGCCGCCGAGGGCCGGATCGCGCAGGCGGTGTGCGGCGTCCGGCGCCGCGGCGAAGCCGAAGTCCGCCTGCACGGTGCGGATCTCGCCGATCGCGCCGTCCCGGACGAGCTCAGTGAGTTTCCGGACAGCCGGATGGCAGTACATCCACATGGCCTCCATGAGGAACGTGCCCCGGGCGCGGGCGAGGGCGACGAGTTCGGCCGCCTCCGCCGCGTTCAGCGTGAACGGCTTCTCGCACAGCACCGGACGCCCCGCCTCCAGACAGAGACCGGCCGCCGCCCGGTGCGCGGAGTGTGGTGTGGCCACATAGACGACGTCCACATCCTCGTCCGCCGCGAGCCCAGCCCAGCTCCCGTGGGCGCGGGGTATCGCGTACCGGTCGGCGAAGGCCCGGGCCGAGGACTCGCTGCGGGAGGCCACCGCGACCACCCGGGCGTCGGGCATCCGCAGCAGGTCCTCGGTGAAGCGGGCGGCGATGCCGCCGGTGGCCAGGATGCCCCAGCGCAGGGGCCGGTTCCGGTCGGAGGCCGTGGCCGCGGCTCCGTCGGGGGTGATGGTGGTGCGGGTGGTGTGCACGGGCGCCCCGTCCGAATGGATTCGATCAAGCGATCGGGCTGAGAGCATAGTTCGTTGAAACCAGGAACAGGAGAGCTGTCGATGCCGGACCGCGGCCAGAGCCACGAAGGACACCACCCCGTACCCGCCGTACACCCCGAGATGTCCGCCGTACACCCCGAGCCCGTGGCCGAGGCCGCCGCCCTCCCCGGGGCGGTCGCCGTCCCGGGGACGGAAGCCCTTCCCGGGGCCGTCCCCGGGGCCGCCGTTTCCGGGGTCCTCCCCGGGGCCGATTCCGGCGGCGGGGCGGTGGCGGCGTCCGGGTCCGGTCCGGCGGCGTCCGGGTCCGGCCCGGAGGCCGGGGACGTCCGGACCGCCGGCGGGGACGGCGTGGGTACGACGGCGGCCGGCCGGGACGGCGCCGGGGCCCGCCGGGCCGGGCTGGTGGTGACCCTCGTACTGGGCGGGCTCACCGCCCTCCCGCCCCTGTCCATGGACATGTACCTCCCCGCCCTGCCCGCCGTCACCGACTCGCTCTCCGCGCCCGCCGCGACCGTGCAGCTCACCCTCACCGCCTGCCTCGCCGGCATGGCCCTCGGGCAGCTGGTCGTCGGCCCGATGAGCGACCGGTGGGGCCGCCGCCGGCCCCTGCTCGCCGGCATGGTCCTCTACGTCCTCGCCACCGCCGTCTGCGCCCTCGCCCCCACCGCCGAACTCCTCATCGCCTTCCGGCTGGTCCAGGGCCTGGCGGGCGCGGCCGGCATCGTCATCGCCCGCGCCATGGTCCGCGACCTGTACGACGGCGTGGAGATGGCACGTTTCTTCTCCACCCTGATGCTCATCTCCGGAGCCGCGCCGATCGTCGCGCCCCTCATCGGCGGCCAGGTGCTGCGGATCACCGACTGGCGAGGGATCTTCGTCGTCCTCACCGGTGTCGGCCTGCTGCTGACCCTGGTCGTCGTCAAGTGGCTCGGCGAGACCCTGCCGCCCGGGCGACGCCACTCCGGCGGGGTTGGCGAGGCCCTGCGCACCATGCGCGGCCTGCTCGCGGACCGGGTGTTCACCGGCTACATGCTCGCGGGCGGCCTCGCCTTCGCCGCGCTCTTCGCGTACATCGCCGCGTCCCCGTTCGTGGTGCAGGAGATCTACGGGGCCTCGCCGCAGACGTTCAGTCTGCTCTTCGGGCTCAACTCGGTGGGGCTGATCGTCGTCGGTCAGATCAACGGAAAGGTGCTCGTCGGGCGGGTGTCGCTGGACAAGGCGCTCGGCTTCGGGCTCACGGTGATCACCCTGGCGGCGACCGCGCTGCTGATGATGACGTCCGGGCTCTTCGGCGAGGTCGGCCTGGTGCCGGTGGCGGCCGGGCTGTTCGTGCTGATGTCGGCCATGGGTCTCGCGATGCCGAACACCAACGCGCTCGCCCTGCTGCGCACCCCGCACGCGGCCGGTTCGGCGTCGGCGCTGCTGGGCACCTCGTCGTTCCTGGTCGGTGCCGTCGCCTCGCCGCTGGTCGGGATCGCGGGGGAGCGGACGGCGGTGCCGATGGCGGTGGTCCAACTGTCCTGCGCCCTGGCCGCCGTGACCTGCTTCCTGGTGCTGTGCCGCCCCTGGCAGCGCAGGAACCAGGGCATCTGAGGAAGCAAGGCATCTGAGGAAGCAGGGCACCTGGGTAAGCCACCTGGGTAAGCAGGGCACCGGAGGGCGGGCGCCCCGGTCATTCGACGGGGACGACTAGGATTTTCCGGTGAACGCCACCACCCCCACCGCCGAGACGTTGCGCGACACCCTCGCCGGGCTGCTGGCCGGGTTGCCGCCCACGCAGACCGCCCGGGCCGTCGACCGGCTGATCGCCAACTACCGGGGGACCACCCCGACCGACGCCCCCGTCCTCCGCGACCGGGCGGATGTCGCCGCGTACGCCGCGTACCGGATGCCCGCGACCTACGAGGCGGTGCGGTCGGCCCTGGACGCGCTGCGGGAGGCCGTGCCCGGGTGGGCGCCCGTGACGCACACCGACATCGGGGGCGGGACGGGGGCGGCGAGCTGGGCCGTGGCGGAGTCGTGGGCCGAGCGGCCGCCGTCGACGACCGTCCTGGACTGGGCCGAGCCGGCGCTCGCCCTCGGCCGTGAACTGGCCCGCGCCTCGGGCGTGCCGTCGCTCGGTGCCGTGGAGTGGCAGCGCTCTCGTATTGGAGCGGCGCTCCGTATCGAGAGCAGTGATCTCGTCACGGTGTCGTACGTGCTCAAGGAGCTGAGCGAAGCGGACCGGGACGTGGTCGTCGCCGAGGCCGCCCGCGCCGCCCGGGCCGTGGTCATCGTGGAACCCGGCACTCCGGACGGTTACGAGCGGATCATCCGCGCCCGGGACGCCCTCGTCGCGGCCGGTATGACCGTCGCCGCGCCCTGTCCGCACAGTGCCGCCTGCCCGATCGTGCCCGGCTCCGACTGGTGCCACTTCGCGGCCCGCGTCTCGCGCTCCTCTCTGCACCGGCAGATCAAGGGCGGCTCGCTGGCGTACGAGGACGAGAAGTTCAGTTATGTGGCCGCGGTGCGGGGCGGGGGCGGGGCCGGCGAGGGCGGCGCGGGCGGCGACGCGGAGGTTCCGGGTCCGGTGGCTCCCGCCCCGGCCCGGGTCGTGCGCAGACCGCAGATCCGCAAGGGGCTGGTCCTGCTCGACCTGTGCACGGAGGCGGAGGGGCTGCGCCGGGAGACCGTGACCAAGCGCCACGGCCCGCTGTACCGGGCCGCCCGCGACACGGCGTGGGGCGAGGCGTGGCCTCCGGAGGCGGAGGGTGCGGCGGACGCCTGACGGGGCGGGCCCTTGCTCGCTCCGGACGTGGCGGTGCCGGGCTCAGGGCAGTCCGGGTCCACGCGGGTCCGGGCTCACGCGGGTCCAGGTCCACGCGGGTCCAGGTCCACGCGGGTCCGGGTCCACGCGGGTCCGGGTCCACGCGGGTCCGGGTCCACGCGGGTCCGGGTCCACGCGGGTCCGGGCTCACGCCGGACCGGGCTCACGCGGGACGGGGTGGGCGTCCTGCCCGTCCGGGCGTCCGGACCGGGCCGACCCTGGACCGGCTGGCGTCGCGCACCGGGCCCGCTGCGGACGGGGCGGTGCCGGGCCTCCGGGCCGGGCCCACGCCCGACGGGCCCGGGCCCCGGCCCGCCCTGGGCCGGATCCGGTCGCGCGCCGCGGATGCGCGTCGGCCCGCCCGCCTGTCCGAGACGTCTCGTCTCTCCTCTTGCTACGTTGGCCCCATGACCGACGCCAGGACCGCCCCCGACTCCTCCCGCCGCAGTGAGCGTTCGCGCCGTGCGATCTACGACGCGGCCCTCGCGCTCGTCGGGGAGGTCGGGTACGGCCGGACCACGATCGAGGGCATCGCCGCCCGGGCCGGCGTCGGCAAGCAGACCATCTACCGCTGGTGGCCGTCGAAGGGCGCCGTTCTGCTGGAGGCGTTCCTCGACCTGGCCGACCGCGCCGCCGCGGAAGCGGCCGAAGCGGCCGAGGCGGCACAGGTGCCGGGGGAGGCGGGCGGCCCCGGGCAGCCCGGCGGGCCGGGGGAGTACGCCATCCCGGACACCGGCGACCTCGCCGCGGACCTGCGTCTCGTGCTGCGGGCGACCGTCGACGAGATGAACAGTCCCGTCTACGACGCCCCCGCCCGCGCCCTGACCGCCGAAGGCATCCTGGACGCCGAGGTCGGCGCCGTGTTCGTCGAGAAGCTCCTCGAACCCCAGCTCCGGCTGTACACGGACCGGCTGAACGCGGCCCGGGACGCGGGCGGGGTGCGGGCCGACCTGGATCCCCGGATCGCCCTGGAGCTCTTCGTCGGGCCCCTCGCCCACCGCTGGCTGCTGCGTACCCTGCCCCTGACGCACGCGTACGCGGACACGATCGTCGACTACGCCGTGTACGGCCTCGCGCCCCGCTCCTGACCCGCCCCGTTCCGCTCCTGACCCGCCCCGCCTTGCCCCTGGCGCGCCCCGTTCCTGACCCGGCGCGCCCCCTCCGCGCCCAGGCCCCGTGCCCGGCCCCGCGCACCCGGCGCACGGTCCGCCCCGCCGCCGCCCCGACACCGCTGCGACCCCCTCCCGTCCCGGGGCGCGGCCCGTGCGCTCGGGAGCTGCCACCGTGCGCCCCCTCGCGCCGGGAACACGCCGGGAACACGCGGGAACAGATGAGCCGGTACCCCGGTTGGGGACAGTGTCCACCGGGGGCGCAGGATGGTGGGACCATGGCAGCAGTGTCCGCACGGACGATGCGTGAGGTGTGAGGGGATAGATGGGCGACGGTAGCGGTCGGATCCGCGGCACGGAGAGCAGTCGGTCCCAGGAGGGCGGCCGGTCCCGGGAGGGCAGGCTGGCGCAGTGGCTGCGCCGCCGCGCCGGGGCCGAGGCCCGGAGCGCCGAGGCGGAGCACTCCCGCCGCGAGGATCTGCTGCTGGCCACCGCCGCCGCCGGACTGCCGCTCGCCCCGGCCGCGCATCCCGTCGGCTTCCGATGTTCCTGCGAGCGGATCGGCTGTCCCACGCCCGCGACGCATCCGCTCTCCTTCGCCTGGCAGACGCAGTCCACCACGGACCGCGCCCAGATCGAGCGCTGGTCCCGCAACCAGCCCGAGGCCAACTTCGTCACCGCGACCGGCATGGTCCACGACGTCCTGGACGTTCCGTTGGAGGCCGGTCGCAGTGCTCTGCGCAGGCTGCTGGAGCAGGGCGTCGAGGTGGGCCCGGTCGCCGTCCTCGACGAGCACGGCGAGGACGGCCGGATGCTGTTCTTCACCGCCACCCGCGGCACCCCGGAGGACGAGGACGAGTGGTGGCCGTGCGAGCTGGACTGCCACCCCGAGACCATGGACGAGCACCCGGGCCTGCGCTGGCACTGCCGCGGCAGCTACGTCCTGGTACCGCCCGCCCGGCTGCCGGGTGACGGCGACCGGGGCGTGGCCTGGGTACGCGGGGTGGAGAACCCGCTGCCCGACCCGCTGACCCTGCTGGAGACCCTGACCGACGCGTGCGCGCGGTACGCGGACGACCGGCGCAGCAACGGCCTCGACGCCGAGCACCACGAGCCGGCCTGGCCCCTCGGCCGCCGCTAGCCCCTCGGTCGCGCCGCCCGCCCGGCATACGGCGCCCGCCCCGCGCCCCGCCACCCGCCACCGGCCGCCCGCCCC